>NZ_JBHRXE010000037.1:0-189787 GCF_042648325.1 Paracoccus simplex | reverse complement strand
AAGGGGCCGCGCTGGCACGAATCCGACCTGCAGGACGTGCTGTGCCTGCTGTTCCAGCTGTTGCGGATCGCCCGTTCCAGCCCCGTCGAGCTCGAGGAACATATCGAGAACCCCGAGGCCTCGGCGATCTTCCAGACCTATCCGCGCATCCTGGCCGATGAGAACGCGGTCACGCTGATTACCGACACGCTGCGGTCGGCCAGCCTGAACTATGACGACCCTTACCAGGTCGAGGAAATGCTGTCCCAGCGCATCGGTCTGATGAACGAGGAGGCGATGCACGCGCCGCATGCGCTGCAGAACATGGCCGATGCGCTGCCGGCGCTGGGCATCGTCGCGGCCGTGCTGGGCGTGATCAAGACCATGAGCTCCATCGACCAGCCGCCCGAGGTGCTGGGCAAGATGATCGGCGGCGCGCTGGTCGGCACTTTTCTGGGGGTGTTCCTGGCCTACGCGCTGGTGGCACCCTTCGCACAACGGCTGTCGGCGGTGATGAAGCAGGACCAGGCCTTCTATGACGTGATCAAGTCCGTGCTGGTCGCAGGGCTGCACCAGCATGCCACCAACCTTTGCGTCGAGGTCGGACGCCAGGCCGCGCCCGACCATGTCCGCCCCTCCTTCGGCGAGCTTGAGACCGCATTGCGCGAACTGAAGAGGGCATCGTGATCGCCATGCTTGTCCTGTCCACCGCGCTTGCGGCCGCTTCCGTCGACGGGACATGGACCCGCGACGCCATCATCCGCGACGCCAGGGAAAGGCTGCTGAACGGCGAGACCCTGCCGCCGGATCTCGACGAGAGGCTGATGCGTCTGCCGCCCGTCGATCGCATCGAGGTGCTGATCTTCCTGCGCCGCTCGGGGATGATGAACGGGCCGGGATGGACCTCCGAGCGCCTGCTGGCGCCGGCCAGAACCGGGGAAAGCCGATGAGCATTGCCGAAACCGGCCAGGGCGCGGCGCTGGCCACGCGGCCGCTGATCATCACCGGCGTGCTGGTGCTGATCGTGCTGTCCATGGTCATCCCCATGCCGGCGACGCTGCTGGACATGGGAATCGCCCTTTCCATCGCCACCGCGACGCTGATCCTGGTCATGGCCTCGCTGGTCGAGAAACCCACGGATTTCCAGGCCTTTCCGGTCCTGCTGCTGGTCTCGCTGCTGATCCGGCTGTCGCTGAACATTTCCTCGACGCGGCTGATCCTGACGCATGGGCAGAACGGCCCGTCCGCCGCCGGCCATGTCATCGAGGGCTTTGCCGAATTCGTCGCCGGAGGCTCGCTTCTGGTCGGGCTGACGGTCTTCGCGGTGATCTCGGTGGTGAACTTCATGGTGATCACCAAGGGCTCCGGGCGCATGGCCGAGGTCTCGGCCCGGTTCGCGCTGGATTCGCTGCCCGGCAAGCAGCTCGCCATCGACGGCGACCTCAATTCCGGTGCCATCGACCACGAGGAAGCCAAGCGCCGCCGCATCCGCGAACAGCGCGAGATCAGTTTCTTCGGATCGCTCGACGGTGCCTCGAAATTCGTCAAGGGCGATGCCATCGCCGGTCTGGTCATCACCATGATTAACCTGTTCGTCGGCCTGGCGGCAGGGGTGCTGGTACACGGCATGCCGGTGGGCGAGGCGATGACCACCTATTCCAAGCTGACCATCGGCGACGGGCTGGTCAGCCAGATCCCGGCGCTGATCACCTCGATGGCGGCGGCGCTGCTGCTGTCGCGCGGCGGCGCCACCGAGACCATGGCGGACCTGCTGTCCCAGCAGCTGCTGAGCAACTGGCAGGTGCCCTTCGTCTGCGCCGGCGGCATGGTCCTGATCGGCCTGGTGCCGGGCATGCCGACGCCGATCTTCTTCGGCCTGGCGGCGCTGCTGGGGGGCGCGGCCTGGTTCGTCCGCTCTGGAAAGCTGCCGGTCCCGGCCGGCGAAGTGCCGGCGGCCGAGCCGGCGGTGGCCTCGGGCATGGCGCAGCCCCGCATCGGCGATGTGCTGGATACCGACGAGATCTGCGTCGAGATCGGTGCCGGGCTCATTCTTGCCGCGCTTGATCCGGCGCGCGGCCTGGGTCAGCGCATCACCAATCTGCGGCTGCATATCGCCCGCAGCTACGGGCTGATCCTGCCCGACGTGCGGATCACCGACGGCATCGGCTTCAACGAGGGGGATTATGTAATCCGGCTGCAGGGCGTGGTGCGGGGCAAGGGCACGCTGCGGCCGCTGGGCATCCTGGCCCTGGGGTCCGAGGACACGCTGGAGGGCCTGGCCGGGGAACGTGTGCGCGAACCGGTCTATGGCAGCGCCGCGTGCTGGATCCCGCCGGATTGGCAGGACGAGGCCGCCATTGCCGGCGCCACGGTGGTCACGCCGATGGAGGTGCTGTCTACGCATCTGATGGAGGTGGTCAAGACCAACCTGCCGGCGCTGCTGACCATGTCCTCGATGCAGCGCATGATTCGCGAGCTGTGCAGCGTCTCGGACGAGCATCGCGCCCAACTGAACCAGCGCTTCTTCGACGGCATGGTGCCGGACAAGGTATCGCCCGAGATGCTGCTGGCGGTGCTGCGCGGCATGCTCGAGGAGCGGATCTCGATCCGCAACTTGGTGCTGATCACCGATGCGGTCCACGAGGCGCGCAATGCCCCCAACCCCGAGGCGGTCTATGAACAGGTCCGCAGGCGGCTGCGCGGCCAGATCACCGAGCAGTTCCTGGACGATGGCGGAACCCTCAACATCCTGCAGCTGCACCCGCAATGGGAGGCCGACATCACCCGCGCCGAGGCCGAGGCCGCGCGCAGCGGCGCCAGCATCGTGCCGCAGATCCAGAAGCGCCTGGCCGAGGCGGTGCAGGCCGCCCTGCGCGGCCTGGCCCCCGGCGTCGAGGCGGTGCTGGCGGTGCCCGATCACCGTCGCCGCCTGATTCGCATGATGCTGGCCTCGGCCGGGGTCGCGACGCCGGTGCTGGGCCTGGACGAGATCGACCCGGCGGCCCAGGTGCAGCTGCGCGGCACGGTCGCGGCATGAGCCAGATCCTCGGCGATCCGCGCCTGGCCGCCAGCCTGACGGCGCTTCTGCTGGTCTATTGCCGGGTGCAGGCCTGTTTCCTGATGCTGCCGGTGTTTTCCGAACGCGGGCTGCCGGTGCGGGTCCGCGCCGCCCTGGCGATGGCGGTGACGCCGCTGCTGGCCGAACATGCCCAGCCGATCGCGGCCGCCGACACGCTGCTGCGACTGGCCGCGCTGGCCGGGGCCGAGATCCTGTCCGGGCTGGCGCTGGGCGGGCTGGTGCGGCTCTTCGCCTCGGCGCTCGACGTGGCGGCAGCGGCGATTGCCGCCACCGCCTCGCTGTCGCAGCTGGTCGGGGTGGCCAATGAATACTCGCCGCACCCGATCGGCAACCTGATGCATCTGGCCGGACTTGCCGCGGTGATGGCCTTGGGGTTCCCGGTGCTGGCTTGCGATCTCTTGCGGGAGAGTTTCAGCCTACGGCCCCTGGGCGACTGGCCGCAGATCGCCGACATCCTGCCGCATGCGGTGGCGCTGGTCCGGCAAAGTTTCGTGCTGGCGATGCTGCTGGCCTCGCCCTTCATCCTGGGCGGATTCCTGTTCCAGATCCTGTCGGGCATGATCAGCAAGGTGATGCCCAACCTGCCCGTCGTGTTCATCGCCGCCCCCGGGGCGATCCTGATGGCGTTGCTGGCGCTGGCGGTGCTGACACCCTCGATCCTGTCGGTCTGGGCCGAGGCGGTTCTCGACGTCATGCCGGACCTGCCCCGATGAGCGAGGATGACGACGACAAGCAATACGATGCTTCGGAAAGCAAGCTGAGCAAGGCCCGCGAGGAAGGCGACGTGCCCCGCTCGGCCGAGCTGCAATCGGCGCTGATGTATCTGGGCCTCTGGTTCGCGGTGATCTTTGCCGCGGCCTGGGCGATGCCGGCCTGGGTCAGAATGGCCGCCAGGGCCCTGGGCAGCGAGCCCTGGCCGGACGCCGCGGGCCGTTCGGTCATGGATCTGGCGCGGGCCCTGGCCTTGCAGGCGGCCGGGGCCACGCTGGCGGCGGTGACGATCATGGCCCTGCCGATCCTGCTGGGGATCGTGGCGCAGCGCTCGCTGGTGCTGACGCCCAAGAAGCTGCTGCCCGACCCCAAGCGGATCAACCCGTTCCGGAATGCCGGCCAGAAATTCGGCAAGAGCGGCCTGGTCTCCTTTGCCATCTCGCTGGGCAAGGCGCTGCTGGTCGGCGCCGGCGGCTGGTTTCTTTACCGCGCGCTGCTGTTCTGGCTGATGCGGTCGGAAAGCATGGCGGATCTGCAATGGATCGAAGCGCTGGGGCTGATCCTGCGCCGCGCCATCTGGCTGGCGCTGGGCATCGGCATCGCCTTTGCCGGCATCGACCTGCTGTGGAAGCGGCTGGAATACCTGAAGCGCCACCGCATGACCCGCCGCGAGATGCAGGACGAACACAAGGAAAGCGAGGGCGATCCGCATCTCAAGGCCGCGCGCCGCCAGAAGGGCGTGGACATCGTGCTGAGCTCGATGCTGGCGGATGTGGAAAAGGCCGATGTGATCATCGTCAACCCGACGCATTACGCCGTGGCGCTGGAATGGAAGCGCGGCAGCGGCCGGGCGCCGGTTTGCCTGGCGAAAGGGGTGGACGAGGTCGCCCGGCGCATCCGCGAGCGGGCGAACGAACATCGGGTGCCGATCTGGTCGGATCCGCCCTGCGCCCGGGCGCTGCATGCCACGGTCGAGATCGGCGCCGAGATCCGGGCCGAGCATTTCGCCCCGGTGGCCGCGGCGATCCGTTTCGCCGAGGCGATGCGGAAAAAGGCGCGCGACGGCTGGGGGGCGCCACCACGGCGCAAGGAGGGCGGATGAACCGCGAAAAACAGGCATTGGCCGGGCTGGAGCGCATCGCCCGCCTGAAGGCCGATCTGGAGCTGCGGCGCTTCGCGGCCTTCCGGGCGCATGTCGATGCGGCGCGGCAGCGGATCGACCAGCTTGGTCGCGAACTGCAGACGCTTTACGGTGCCGAAACCGGCTTCTCGATTGCCGAGGCCCGGCTGGCCAACCTGTTGGCCGGCGAGCGAAGCCGGGCTCTGCTGAGCGCCGAGCGCGATCTGGAGCGGATGCTGCCCGGCTACGAGGCCGCGCGCCAGACCGCAGCCCGGGAATTCGGCCGCGCCGAGGCCGTCCATGCGCTGCGCGAGACCCTGGCCGCAGAGGTCCGGCAGGACCGGATGCGGCGCAGCGGCGCGCCGTGAGGAGGGCGTGGTTCGTCCATGGAGGCCCGGCCATTTGGCCGATGCTTCGGCCTGTTGCGGATCACCGTTCCCGCGATGACGCGCGCCCCACGACCGGGAGGTTTGACGGACGAACCATCCGTCCGAAAACCTGCGGTCGTCCCTGCCAAGGCCGGCGGCGTCGGATCGGCGCGGGCCCGATGTTGCTGGCAGCCCGCCGCAACCGGGCCTTGGGCAGGCCGGATTGTTGCAACGCACAGCCGGGTCGTGCCGGGCTTATGCCGGACGGGACCGCGCCGATCCGATGCAGACCGGGCCTTCGTCATCCGGCCGCGCGCCGCGCCGCGCCGGTCAGCCCGGACCCTGCCAGCGGGGCTGACCGCGCCGGGCCGAGGCGATCGGCGCGCGCCATGCGCCCGCTTCGCCGCAACCTGGAAGCCCGGCGGCCCGAATCATTCCGGCTGGTTCGGCGGGGCAAACGATACGCTCCGGTGGGTCCGGTGCTGTCCATCCGGCCCGGCATTGCCCCGGGCGGCTTCCGCCAATATCGGGATTATGCGCAATTGCGGAAAACTCGCCTTCCGGATGAGTGGCAAATCCGGGGCGGCGGCCGTCTCCGTCCCGAGTTCTGGGCGGAAGAATGCCTATTTTTCTTCTATTTCGGCGCAATCCGGTCGGGTTCACGGACCAGCGGCGGATTGTCTATTGATCCGCCGCAGCGCTTGGGTCATCCATTGCAGACGATTTGTACATAATCGCGCCGCGGCGCAGAGGCTTTGCAAGAATCCGGCTTCTCCCTTATGAAGGAAGGGCCCGGCCTGGGTTGCGTTTGCGGTGTCTGAGTGGGTGTTCCGCCGGGTTTGCGGGGCAGGGTTAAGGAGTAGAAGGGTTGTCCAGGATGCCTAGGGCGCTTCCCGTGGCGCGCGGCCGCAAGTTCATGCAGGTGCTGGAAGGCGCCCGGAGGGTGTTTCTCCGCGACGGTTTCGAGGGGGCGAGCGTCGACGAGATCGCCCGCGAGGCTGGCGTTTCCAAGGCGACGCTCTACAGCTATTTCCCCGACAAGCGCATCATGTTCATGGAGGTCTTCCGCAACGAGCTGGCGCGCGAGGCTGCCGATGCCAGCGCCCTGATCGAAGTCGATCTGCCGGTCGCACAGGTGCTGCCCTTCATCGTGCAGATCATCTCGGCCCACATGGTTTCGGAATTCGGGCTGCGCATCTACCGCGTCAGCGTGGCCGAGGCGGAGCGCTCCCCCTCGCTGGCCCAGGAATATTACGACGCCGGCCCGACGCTGCTGCGCCAGCAGTTGGTGCGCTATTTCGACCGCTGCATCCAGCGCGGCGAGCTGCGCATTCCCGACCTTGAACTGGCGGCCGACCAGCTGATCGAACTGGCCAGCGTCCGCATCCATGACCGCGCCCTGCTGCTGGGACCGCAATCCGTGGACAAGGAACAGATGCGCATGGTCAGCCGCAGTGCCGTGGCGATGTTCCTGGCCTGCTATGGCAGCACCAGCAACGCGCTGGTCGAAGCGGCGGAGTAGCGGCGGGGCGCGGTCGCCATGCAACGCCCGGCGGCTGCCATGTGGCGGCCTGCTTCTCATTTCGCCGCGCGACGCTTATGATGCGGCGACAGAAATTCTCGCATTGGATGACTGCCTGATGACCCGAGCCCTGATTGTCCTTCTTGCCCTTGCTCCGCTGGCGGCCTGCGCGCCGGCCTATGAACCCGCACCCGAGCCGCTGCCGGCCGTCGCGCCGCTGCCGCCCACGCCCGTCGCCGGAATGAGCGGCCTGGAATCGCGCGAGCCTGATGCCTGCCACGCCAAGAGCTATGTTTCGGCTCTGGGCCAGCCCGGCACCATCATCCCGTCGCTGGGGGTGACGCGCGACTATCGCGTGGTCGAATACCGCGGCATCGAGCCGCAGGAATACGATCCGCTGCGCATCGTCTTCCGCCTGGACGCGGCGGGCAACATCTACAACATCGACTGCGGCTGACGGCGGCGGGATGAGGAGGCTTTTCCTGCTTGCGCCGCTTTGCGCGCTGACCGCCTGCGTTCCGGCCGACCCCCCCGCAACGGCGCCGCAGCCCGCGCCCGACGGTTGCAAGGCGGCGCAGTTCCGCGGGCTGATCGGCCAGCCGCGGGGCGTGCTCGAGGCGATGACGTTGCCGCAGGGCAGCCGCATCATCGGCCCCCGCGATCCGGTGACGGCGGATTTCCGCGCCGAGCGGATCAATTTCGAGATCGGCAAGGACGGCCGGATCGCCAAGATCGGCTGCTATTGAGACCGGAAGGGCGCCGCTGCGGCGCCCTTTCGGCATTGCCAGGCCGAATTGGCGTCGCTGCCCCATGCCTTCGCCATAGGCCGGCCTCGGCCGCCGCGGGCAAGCCCGGTTCGCCGATTGGGACCGCCGGTCCCGGGCGCGGCCCTTGCGGCGCCAAAGCCTGCTCGCCGATCCCTCGATCAGCGCGGCGCGGGCGTCAGGAACCGGCCCGGGCAATCGCGCCGCGCATCCGCCCCGCAGGCGCGGGGTTCCAGGTCGCGGGTCAGGCAGATGCGGACCTCCTGCAGGGCGCGGTCGCGGCAGGTCACGGTGATGCCGTCGCGGGTCAGCGCCGGATTGGCCTCGATGAAGGCCTCCTCGACCACTTGCGCGGGCAGGGTCACGTCGCGGTCGAGCCGGTGCAGCGGCCCGGGAACCGCGATCGCCTTTGCGGCCTTGCGGGTTAGCGCGAAATAGTCCCGCGCCGTCAGGCCCGAGCAGCGGCCGTGCTTCTTCCACTGATACCAGGCCAACCCGCCCGAACCCATGACATCCGCCATTGCCCGGCTCTCGCGCCGCGAGGGGTCGCGGGCATCGGTCCGGCAATCCTCGGGCCAGCCGCGTTCGTATTGCGGCCAGAGGCCGTGGACGACGAAGCCGATGCGGCGGCCGGCATCGCATTGCGCGGCGTCCTCGGCCCCGCCCTCGGCCCGGCACCAGCTGGGCGACCAGCTGAGCGACAGGACGTAATAGTCGAAACGCCCGGCGATGTCCTGGGCCAGGGCGGCGGGCGCAAGCAGCAGGGCGGCGGTCGCGGCAAGGGCTTTCATGGCGCCGAACCTAGCGCCGGGCGCGGCGCCGCGCCACGAAATTCAGGCTTTATTTTGACCGTTTCTGGCCCTATATAGCGCGTCAATCCCCTGAAAATGGAATGGCAGCCGCCGAAAGCCGTTTTCCCCGGCCGGAAGAGATATTGTTAAGGAGAAGGTCATGAACAAGCCGCTGATGGCCAAGGCCACCGCCGTCTGGCTGGTCGACAACACGACGCTGAGCTTCAAGCAGATCGCCGATTTCTGCGGCATGCATGAACTCGAGGTGCAGGGCATCGCCGATGGCGACGTGGCCGCCGGCGTCAAGGGTTTCGACCCGGTCGCCTCGAACCAGCTCGACACCGCCGAAATCGAGAAGGGCCAGAAGAACCCGCTTTATAAGCTGAAGCTCAAGCACAACCCCGCCGCCGAGGGCGAGGAGAAGCGCCGCGGCCCGCGCTACACCCCGCTTTCCAAGCGCCAGGACCGGCCCGCGGCGATCCTGTGGCTGGTCAAGTTCCACCCCGAACTGGCCGATGCGCAGATCGCCAAGCTGGTCGGCACCACCAAGCCGACCATCGCCTCGATCCGCGACCGGACGCATTGGAACATCCAGAACATCCAGCCCATCGACCCGGTGGCGCTGGGGCTGTGCCGGCAGTCCGAACTGGATGCCGCCGTGCAGAAGGCCGCCAAGCGCAAGGCCGCCGAGGGCGGCGCGATGACCGACGACGAACGCCGCAAGCTGCTCTCGACCGAGACCTCGCTGGCCATGTCGGACGAGCCGCGCCTGCCCAGCTCGATCGCCGGGCTGGAGAATTTCAGCCTCAGCAAGAACGACGACAAGCCCGACCAGGATGACGACCTGGATGCGGACAGCTTCTTCAACCTGCCCGACGCCGATGAGGACGACGAGGACGAGGACGACAAGCGCTGATCACGAAAACCCCGGAGCCTGGCTCCGGGGTTTCTGCTTTGGCCGGTCAGATCGACAGGCAGATGTATTTCATCTCCAGATAGTCCTCGATGCCGTGGCGCGAGCCCTCGCGGCCCAGCCCCGACTGCTTGACGCCGCCGAAGGGCGCCACCTCGGTCGAGATGATGCCGGTGTTCACGCCGACGATGCCGTATTCCAGCGCCTCCTGCACGCGGGTGATGCGGCCGATGTCGCGGGCGTAGAAATAGGATGCGAGGCCGAAGATCGTGGCATTGGCGCGTTCCACGGCCTCCTCTTCGGTCTCGAACCTGAACAGCGGCGCCAGCGGACCGAAGGTCTCCTCGGTCGCCACCTTCATCTTGTCGGTGATGCCGGTGACCACGGTCGGGTCGAAGAACAGCCCGTCGCGCGGCTTGCCGCCGGTGACCACGGTGGCGCCGCCCGCGACGGCGTCCTGGATGTGTTCCTGGACCTTCTCGACCGCGTCCTGGTTGATCAGCGGGCCGGTGGTCACGCCTTCGTCGAGCCCATCGCCGACGCGCAGCTTGTCCACCGCCGCCGCCAGCCGCTTCGCGAATTCGTCATAGACGCCGGACTGGACATAGATGCGGTTGGCGCAGACGCAGGTCTGGCCGTTGTTGCGGAATTTCGAGGCCATGGCGCCCTCGACCGCCGCATCCAGATCGGCATCGTCGAAGACGATGAACGGCGCGTTGCCGCCCAGTTCCATCGAGCATTTCAGCACCTGGTCGGCGGCCTGGCGCAACAGGATGCGCCCGACCTCGGTCGAGCCGGTGAAGGTCAGCTTGCGGATCAGCGGATTCTCGCAGAACTCCTTGCCGATGTCCGAGGATCGCGACGAGGTCACGATGCTGAACAGCCCCTTGGGCACGCCCGCGCGCTCGGCCAGCACCGCCAGCGCCAGGGCCGAAAGCGGCGTTTCGGCGGCGGGTCGGCCGACGAAGCCGCAGCCCGCTGCCAGCGCCGGGCCGCATTTGCGGGTGATCATGGCGTTCGGGAAGTTCCAGGGCGTGATCGAGCCGACCACGCCGATCGGCTGGCGGATCACCGTCAGGCGCTTGTCGGGCTGGTGGCCGGGGATGGTCTCGCCATAGATGCGCTTGGCTTCCTCGCCGAACCATTCGATGAAGCTGGCGCCGTAGGCAATCTCGCCCTTGGCCTCGGGCAGCGGCTTGCCCTGTTCGGCGGTCAGGATGCGGCCCAGGTCGTCCTGGTTCTCCATCATCAGGTCGAACCATTTGCGCAGGATCTGGGCGCGTTCCTTGGCGGTGCGGGCGGCCCAATGCTTCATCGCCTGGGCCGCGGCGGCGATGGCGCGGGCGACCTCGCTGCGCGACAGGTCCGCCACCTCGGCGATCACGTCGCCGCGGGCCGGGTTCACCACCGCAAAGGTCTTGCCGTCGTCGGCATTCACCCATTCGCCGGCGACATAGGCGCGGGTCTCCAGCAGCGAGGGGTCTTTCAGCAGCGTCTTCAGGTCGGTTGCAGGCTTGTTCATGGCGGGGCTCCTTCCGATCGGTCGCGTGCAGGCTTGCGCTTTTGCCGGGGCAACGCAAGCCGCAGCTTCCGCGCCCGCCGGTCGAGAAATCGTGATGAACCCGCGCGGGTTTTCCGGCGTTGCGCCTTATCGTCAGGTTTTCCCTCTTGGCGTGTGTGACTGGGACGGCGCCTCTCTCTCGCGCCGTCCCTTTTTCGGTACTGTCCCGACAATCCCCTCAGCCCGCGCCCCAGCAGGGCTGCAGATCGCCCGGCCGCGGGTTGGCCGCATGGACGCCGCGCGCGATGGCGCGGGCCAGCGTGCAGGCGGCGGCATGGCCCAGCTGGAAGGGCGTCAGCGCCGGATCGGGCAGGGGCTTGGCGCCGGTCGAGACGGCAAAGACCAGATCGCCGTCGAAAGGCGTATGGCTGGGCACGATGGCGCGGGCCATGCCGTCCTGCGCCGCGGTGGCCAGCCGCGTCAGCCCGGCCTTGTCCAGGGCCGCGTCGGTGGCGACGATGGCGATGGTCGTCGCCTCGCCCAGCCGTTTCGTCGGGACCGGCTCATGCGCGGCGGGGTAGGGGCCGGAAAGGCCCAGCCCGCCGAATTCGCCGCCAAGCTCCCAGGGCGCGGCCCAGAATTGCCGGGACTCGCCCGCCGTCACCGATCCCAGCGCGTTCACCACCACCAGCGCCCCCAGGGTGATGCCGCTGTCGAGCAGCGTCGAGGCCGAACCCAGCCCGCCCTTCCAGCGCTGCGTCATCGCGCCGGTGCCGGCCCCCTCGCTGCCAAGCGCGAACTCCGCCGCTGCGGCTTCCAGCGCCGCGCGGCCAAGCGCCGGATAAGGATTGGCGGCCCAATCCTTGTCGCCGCCGTTCAGCAGGTCGAAGACGATGGCGCCGGGCACGATGGGCACGCGCACCGGGCCGACCTGAAAGCCCCGGGCCATCGCGCGCAACCCGTCCGCGACGCCGTCGCAGGCGGCAAGCCCGAAGGCCGAGCCGCCCGACAGCACCAGCGCGTCCACGCCCTGCACCAGCTTGTCGGGGGCCAGCAATTCGGTCTCGCGCGTGCCGGGCGCGCCGCCCATGACATTGAAGCCGCAGGCGAAGGGCGCCCCGGCCAGCAGCACCGTCGTGCCCGAGCGCAGCGCGTCGTCGCGGGCATTGCCGACCCGCAGGCCCGAAACATCGGTGATCAGGTTTCGCGGTCCGGGACGCATCGGGGCCTCATGCAAGCGGGGTCGGTCCGCAGTCTGCACGACGCGCCCCGCCCGCCGCAACCCGCGCCGGCACTCCGACGTTGCAGGACAGGGCCGCCGCGCCTACCTAAGGCGGCAGGACATGCGAAAGGACGCAACCATGAATGCCCCCATCCACAGGATCTTCGGCCGCCCGCTGGATGCCGAAATACCGAAAGGCTACGATCAGGCGATCTTCGGCATGGGCTGTTACTGGGGCGTCGAGCGGCTGTTCTGGCAACAGGAGGGCGTCTGGCTGACCGAGGTCGGCTTTGCCGGCGGCACCGCCGAGAATCCCAGCTACAAGCAGGTCTGCGCCGGCGGCACCGGCCATGCCGAGGTGGTGCGCGTGGTCTATGACAGCTCGCGCGTCAGCTATGAACGGCTGCTGCAGATCTTCTGGGAAAACCACGACCCGACCCAGGGCAACCGCCAGGGCAACGATGTCGGTTCGCAATACCGCTCGCTGATCATGGTGTTCAACGACAGCCAGAAGGCAGCGGCAGAGCTCTCCAAGGCCGATTACGGCAACCGGCTGGCGGTGCAGGGCTATTCCGACATCACCACGCAGATCCTTCCCGCCGGGCCGTTCTGGCGGGCCGAGGATGATCACCAGCAATATCTCGACCGATATCCCGATGGCTATTGCGGCTTGCGCGGCACGGGTGTCAAAGCACCCCTGACCGACATAGCCGAGGGATACTGAATGCCGACCTGGACCGCGCTGACCCACACCACCGGCCGCGAGGCGGCCGAGGCGCTTGCCGAGGCGGGCGAGGATCTGACCCCCGAGCCCGTCGGCACCGGCGTCTTCGAGATCGAGGACGGCTCAAACCGCTGGGAGGTGGGGCTTTACTTCACCGAGGCCCCCGACGATCTGGGGCTGACGCTGCTGGCCGCCGCCTGGGGCGCCGAACCCTTCGCGGTGTCGGAACTGCCCGAGGTGGATTGGGTGGCCCATGTCCGGCGCGAGCTCTCGCCGGTCGAGGCCGGGCGCTTCTTCGTCCATGGCGGCCATGACGCCGACAAGGTGCCCGCAGGGGCCGAGGCGCTGCTGATCGAAGCGGCCATGGCCTTTGGCACCGGCCATCACGCCACGACCAAGGGCTGCCTGCTGGCGCTGGACCGGATGATCGCCGAGGGCGCCGGGCCGCAGCGCATCGTCGATATCGGCTGCGGCACCGCGGTGCTGGCCATGGCGGCGGCGCGGTCCTTCCCGGTGATCGTGCTGGCCGGCGACATCGACCCGCAGGCGGTGGACGTGGCGCGCGCCAATGTCATCGCCAACGGGCTGGATGGCCGCGTCGAATGCGTCGAGGCGGTGGGCTTCGACCACCCGCTGATCGAGAACGCGGCGCCCTTCGACCTGGTCTTCGCCAATATCCTGAAGCAGCCGCTGATCGACCTGGTGCCGGACATGGCGCGCTATGTCGCGCCGGGCGGCAGGGCGATCCTGTCGGGCATCCTGGTCACCCAGGCGGATGAGGTGATCGCGGCCTATGCGGCGGGCGGGCTGGCGCTGGAACGGCGCGACGATTTCGGCGAATGGTCCACCCTGGTCGTCAGGCGCGGCTGATCGCCGAAGGCACCCGTGGAAAATACTGAAGGCGGCCTTGCGGGCCGCCTGGTCGTCTTGCCCATCCGGGCCGGGAAAAGGTCTGCCGCGAGGTTCCGCGCAGCCGTTTTCGCGTCTTCAACCGCTGCTTAGCGGGCGCGCGCAATCCGTTCGATATCGCCGCGGCACAGACCGATATCGTCCAGCTCGCGATCCGAAAGACGGCTCAGCGCGTTCTTCGTCACCCGCGCATCGTTCCAGGCCGACAGCGTCGCCCAGATTTTCGAGCCAATACCGAAAGAGCCCGCCCCGCCATGGATGCGGTTCGTGTCAATCGCCGACATAGTTTTTCACCTTGAGATCATTGCCCGCTCATCGGGCGCTTCGTTGATGCACAGCATATAGGCCGGGCAGTTTGCGAAAACCACGGACAAACCGGCATCTCTGCCATGCAGCACACGCATAAGGCGCCGAAATTCTTAACTTTTTGCGAAACGGGGCCTTAACCGATGCTGCACCGCAAAATTCTCCCGCCTCTGGCCAGTTTTGTGCGGAAAGATTGCGCGATTCAGCCCTGATCGTTCAGCGCCAATCGCCCAGGGCAGCCTGCCACAGGGCCAGTGACGCCACGGCAGCCGTGTCGGCGCGCAGGATTCGCGGCCCCAGCCCGATGCGGGTGACGCAATCCATGGCCGAAAGCCGCTTGCGTTCCGATTCGGACCAGCCGCCCTCGGGGCCGATCAGAATCGCCCAGGGGCCGCGCGGCAGGCCGGATAGCACCTGCGCCGGCCCGGCCAGCGCCTCGTCCGCCCAGAGGATGCGCCGCCCGGCATCCCAGCCATCCAGCAGCCGGGCCAGCGGCACCAGCCCGCCGACCTCGGGGACGAAGGTGCCGCCGCATTGCTCGGCCGCCTCGACGGCATGGGCCTGCAGGCGGTCCTGGCGGATGCGTTCGGAATTGGTGTGGTCGGTCTGCACCGGCAGGATGCGGGCGGCGCCCATCTCGGCAGCCTTTTCCACGATGAAATCGGTGCGCGCCTTCTTGATCGGCGCGAAGACCAGCCACAGGTCCGGCGGGTCCAACTGCGGCGCCGTCTGCCGCAGCGCCGCCAGCGCGCCGCCCCGCTTGGCGATGCGTTCGATCCGCGCCAGCCACTCGCCGTCGCGGCCGTTGAAGACCAGGATCTCGTCCCCCGGACCCTGCCGCATGACCGAGGCCAGGTAATGCGCCTGGTCGGGATTCAGCTCGACGGCTTGTCCCTCGGCCAGCGGGTGATCTATGAACAGTCTGATTTTCGCCATGATGGGGCGCAGCCTAATGCAGACCGACCGTCAGACGCCAGAGGGGCCGACGCCAGAGGGCCAAAGCACCGTCGCCGATGCGCCGCCCGGCAACTGGGTGGACCGCCACGCGCCGCCGGACTGGCGGCCGTGGCTGCGTCTGTCCCGCGCCGACCGGCCGATCGGCACCTGGCTTTTGCTGCTGCCCTGCTGGTGGGGCATCGGGCTGGCGATGATCGCCGACCGGCCGGAATGGCGTGACCTGTGGATCGCGGTGGCCTGCGGCGTGGGCGCGATGCTGATGCGCGGCGCCGGCTGCACCTGGAACGACATCACCGACCGCGACATCGACGACAAGGTGGCGCGCACCCGCTCGCGCCCCATCCCCTCGGGGCAGGTGACGGTCCGGGGCGCGCTGGTCTGGCTGGCGGCGCAGGCGCTGGCCGGTTTCGCCATCCTGCTGACGCTGGGCGGCGCGGCCATCGCGCTGGGCGTGGCCTCGCTGGCGCTGGTGGCGATCTATCCCTTCGCCAAGCGTTTCACCTGGTGGCCGCAGGTCTTCCTGGGGCTGGCCTTCAACTGGGGCGTGTTGCTGGCCTGGGCGGCGCATACCGGCAATCTGGCGCCGGCGCCGGTGCTGGCCTATCTGTCGGGCATCGCCTGGACGGTCTTCTACGACACCATCTATGCCCATCAGGATGCCGAGGACGACGCGCTGATCGGCGTCAAGTCGACCGCCCGGCTGTTCGGCCGCGACACCCCGCGCTGGCTGGCGGGCTTCGGCACCGCCTCGGTGCTGCTGCTGGGCCTGGCGGTCATGGCGGCGGCGCCCGAGGGGCTGGGGCTGACGCTGGGCCTGCTGGGCGTCGTCGGGTTTGCCGCGCATCTGGCCTGGCAGCTCCGGCGCTTTGACATGACCGACGGCGCCGGCTGTCTGCGGCTGTTTCGCAGCAACCGCGACGCCGGGCTGGTGGTTGCGCTGTTTCTTGCCTTGGCCGGTCTGGTCTGATTGCGAAAATCCGCCGCAGGCATTACATGCGGCGGGTCGGAAACAGCCCGAAGGGCCCCCTGATGGCCAATCCCCAGCGATCCGCACGGCGTCCCGCGCGTCGGGTTTCCCTTGTTGCAGCCAGCCTGATCGCCCTTGTCGTGGCCGGCGGCCTGTCCCTGTGGGGCGCCACCGCCGCCGCCGATTTCGTCGAGAGCCGGGCCGACCGGGACGTCTCGGCGGCGCTGGCCGATTACGACTGGGTGACGGTGCGGACGGACGGGCTGCAGGTGCAGCTGGGCGGCATCGCCCCGGACGAGGTGCAGCGCTTCCGCGCCCGTGCCCGGGCCGAATCGGTGGTCGGCGCCGGCCGGGTCGTGGACGAGATGCAGGTGGCGGCGGCGGCCGCGCTGGCCACCCCGGCCTTCGAGGTCGAATTGCTGCGCAACGACCAGGGGATCTCGATCATCGGCCTGGTCCCGACAAGCCTGGACCGGACAGCGCTGGTCGAGAGGCTGAAGCGCCAGACCGGCGTGGCCCAGGTCTCGGACCTGATGGAGACCGCCGATTACCCCGTGCCCGAGGGTTGGGAGGATGCCTTCGCCTTCGGTCTCAGGGCCGCGCAACTGGCCGAGCGGGCCAAGGTTTCGGTCGCGGAGGGCGAGGTCTCGGTCCGGGCCGTCACCGACAATCCGCGCGAGAAGCTGGCGCTGGAGGCGGCGCTGAAACGCGCCAGGCCGGCGGGCGTGACGTTGAAGACCGACATCACCGCACCGCGGCCGGTGATCGCGCCCTTTACCCTGCGCTTCGTCAAGGATGCGACCGGCACGCGCTTCGACGCCTGCGCCGCCGATACCGACAGCGCCCGTGACCGCATCCTTGCCGCCGGGCGCGAGGCCGGCGTGCCGGGCGAGCCGCAATGCACGCTGGGGCTTGGCGCGCCCTCGCCGCGCTGGGCGGATGCCGCCGTGCCCGCGATCCGCGCCGTCGAGGCGCTGGGGGCGGGTTCGGTCACCATCTCGGACACGGACGTGGCGCTGTTCGCGCCGGCCGATGTCGCGGCCGCGCGCTTCGACGAGGCGGCGGGCCGGCTGGAATCGGCATTGCCGCCGGCCTTCAGCCTGACGGCGCAGCATGAAAAGGCCGACGACGCGGCCAAGGGTCCGGCCGAGTTCACCGCCGTCGTCGATCCGGGCGGCGTGTCGCTGCGCGGCCGGATCACCGACGACCGGATGCGCGAGGCGGTGGAAAGCCTGGCCCGCGCGCGGTTCGGCCAGGTGGACAGCGCGCTGCGCAGCGACGATTCGGTCCCCGAGGGCTGGACGCTGCGCGCCATCGCCGCCATCGAGGCGGTCAGCGGGCTTGAACGCGGCACGGCGACCGTGACGCCCGACCTGGTGCGGATCAGCGGCGTCTCGGGCAGTCAGACCGCCTCGGACACGGTGGCGGCGCGGCTTGCGCAGCGGCTGGGGGCCGGCGCGCGCTACGAGCTGGCGATCCGCTACGACCGGCGCATGGACCCGCTGCTGGGCCTGCCTTCGGGCATCGAATGCGTGGACAGGCTGAATGCGGCGATGCAGGAATCCGAGATCGGTTTCGAGCCGAACAAGTCGGTCATCGCCGGCGATCCCGGCCCGACGCTGGCACGGCTGGCCGAAACCATGCAGCAATGTACGGATTTCCGCATCGAGATCGGCGGCCATACCGATTCGCAGGGCTCGGAAGGCTTCAACGCGGAACTCTCGCGCTCGCGGGCGCAGGCGGTGCTGACGGCCATGGCCGAAGCGGGCATCGTCACCGGGAACCTGACCGCCAAGGGCTATGGCGAAAGCCAGCCCATCGCCGAGAACGACACCGATGCCGGGCGCGAGGCCAACCGGCGGATCGAATTCACCCTGTTGGCCGACGAGCCGGTGGTGACCGAAGCGCCGGCCCCGGCCGCGCTGGTCAAGGGCGTGACCGACAGCCCCGAGGCGGTGGCGGCGCGGGTGCAGGAGACGGCGCTGGTGGCGGCGACGGCCGCCATCGGGCCGGCGCTCGGCGTGCCGACCGATCCGCGGCTGGCGCTGAAGGCCGCCACCGAACCCGCGGCGCTGGCCATCGCCCCGGTCGAACCCAAGCAGGCCGGCACGCTGCCGCTCGAGGCGGCGGCGCTGCCCGACATGCTGGCGCGCGAGGCCGCCACGCGTCCGGCGGCGGGCCTGCTGCCGCAGACCGCACCGGTCGATCCGGCGCTTGCGGCCACCCTGCCGGCGGCGGCGATGCTGGTCGAGGCCGCGACCGAAACCGCCACCCTGCCCGCCCGGGGCGCGGTGCAGCCGAACCGCCCGCTGCCGCGTCCCGAGACCGGCGCGGCGCCGTGATCCGCAACCCCTTGCCCGTGAAGCCGCCCGCATGAACCGCACCGAATTCATCCTCGCCACTGCGATCATCCTGTTCGCCGCCTTTCTGCTGGGCTGGTTCGCAAGCTGGCTGATCCACCGCCTGTCCCGCGTCACCCGCGCCGAGATGGGCGAACTGGAGAACATGGCCCAGCAGTTGCACGAGGCCGAGGAAGCCCGCGACCGCGCCATCGCCGAGCTGGAGGAGCGCGAGGCCGATCTGACCGCGCGCCTGGGCACCGCCGAGGCCGAGCTGCGGGCGGTGCAGGGCGAGCTGGGCGAGAGCCGGACCGAGATCGAGGAATTGCGCGCCTATATCGACCGCAAGCTGGGCCGGAAAGGCTGAGGGCCGCCCGGCGGCGCTGCCGGGCCGGGGCTTCGCCCCGGACCCCAGGGTATTTGGAAAACGGAGAAAGCCGGGGTTTTCGGCGCGTGGCGCTGCAATGGCGAACCGCCGGGCAGGGCCGGCGGTCGCGGGTTCAGCGGTTCGGGTCGTCCGGCGAGGGGGTCAGACCCCGGCCTCGATGATGGCGCGGGCCAGGATCGGGATGGTGTCCTGATTCAGCCCGGCGATGTTGATGCGCGAATCGCCCACCATGTAGATGCCGAACTCCTCCTTGACGCGCCTGACCTGTTCGGGCGTGGCGCCGAGGCGCGAGAACATGCCGCGATGCTGGGCCACGAAGCCGAAGCGGTCCGAGCCGGAAAGGTCGCGGAGTTCTGCCGCCAGTTGCTCGCGCAGCTTGAGCATGCCGGCGCGCACCGCTTCCAGCTCGGCCATCCAGTCGGCGCGGAGGTCCGGTGTGGTCAGCACGGTCGAGACGATCTTCGCGCCGTGGAAGGGCGGGAAGGAATAGGTCTGGCGGTTCAGGAAGGCCATGGCGCCCTGTGCAAGGTCGCGGGTCGCGGCATCGGCGCAAAGCGCCAGCAGGCAGCCGGTGCGTTCGCGGTAGATGCCGAAGTTCTTGCTGCACGAGGCGGCGATCAGCACCTCGGGGATGCGCGCGGCGATCAGCCGGGTGCCGGCCGCGTCCTCCTCCAGCCCGTCGCCGAAGCCCTGATAGGCCAGGTCGATCAGTGGCAGCGCGCCGGTCTGTTCCAGGATCGCGGCGACCTCGGCCCATTGTTCCAGCGTCAGGTTGGCGCCGGTCGGGTTGTGGCAGCAGCCGTGCAGCAGCACCACGTCGCCCTTTTTCGCCTGGGCGATGTCGCCCTTCATGCCCTCGAAATCGACGCCGCGGGTCTCGGCGTCGAAATAGCGGTAGGTCTGCACCGGCAGGCCCATGAAGTTCATGATCGAGACATGGTTGGGCCAGGTCGGATCGCTGACGAAGACCCGCAGCGCCGGATTCGCCATGCGCGCCAGTTCCAGCGCCTGCCGGATGGCGCCAGTGCCGCCGACCGTGGCCAGCGCCGCCGTGGTTTCGGGCTTGCAGGTGTCGCCCAGGATCAGTTCGGCCATGGCCTTCTGGAATTCGGGCTCGCCGGACAGGCCGGCATAGGTCTTGGTGGTCTCGGTCTCCAGCATCCGGTGTTCGGCGGCGCGGACGGCGCGCATGATCGGGGTGTGGCCGCTGGCATCCTTGTAGACCCCGACGCCCAGGTCGATCTTGCCCTGGCGGGGATCGGCCTTGAATTCGCCCATCAGGGCCAGGATCTTGTCGGGGGCTTGCGGTTTCAGATTGCCCAGCATCACGCGTCTCCGGTTGCGATTTTAAGGTCGGGGAAGCTGCCCCATTCGGCCCAGCTTCCGTCATAAAGCGAATGGTCCCGGTGCCCGATCCGTTCGAGCGCCAGGAACAGCGAGGCGGCCGTCACCCCCGAACCGCAGGTGGCGATCACCGGTTTCGACAGGTCGATGCCGGCAGCCTCGAACTCGGTGCGCAGCGCGGCGGGGGATTTCAGAGTGCCGTCCTGGTCGTAGAGCTTGCCGAAGGGCAGGCTTTTCGAGCCGGGGATATGGCCCGAGCGCAGGCCGGGGCGCGGCTCGGCCGCCTCGCCGCGGAAGCGTTCGGCGCTGCGGGCGTCGACGATCTCGTGATCGGCAAGCTTGCTGGCCGCGGCGACCTGGGTCACATCGCGCACCAGCGCGGCCTGGCGCTGCACGGTGATGTGGCGGTCGCGCAGCATCGGCGGCATGTCCTCGGTCTCGCGGCCCTCGGCCAGCCATTTGCCGAACCCGCCGTCCAGCACCGCCACGTCCTGCTTGCCCATCAGCTTGAAGGTCCACCAGACCCGCGCCGCCGAACGTAGCGGCGAATTGTCATAGATCACCACCTGGTGACCGTCGCCGATGCCCATGGCGCGCATGCGGCTGATGAACATCTCGGGTTGCGGCGCCATGTGGGGCAACTCGCTGCGCTTGTCGGCGATCTCGTCGATGTCGAAGAAGCGGGCGCCGGGAATATGCGCGGCCGCGTATTCGGCCCGCGCCTCGCGGCCCGGTTCCAGGAACCAGCTGGCGTCGATGATGCGCAGGTCGGGATCGTTCAGATGGGCCGCGAGCCAGCCGGTCGAGACCAGCACTTTCGGATCGTCGGAATCGGTGGACATCGGCCTTCCCCCCCGCGGCGCAGAAACGACACCGATGTAACCGCAGGCGCGCGGGGCTGCAATGCTTAACGGCCGCTGCGGGATCTCCGGCCGACCGCCGGCTTCTTCGTTTCCCGAAAACGCATGCGACCGGGCCCGCCCGCCCGCGGCCCCGCCCGTCTTTCACCGTTTTCCAAATACCCGAATCCGGCCCGGGCCGCGCCGTGTCAGCCCTGCTTCAGCAGGCGCTGTTTCTGGCGGTTCCAGTCGCGCTTGGCGGCGGTTTCGCGCTTGTCGGCGACCTTCTTGCCCTTGGCGACGCCGATCTTCAGCTTCACCATGCCGCGGTCGTTGAAATACATCACCAGCGGCACCAGCGTCATGCCCTCGCGCCCCACCGCCTGCCAGAGCCGGGCCAGTTCCTTGCGCGAGACCAGCAGCTTGCGGTGCCGGCGTTCCTCGTGACCGAAGACGCCGGCCTGCTTGTAGGCGGCGATGTGGGAATTGATCAGCCACAATTCGCCATTCTCGACCGAGGCATAGCTTTCGGCGATGTTCGACTGGCCGGTGCGCAGGCTTTTCACCTCGGAGCCGGTCAGCACGATGCCGACCTCGAGATCGCTTTCGATGAAGTAATCGAAGCGCGCCCGGCGGTTCTCGGCGATGATCTTGTAGTTCGGGTCGGATTTCGTGGCCATGATCGGGCAGAGATAGGGCGGGGCGCCGCGCCTGTAAAGGCTCGGCATCGCCCCGCCCTCTGGGGGCCGCGCCCGTTACGCCTCCTGCGGGGCGGGGATGTAGAGATCGCCGCCCTCGCGGTATTTGCGCGCCATGGCGGCCATGCCCTCTTTCTGCGCCTCGGCGCGGATGTCGTGGGAAATCCGCATCGAGCAGAATTTCGGCCCGCACATCGAACAGAAATGCGCCAGCTTGTGCGCCTCCTTCGGCAGGGTCTGGTCGTGGAAGGCGCGCGCGGTATCGGGGTCCAAAGACAGGTTGAACTGGTCCTCCCAGCGGAACTCGAAGCGGGCCCGCGACAGGGCGTCGTCCCGGGTTCTGGCCGCCGGATGGCCCTTGGCCAGATCGGCGGCATGGGCGGCGATCTTGTAGGTGATGACGCCGGTCTTGACGTCGTCGCGATCCGGCAGGCCCAGATGCTCCTTGGGGGTGACGTAGCACAGCATCGCCGTGCCGAACCAGCCGATCATCGCCGCGCCGATGCCGCTGGTGATATGGTCATAGCCCGGCGCGATGTCGGTGGTCAGCGGCCCGAGCGTGTAGAAGGGCGCCTCGCCGCAGATGGCCAGCTGCTTGTCCATGTTCTCCTTGATCTTGTGCATGGGCACATGGCCGGGCCCCTCGATCATCACCTGGCAATCGCGGGCCCAGGCGATGCGCGTCAGTTCGCCCAGCGTCTCCAGTTCGGCGAATTGCGCGGCGTCGTTGGCATCGGCGATCGAGCCCGGCCGCAGCCCGTCGCCCAGGCTGAAGGACACGTCATAGGCGCGGCAGATGTCGCAGATCTCCTCGAAATGCTCATAGAGGAAACTTTCGCGGTGATGGTGCAGGCACCATTTCGCCATGATCGAGCCGCCGCGCGAGACGATGCCGGTGACCCGGTCCACGGTCAGCGGGATATGGGGCAGCCTCAGCCCGGCATGGATGGTGAAATAATCCACGCCCTGTTCGGCCTGTTCGATCAGCGTGTCGCGGAAGACTTCCCAGCTCAGCTCCTCGGCCATGCCGCCGACCTTCTCCAGCGCCTGATAGAGCGGCACCGTGCCGATGGGCACCGGGCTGTTGCGGATGATCCATTCGCGGATGTTGTGGATGTTGCGCCCGGTCGACAGATCCATCACCGTGTCGGCGCCCCAGCGGATCGCCCAGACCATCTTTTCCACCTCCTCGGCCATCGAGGAGGTGACGGCGGAATTGCCGATATTGGCGTTGATCTTGACCAGGAAGTTGCGGCCGATCGCCATCGGCTCCAGTTCGGGGTGGTTGATGTTGGCCGGGATGATCGCCCGGCCGCACGCCACCTCGTCGCGGACGAATTCGGGGGTCACGAAATCCGGCACGGCGGCGCCGAAGCTCTCGCCGTCGCGCGCCAGCTTCTCACGGATCGCCTTGCGGCCCAGATTCTCGCGGATCGCCACGAATTCCATCTCGGGGGTGACGATGCCGGCGCGGGCATAGGCAAGCTGGGTGACGGCCCGGTCGCCCTGCGCCCGCAGCGGGCGGTGGCGGATGGGAAATTCAGGCGTCAGCCGGTCGCCGGAAACGAAGCCGTTATCCTCGGGTTTCACATGCCGCCCGTCATAGGATTCCACGTCGCCGCGCGCCATGATCCAGCTGTCGCGCGGGCGGGGCAGGCCGCGCTCGATGGCGATCTCGGCGCCGGGATCGGTATAGGGCCCCGAGGAATCATAGACCGTCACCGGCGGCTCGCCGGCGCTGGGATGCAGCGCGATCTGGCGCATCGGCACGCGGATGTCGGAATGGATCTCGCCCGGTCGGAAGACCTTGGTCGAGGCGGGCAGCGGTCCGGTGGTCACGGTCGGGGTAGTGGTCATGTCAGGCTCCTCGCTTTCGCTAGCATGGAGACCCAGCACGGACTGGAAGGGGGAAGAATACCCGCCGGACCGATAGCCGGCCGCAAGGGCATCCGCACCATCCCTACGCCAGTATGAACTGGATCAGGTTCGACGGGTCCCTGCGCTGCCTTGCGGCCCAGCAGTATCTCAGCCCCTTGTCGGGGCCCCCCAGGTGAGAGCCGGAGAATGCCCACTTGTCGCCCGGCTTGTCAATCGCCGGTGAAGGGGCGGCCGGGCTTCGGCTGCCGAAACCGCGCCGGCGCGGCCGGGCCGGCGGAAAACCTCAGCGGCAGCGGGCGGGATTGACGCCCACCGCGCGCAGGCCCCAGTCGGTCATCTGCGCCACCAACTGCTGGCCCGCCGCGTCGAAGGCCGGGATCAGGTCGTCGGTTTTCGTGCTCGGCGCGTCGGCCGTGGCCGCGAAATGGCCGCGCGCGACCACGCTGGCATCCATCTCGCGCACCATCTGCGCGTCCACGGTCAGCCTGATCACCGCGCCCTTGCCCGAAACCTCGGCGTTGAAATCCTGCACCTCGGAGATCAGCGCGTAATCCCCCGCCGTGCCCAGCGGCGCGCGGCCGACATGGGTGAAGGCGTCATAGCTGCCGAAGGCGCGCACCAGCAGGGTCTGCAGGGCCACCGGCACCGTGTCGCCCCAGCGCGCATCGGGCAGGTATTGCGTCTGCAACTGGTTCGGGCGGATCATGATGCGGTCGGTGTCCAACGTGCCGCGCGCCTTGGGGGGCTCGATCACCAGTTCGGCCAGCCGGCCGCGGCCGCAGCTTCGCGGCGCCTCGGAAGGCGGGCGCAGCTCGAACACGTCGCGGTCGGGCTCGCCCTCCAGCGCCTTCAGCGCGGCGCAGCCCGGCAGGGTCAGGGTCAGGGCGAGAAGGGCGGCGGTCAGACGCATGGCGGCTCCTTAACGGCGGAACTCGGGAACCCGCGGCCCCGAGAAGACTTGCGACGGGTTGCGCCTCAGCGCCGAGACCAGCTCGTTCACGTTGCCCACCAGCCCGCGCAGATCGCTGGCCATGCGGGTGAATTGCGGCAGTCCCTCGCGGGTGAAAGCCTGCACCGGGCCGCGGGTGCTGTCCAGCATCCCGCGCAGGCTGGCGAAGGCGGCCTCGGCGCTGCCGGCGGCATCGCGCAGCCGCTCGGTGATCTCGGGCAGGTCGGCGACCACGCGGTCGATGGCCTCGTTCGCCTTGGCCAGGGTGGCGCGCAGGTCGGCCACCACCGGCTCGACATTGCTGTTCATCACCCGGTCGGCGCTGTCGAAGGCGCGCTCGGCCGAGGCGAGCGTGCGGTTTCCCACCGCCAGCGCCGCGTCGAGGCTGTCGAGGCTTTTGTCCGCGCGCGCGCTCAGCCGCGCCAGGTCGGTCTGCAGCGTGGTGGCGGTCTGGTCCAGGCGCTGCGTCAGGCTGCGCAGGTCGCCCGAGACATAGGCGCGCACCTCGTCCAGCGTCGCGGTGCCGGAATCCAGCGCCCGGTCGGCCTTGCCGGCGGTCTCGTCAAACTTGGCCAGCGCGCTGTCGGCATTGCCCAGCGTCGTCTCGGCCGCCGCGGAAAGCCCGTCCAGTCGCTCGCCGAAGGCCGAGATGTCCGCCGCCGCCGAGGCGATGGAATCGGTGGCCGCGGTCACGTCGGCCAGGGCCTTGTCCAGGTTGGCGCTGGAGCGTTCCACATTGTCCAGGATGTTGCGCACCCGGCTCTGGTTGTCGTCGCCCAGAAGCTGGGTCATCTGCTCGGCCACGGTGTTCAGCCGCGAGATCATCTCGGGCCCCTGGTCCGACAGGGTCTGCAGGGCCGAGCGGTTGGCCGGGATCACCGGGATGCCGTCCGGTTGCGCCTCGCGCAGCAGCGGCGCGTCGGGGCTGCCGGCGGTGATCGCGACATTCGAGACGCCGGTGACGCCCTGGATCTCGATCGAGGCGCGGGAATTGGTATGCACCGGCGTATCCTCGGCCAGCTCGACGCGCACCCGCACGGCGCCGTTCTCATCCCCGGCCAGCTGCATGTCCACCACCTTGCCCACCGAAAGCCCGGCGAAGGTCACCTCGGAGGAGACGGTCAGGCCCGAGACTTCCTTGAAATAGATGTCGTAATAGGCGAATTGCCGGTTGATCTGCAGCTTGGCGAACCACATCAGGAACAGCAGCACCCCCAGGAAACCGGCGATGGTGAAGGCCCCGATCAGGACATAATTGGCCTTGGTTTCCATTGGCTACTCCTTGCTCCGGCCGGTGGCGATGGCGGCACGGGCGCGCGGTCCGTGGAAATATTCATGCACCCAAGGATGATCCACCTTCAGCATCTCGGCCATGGTGCCGCTGACCAGCACCCGCTTTTCGGCGAGCACCGCGACGCGGTCGCAACAGGCGTGCAGCGTGTCGAGGTCATGCGTGACCAGGAAAACCGACAGGTTCAGCGCGTCGCGCAGTTCGACGATCAGCCGGTCGAAGGCGTCGGCGCCGATCGGGTCCAGCCCCGCCGTCGGCTCGTCCAGGAACACGATCTCGGGGTCCAGCGCCAGGGCCCGCGCCAACCCCGCGCGCTTCTTCATGCCGCCCGACAGATCCGAGGGGTATTTTTCGTTCGCGCCCCAGGGCAGTCCGGCCATCGAGACCTTGAGTTCCGCCAGCCCCGCCCGTGTCCCGGGCGAAAGCCCCGGCACGGCGCGCAGCGGCACCTCGACATTCTCGCGCACGGTCAGCGACGAAAACAGCGCCCCGGCCTGGAACATCACCCCCCAGCGCCGCTCCAGCGCCTCGCGCGCGGCGCCATGCAGCCGGCCCACATCCTGGCCGAAGACCCGCACTGTGCCGGCGGCGGGCCGGTTCAGCCCGACAATGGTGCGCAAAAGCACCGATTTCCCGGTGCCGGACCCCCCGACCACGCCCAGGATCTCGCCCCGCTTCACGTCCAGATCCAGCCCGTCATGCACGACATGGCGGCCGAACTGGGTGCGCAGCCCCCGGACCTCGATGACGTTCTCGGCCGCGTTCTCGGTCACAGCCCGACCTCCGAGAAGAAGATCGAGAACAGCGCATCGGCGACGATGACCGCGAAGATGGCGTTGACCACGGCGGTCGAGGTCTGGGCGCCCAGCGATTCCGCGTCCTTGCCGACCTTCATCCCGGCATGGCAGCCGACGATGCCGATGATGACGGCAAAGACCGGCGCCTTGGACAGGCCGACGATGACATGGTCCACGCTGGTTTCTGCGATCAGCCGATAGCGGAACATCGACGGCGAAATGCCCAGCTCGATCCAGGACATCAGCGCGCCGCCGACCAGGCCGGCGACATTGGCGATCAGCCCCAGGATCGGCAGGGTGATGATCAGCGCCAGCACGCGCGGCAGAAGCAGCACCATGTCGGGATCGAGGCCCAGCGTGCGCATGGCGTCGATCTCCTCGTTCATCTTCATTGAGCCGATCGAGGCGGTCAGCGCCGAGGCGGTGCGGCCGGCGACGATGATCGCGGTCAGCAGGATACCCAGCTCGCGCAGGATCGAGATGGCGATCAGGTCGATGACAAAGACCTCGGCCCCGAACTGGCGCAGTTGCGCCGCGCCCTGGAAGGCCAGCACCACGCCGATCAGAAAGGACATCAGGGCGACGATCGGCACGGCGCGCAGCCCGGTTTCCTGGCAGTGCCAGACCAGCGAGGTCAGGCGGAAATCGCCGGGATGGCGGATGCCGCGCGCCAGGGCCGCCAGGAAGCGGCCCAGATATTCGGCCAGCTCGCGCAGGAAGGTCAGCGCCGTCACCACCCAGCGCCCGGTCGCCTCCAGCATCTGCCGCCAGCCGGCGGGCGGCGGACTGTCCGCGTCCGGCTGCGGCCGGGCCTTGGCGACCGCCTCCAGCAACCGCCCCTGCGGCCCGCTCAGCCCCTCCAGCGCCGCGCCCGCCTGCGCGCGCTGGTCGAGATACCAGGCGCCGGCGGTGTCCAGCCGGGTGACGCCCGCCAGATCGAGCCGCGCCGCGCTCTCGGCTTCGGCCGGCAACCGGCCCAGCGTCCAGACGCTCAGCTCGCCCTCCAGCCGCAGGACGCCGTCCGAGACGGTGGCGCGAAGCGTGGGATCGTCGGGAAGGCTGGCCATGGCGGTCCTGAACGGGAATTGATACGGATTTCATCCGGCTATTGCCGGGATTTGTCAAATCGGGCCGCTTGGTGCGCCGGTCGCCGCCCGGGGGTCGCGGCCCGGAAACCCTGGGAAAACCCTGGGACGAGGCGGATCGACCCCGGTCGCCAGCCCGTCCGGGGCAGAAATTTACGTTTTATTTTCAGGTTGTTCTCGTTGACCAAGATTCACGCTATGGTTTAGTAAAGCCTGCACGACCAGAGCAGGAAATCCTCGGGACCAGGCGTAAAGAGTTCCCCGTAAGTGGTGGTCCCGAGGAGAACCGTTCACCCCTGCGCCAGAGCGCGCATCATCCGCACCGGCTCGGTCCGGGCCAGGCGCAGGACATGGGCGATGAAGGGCTGCTGCATGTCCTCGCTGCGGATCGCCGCGTAAAGCCGGCGCAACATGCCCTGCGGGCCCAGCGGCAGCAGCGCCAGTTCCGGATTGCCGGCCTGGGCGCGCAGCACCCAGTCGGGCATCACCGCCACCCCGCGCCCCGAGGCGATCAGCATCAGCGCGATGGCGGTCTGCTCGACCTGCCGGACATGGGCCGGCTCGACCCCGGCCGGATCGAGGAATTGCGAGAATACGTCCAGCCGCGCCCGGTCCATCGGATAGGTGATCAGCGTCTCGCCCGTCAGGTCCGCGGGTTCGGCATAGCCCTTGGCGACCAGCGGATGGCCGGCCGCGACCACCATGGTCGGGGCATAGTCGAACAGCGGCTGGAAGGTGACGCCGGCGATCTCCTCGGGATCCGAGGAGATCACCATGTCCACCTGCCCCCGCTCCAGCGCCGGCAGCGCCTTGAGCGCCAGGCTGGAGCGGATGTCCAGGTCCACCTCGGGCCAAGCGCGGCGGAACTGGTCCAGCACCGGCAGCAGCCAGTCGAAGCAATGATGGCATTCCATCGCCACATGCAGCCGGCCGGCGCGGCCCAGTTCGACGGCGCGGAACTCGGCCTCGGCGGATTCGATCAGCGGCAGCACCTGTTCGGCCGTGCGCAAAAGCCGCATCCCGGCGGCCGACAGCCGCAAGGGCTTGGTCTTGCGCAGGAAAAGCTCGACCCCTGCCTGCTCTTCCAGCGCCTTGATCTGATGCGACAGCGCCGATTGCGTCAGGTTCAGCACCTCGGCCGCGCGGGCCAGGCCGCCTTGTTCATGAATGGCGCGCAGGCTGCGCAGGTGACGAAGTTCCAGGTGCATCTTGAGCCAATCTCATCACGATCTTGAAGATTATGAATTTGTCTCACGTCGGGCTGCATGTCACAAGACCTGCGACAAAAGGATGGCACCATGACCACACCCGCGATCAGCTTCGAATTCTTCCCGCCGCGGAACCTGGACCAGTCGTTCCGGCTGTGGGAGACGGCGCGGGCGCTGGCGCCGCTGGGGCCGGATTTCGTTTCGGTCACCTATGGCGCCGGCGGCACCACCCGGCAGCTGACGCATGAGGCGGTGACGGCGCTGGCCAGCCATTACGGGCTGAACGTCGCCGCGCACCTGACCTGCGTGGACGCGACGCGCGACGAGACCATGCAGATCGTCGCCGATTACGCCGCTGCCGGCGTGCACGAGATCGTGGCGCTGCGCGGTGACGCGCCGCAGGGGCAGGACCGCTTCACCCCGCATGCCGACGGTTTCGCCGATTCGGTGGCGCTGATCGAGGCCATCGCGGCGCGCGGCGACATGACCATCCGCTGCGGCGCCTATCCCGAGCCGCATCCGGAAAGCCCCGACACCGCCGCCGACGTGGCCTGGCTCAAGCGCAAGGTCGATGCCGGCGCCAGCTCGGCGATGACGCAGTTCTTCTTCGACGCCGAGACCTATTTCCGCTTCCGCGATGCCTGCGCCGCGGCGGGCATCGACGCGCCGATCATCCCCGGCATCCTGCCGATCCAGAGCTGGGCCGGGGCCCGCCGCTTTGCCGAACGCTGCGGCACCTCGGTCCCGCAATGGGCCGAGGACGCCTTCGCCGCTGCCGGCAAGGAGGGCGAGGCCCGGCTGGCGCTGGATGTTTGCGTCAGGCTGTGCGAGCGGCTGGTCGAAGGCGGCGTGGACAGGCTGCATTTCTACACGCTGAACAAGCCCGACCTGGTGCTGAAGGTCTGCGCCGGCCTGGGCATCGAGCCCAAAAGCCCGTTTTCGCAGGTCGCCTGACCGGAGGCGCATCAGCCATCCCCCGGCGGGGTGCCGGGCGTCACCGCTGCGGTCTGCGGCTGGGGCTGCGGCTCTGGTTCGGGCGGTGGTGGGGCCGGGCGGATGAAGGACAGCCGCCGATGCGGCCGCGGCGGCGCGGCATCGGCCAGCGGCCCGGCCAGAAGCGCCGGGCCGGGATAGGGACGCGGCACCGAGCGGTGCAGCGCCTCGGACGGATCGGTGCCGGCAAGGCGGGGCGCGCGGGCCAGGAAGGCCTTGCCCCAGCTGCGCCACGAGCCGACCGAGGGCGCGCTGGGATCGCGGGGGAAATGCGCCTGCCAGCCGCGGGGCAGGGGCAGGCCGCAGGTCTCGGCCCGCGACATCATCCAGACCAGCGGGATATTCGCCAGCGGACGGGCATATTCCAGCCCCGAAAGCTGCCCGCCGATATCGGGATGGCAGCCGCGGAACCACATCTGTTCGATGCGGCCGGGGGCCGATTCGCTGTCCCAGAGCAGCGGCTGGAAGGCGGCGCGGGTTTCGTCCAGCGCCAGGGCCTGCGCGCCATGCTCGACATCGGTGCCCAATTGCTCGTCATGGAAGCGGAATCGCGGCTCGGTCAGCATCCACAGCAGCGGCAGGCGGATCCCCAGCGCCATCACCGTGTCGAAGACCCCGATCATGCGGATCGGCACGAAGGGGTGGCACAGCTCCGGCTCCAGCCGCTCGACCCCCAGATCCTCGCCATTGCGATAATAGTCCCAGGCGCGCTGGACATTTCTGGCCGTGGCATGGGCATGGGTCAGCAGCCCCACCCGGCCGATCATCCCGGCCAGAGAGCGCACGGCGAAGGCGCCGCGCGAATAGCCAAAGAAGAACAGGGGGTTGCCCGGCCGCCATTCGCGGGAAAGCCAGGCATAGGCGTCGCAGATATGCCGCTCCAGCGTGGCGCCCATGGTCAGTTCGGGCAGCGTGCGCCAAGCCTGCCATTGCTGGCCCGGCGCGTAATGCAGCCGTACCGGCGCCGGCAGGCGGCCCAGTTCGCCCGACAGCATCGCGTGAATTCGGGCGATGGAGGACCTGCGCCCCTGCGTCAGCGAGGCGAAGGTGCCATCCATCAGAACGACCTGGCATATCGGCGGACGAGGTGATTCCATGCGGCGACGCTAGCACGGAAACGCCAAGGGTCGATTAATGCCTATTCAAGCGCGTTCACGGTCAGGTGTGCCATCAGCCCGAAGCCGTTGAACCGGGTGTTGGTGACCGTGGAATAGGCGCCGGCGCCGTGGAAGATGACGAAATCGCCCTCTTGGATGTCGCCGGGCAGGGCCAGTTCGCCGGGCAGGCGGTCCACGGAATCGCAGGTCGGGCCGAAGATGACGCGGGGCAGGGGCTCGCCCTGGCGCGCCGTGCCCTCGGGCGTCAGCACCTGCAGCCGGTCCAGGTTGCCGACGATGGGCAGCTCGAACAGCCCGCCATAGACGCCGTCGTTCAGGAACACGTTCTGGCCGTCGCGCACCGCCTTGACGCGGGTGATCAGCGAAAAGGCGTCGGCGCACAGCCCGCGGCCGGGCTCGCAGACCAGCGCCGGGGCCTGGCCGTCGAAAGCCTCGTCGGCGACCCGGCGGATCAGCGCGAAGATCGCGGCCAGGTCGGGCTCGACCCCGGTCACGCGATGTGAGGGGAAGCCGCCGCCGACGTTCAGCCGCCGCGCCCTGACGCCGGCGGTGCGGCAGATCTCGGCGGCGGTGGTGATGTAGCTTTCCCAGGCATGCGGATCGACGCATTGCGTGCCGGGATGGAAGGTCAGCGAGGGGATATAGCCGCGATCCGCCGCCGCGCGCAGCAGCTCGGCCGCCAGTTCCGGCGAGGCGCCGAATTTCGAGCCGAAATCATAGGCCGCACCCAGGACCGGCAGCTTGAAGCGGGGCGAGATCTCGCAATTCTCGGCCGGCACCCGGGCGAAGAGCTTGTCCAGTTCCGAGCGGCTGTCCACCGACCAGGCCTTGATGCCCGCCTCGACCGCATGGGCGATCTCGGCCTGCGAGCGCACGGGGTTGTGGTAATGCCGCGCCGCGTCCGGCGCCAGCCGGCCGATCAGGTCGATCTCATAGGGCGAGGCCACGTCGAAACCCTTGACCCCGGCCGCCGACAGGGTGCGGATCACCGCCTCGTCCGGGTTCGATTTGACGGCATAGGTGACCAGGCCGGGAAAGCCGCGCAGGAAACGCTGCGCATTCTCGCGCAGCACCGACGGGGCAAAGACCATCACCGGATTCTCCGGCGCCAGCTTGCGGATGATCTCGGAGGGATTGTCCCAGACGGTCTTGGGCCCGCGGCCCTCGGTCAGTCCCATCGGCATGTCCTTCCTGTGCGCGTTTGGGGTGGAAACAAGTCTGCGCCCTATGGGTTCCGATTGAAGCAATGAAAAGGGTGGAAATGGTCTGAACTATGGGTAATCTGCCGAAAGTGTCGTCATTATGACAGGTGGACGGTGGACGAGCTCGATCGGGGAATTTTGACCCATCTCGCGCAGGATGCGCGCATGTCCGTCGCGGTGCTGGCGCGGCGGCTGAAGGTGGCGCGCTCGACCGTGCAGGCGCGGCTGGAACGGCTGGAAACCTCGGGCGCCATTGCCGGCTATACGCTGCGGCTGGGCGATTCCGCGCGCGAGCATCGTATCCGTGCCACCTGCCTGCTGACCATCGAGCCGCGCTCGCAGGCCGCGATCCTGGGCCGGCTGCGCAGCCTGCCCGAGGTCGAGCGCATCCACACCACCAGCGGTCGGGTCGATCTTTTGCTGCAACTGGCCGCCATATCGACCAGCCAGCTCGACGATGTGCTGGATCAGATCGGCGGTCTGACCGGCGTGAAGTCCAGCGAGAGCCTGATTCACCTGTCCACCAAGCTGGACCGCGCCACCTAGCCGTGCCCGGCGCGCAACAAGGTGACGGTGGTGTCGCCATATTTGCGCTGGTCGATCTGGGCGAGCCCGGCGACCGGGGCGGGCGGTGCCGATTCTTCCCAGACCACCATGCCGCCGGGGGCGATCCAGCCGCCGGCCAGCGCCGATTCCAGCGCCCGCTCGCCCAGGCCCTGGCCATAGGGCGGATCAAGGAAGACCAGCCCGTAGGGCGCGCCGCGATTCTCGCCCAGCCGGGTCGCGTCGCGCCGCCAGACATCGGTCACGCCCATGGCGCGGGCCTTTTCGATATTGGTGCGCAGCAGGCCGCGCGCCGCCACGCCGTCATCGACGAAGGCCACCCGCGCCGCGCCGCGCGACAGCGCCTCGAGCCCCAGCGCGCCGGTGCCGGCGAACAGGTCCAGCACCCGGGCGCCGGGGATCGGATTGCCATGCGTGCCGTTGATGAGCAGGTTGAAGATCGACTCGCGGACCCGGTCGGTGGTCGGGCGCAGATGCGCCGCCGGATCGCCGGCGCCGAGCTCGGCCAGTTTCAGCCCGCGCAGGCTGCCGCCGACGATTCTCATGCCATCAGCGCCTTCAGTTCGGCCGCCGCGATTACGGCCTCGGGCGCGGGTGAGCGGCCGGCCTCGATCAGCCGCTTGCCGACCATATAGGCGCGGGCGTCGTTCAGCGCATCCACCGCGATCAGCCGGCCGGCGCGGTAATACCAGACCGAGCCGCCATGGTCCGCTGGCCGCGTCACCACCCGGTCGTAACCGAGGTTCAGACCGGCGATCTGCAGCTTGGCGTCGAACTGGTCCGACCAGAACCACGGTTTCGGCACATAGGCGGTATCGGCGCCCAGCATGTTCGCCGCCACCGCCTCGGCCATGTCGATGGCATTGCCGACGCTTTCCAGCCGCAGCCGTCCACCGGCTGCGCAAAGATCGGGCGCCGGAAAGCTGGCGCAATCCCCGGCCGCCCAGATCGCCGGGTCCGAGGTCCGCCCGAACGCATCGGTGGCGATGCCGTTGTCGACGACCAGCCCCGCCGCTGCGGCCAGCGCGGTCTCGGGCGCGATGCCGATGCCGCAGATCACCAGGTCGGCCGGCAGGCGGCGGCCGTCGGTCAGTTCGACCCCGTCGGCGGCCGTGCTGCCGGTGATGCGGGCGATGCCGGTGCCCTCGACGATCTCGACGCCATGGGCGCGGTGCAGGGTGCGGATCATCTCGGCCGTCTCGGGAGCCGCCACCCGGCCGAGGATGCGCGGCGCCGCCTCGACCAGCGTCACCTCCAGCCCCAGCTTGCGGGCCACCGCCGCGGCCTCCAGCCCGATATAGCCGCCGCCGATCACCACCAGCCGCCGCCCGGCGACCAGCGCCGGTTGCACCCCCGCGATGTCGGCCAGATTGCGCACCACATGCACGCCCGGCAGGTCGCCGCCCATCGCGGCTGGCAGCCGGCGCGGCGCGGCGCCCAGCGTCAGGGCAAGCTGGTCATAGGCATGTTCGCCGCGCTCCGTGATGACCACGCGGCGGTCGCGGTCGATGCGGGTGGCGCGCTCGCCCAGGTGCAGGGCGATGTGCTGCTCGTCCCACCAGTCCGGGGCGCGCAGCGTCAGCCGGTCCAGCCCCATCTGGCCCAGCAGATAGGCCTTGGACAGCGGCGGGCGCTGATAGGGCGGCGCGGGCTCGTCGCCGATGACCGCGATGCCGCCTTCATGTCCCAGCGCGCGCAGTTTCGCCGCCAGAGAGGCCGCCGCCTGTCCCGCGCCAAGGATCACGATGTTCATTCTTCGCCCTCGCTGGTTTGCCTGCGGCGCAGAGCCTATAGTCGCCCCCGGAACGATGCAATTGACGGAGGAACCGCGCATGTCCATCTCGAAAGGCGACAAGCTGCCCGAAGGCAAGCTGCTGAAACCGGGCGCCAACGGCCCCGAGGAAGTGGCCGCCGCCGATCTGGCCAGAGGCCGCGTGGCGATCTTTGCCGTGCCGGGCGCCTATACGCCGACCTGCACCAATGCGCATATGCCCAGCTTCGTGAAGAATGCCGACAAGTTCCGCGCCAAGGGCGTGTCGCGGGTGATCTGCATCACGGTGAACGACCCCTTCGTCGCCGGGAAATGGGCCGCGGATACCGGCGCGACCGATGCCGGGATCGAGGTGTTGGCCGATGGCGATGGCAGCTTCACCAAGTCGCTGGGCATGAACATCGAAGGCGCGGGCTGGGTCAACGGCCGCTCGAAACGCTATGCCATGCTGGTCAATGACGGCACGGTGGAAGAGCTTCAGATCGAGGAATCGCCCGGCGCGTGCTCGGTCACTTCGGGCGATTCGCTGCTGGACCTGGTCTGAGGCGTCAGGCGGAACAGCGCCGTGAACTGCTGCGCGGCGCTGCGGTCGCCGCGCAGCGCGATCAGCCCGGCCGAGGCCAGCGCCACCGGCCCCGGCCCATAGACCGCCGCCGCCAGCGCATTGCCCGAGCCTTCCAGCACGAAATCCGCCTGGGGCGCCCGGGCCGCCCGGACCTGCGGCATCCCGTCGGCGGAAAGCGCGACCTCGAACCCTTCCTTGCCCGAGACGAAGCCGGCGCGCAGCGGTAATCCGGCGGCGCCCGCGCGGTCCGCCGTCGCCGAGAGCGAGATCATCAGCGCGGAAATGCTGATGAACCTGCTCGGATCATGGCCCGGTATCGCCAGCGCCCAGCGGCACAGCTCGCGCAGCACCGGATGCAGCGCCCGCCCGGCATCGGTCAGCGCGTAAAGCCCCAGCACATCGTCATGCGCCACCACCCCCGCCTGCGCCAACTGGGTCAGGCGCTGGGTCAGCACGCTGGCCGTGACCCCCGGCAGCCCGGCGCGGATCATCTGGAACCGCTTGGGCGCGAACATCAGTTCGCGCACCACAAGCAGCGCCCAACGGTCGCCGATGAAATTCAGCGCATGGGCGCCAAGGCAGCCTTCTTCATAGCGCAGTCGCGAGATCTTGCCGTTGCTTGTCATGTTTTGATATTAACAGTTGCTTTTTAATACTTCAACTGCCAACCTGCGACTCATTGGCGCATGACCGCGCCCGACGAGGAGGACGAGAGATGACCTACTACTCTGGTTTCCTGCTGCCGGTTCCGACGGCGAACAGGCAGAAATACATCGATATGGCCCAAGCGGCCTGGTCCATGTTCAAGCGCTATGGCGCGCTGCGCATGGTCGAGGCCTGGGGTGTGGACGTGCCCCGCGGCAAGGTGAACGACTTCTACATGTCCACCCAGGCCAAGGATGACGAGACCGTGGTGTTCTCGTGGATCGAATGGCCGGACAAGGCGACCGCGGATGCGGGCTATGAAAAGATGATGTCCGACCCCGAGATGCAGGCGCCGCCGGAAATGCCTTTCGACGGCATGCGGATGATGTGGGGCGGCTTCGAACCCATCGTGGACGAGAAAGCCTGAGGGGGCCGCCATGTATCACGGCAAACCCTGCTGGTTCGAGCTTTCCACCGCCAGGGGCGGGCTCGGCGCGGCCGAGGGCTTCTATGGCAAGCTGCTCGGCTGGACGATTGCCGATTCCGGGATGGAGGGCTTTACCTATCATCTGGCCAGCCACGGCGGCGACATGGTCGCCGGGCTGATGGAAATGCCCGGGGACTGCGCCGACGTGCCGCCGTTCTGGATGATCTATTTCGACGTGGACGATGCCGACGCCACGGCGGCCAAGATCAAGACGCTGGGCGGCTCGGTGTTCCGCGAGCCGGCCGACATTCCCGGCACCGGCCGTTTCGCCGTGGTCGCCGATCCGCAGGGCGCCAGCTTCGGCATCCTGCAACCTGCGCCGATGGACCCGCAGCCTCCGGTCGAATCCGGGGCCTGGAACCAAAGCAAGGAAAGCCACGGCAACTGGACCGAGCTGATGTCCACCGACCCCGCAGCGGGCTTCGACTTCTATGCCGAGCTGTTCGGCTGGACGAAATCCACCGCCATGGACATGGGCGAGATGGGCACCTACCAGCTGTTCTCCTGGCAGGGCACCGATATCGGCGGCATGATGGGCTTGGGCGGTGCGCCGGTGTCTTGCTGGCTGCCCTATTTCGGCGTGAACGGTGTCGATGCCGCCATCGCCCGCATCCGCGACGGCGGCGGCGAGGTTCTGCACGGGCCGATGGAGGTGCCGGGGCCGGCCTTCATCGCGGTGGCGCGCGACCCGCAAGGCGCGCATTTCGCCATCGTCGGGCCCAAGGCGGAAACGCCATGATCCGCGCATCCCTGATCGCGCTCGCCCTCTGGGCCGCACCGGCTGCGGCCCAGGAGGTGACGCCGGAGAGCATCCCGCGTGGCCAGCAGGACTATCACGCCGCCGCCGCCGGCCGCTATCGTCTGGACCCGGCGCATTCGGCGGTGCAGGCCCGCGTGCCGCATATGGGCTTTTCGGTCAGCCTGTTCCGCTTCGGCGCCGTTTCGGGCCAGCTCGACTGGAACCCGGACGACCCGGCGCAAAGCCGGCTGGCGGCCGAGGTTCAGATCGCCTCGATCATGACCCCGGTCGAGGGCTTTGCCGAGATCCTGACCGGCCCGGATTACCTGGACAGCGCGGCGAACCCGACCGCGCGCTTCACCGCCGACGGCTTCACGGCGGAAAGCCCGACCAAGGGCACGGTTTCGGGCCAGTTGACGCTGCTGGGCAAGACCCGGCCCGCGACGTTCGACGTGACGCTGATCGGCGCGGGCAAGGGCTATACCGGCGACGAAGCCGGCAATCCCATCATCCGCGACCTGATCGGCATCCATGCCCGGACCGACATCGACCCGCAGGCCTATGGCATGAACGAGTTCTTCACCGATCCGATCACCATCGAAATCGACGCCGAGTTCGCCCGGCAGGAGTAAGCCATGATATTCGTGATCACAACCTATGACTGGGTGCCGCCCTTTGCCGTGGGCTATGTCCGCGACCTGCGCATCCGCTGGGCCTGCGAGGAAGCCGGCCTGCCCTATGAGATCGAGACCACCAGCGTGCGCGACAAGACCCCGCAGCATTTCGCCCGCCAGCCTTTCGGCCAGGTGCCGATCCTGCGCGACGGCCAACTGACGCTGTTCGAAAGCGGCGCGATCCTGCTCTATCTCGGCGAACGTTCCGAGGCGCTGATGCCGCGCGAGGCCGCCGCGCGGGCCGAGACCCAGCAATGGCTGGTCGCCGCGCTCAACAGCCTCGAGCCGGTGGTGATGGCCATGGCGCTGGCGCGGATCTTCGACCAGGACGCAAGGGCCGAGGAACTGGCCCTGCCGCGCCTGCAGGAACGCCTGGCGCAACTGGTCCCGGTGCTGAAGGGACGGGATTTCATCGCCGCCGGCCGCTTCACCATCGCCGACATCCTGCTGGCCGATGTGCTGCGCATCGTGGACAGCATGGGCGAGCTGGCGGCCCATCCGGTGCTGGCGGATTATATGAACCGCATCACCGCGCGCCCGGCCTTCCGGCGCGCCCATGCGGCGCAGGTGGCGCATTTCGCGCAGGCGGCGTGATGCTGACGCTCTATGGCCACCCGTTGTCCTCCTATACGCAAAAGGTGCTGATCGCGCTTTACGAACTGGGGACGGATTTCGAGTTTCGCCATATCGACCTGGGCAACGGGGGTGACCGGGCGCTGATGCGCTCGGTCGAACCCATGGGCCGGATGCCGGCGCTGCGCGAGGGCGATCTGGTGCTGTCGCAAAGCTCGCTGATGATCGAATGGCTGGACCGGCACCATCCCGGGCCGCAGCGCCTGCTGGACCCGGACCCCGACGCCTCGCTGCCGGCGCGGCAATGGGATCGCTTCCTGGATTTCCAGGTCATGCAGATGATGCAGCAGATCGTCGATGCCCGCATCTTCATGGCCGAGGGGGCCGAGGAACGGGTCGCCCCCTTCGCCCGCGGCAAGCTGGACCTGGCCTATGCGGCGCTCGACCGCCAGCTTGACGGCCGGGACTGGATCGCGGGCGGCTTCGGCCTGGCCGATTGCGCCGCCATGCCGGCGCTGTTCTATGCCGGCGCCATCCATCCCTTTGCGGATCATCCGCACTTGGCCGGGTATTTCGAGCGGCTGGTGGCGCGGCCCTCGGTCCTGCGGGTGATCGCGGGCGCGCGGCCCTTCTATGGCTGGTTCCCGTTCAAGGACGGGATCGCGGCGCGGTTTCTCTAGCGCCTCTTGGCCTTTCGCCGTGGTTTCGCTATCCCCTTTTCGATTCGAGGGGTAAGCGACATGGCCATGGACAAGAATTTCGACGCCGGGACCGCCGAGGCGCGGATCGCGCGGGAATGGGCGGCAAGCAATGCCTTCGCCGCGGGCGCCAATGCGAAACCGGGGGCGGAAAGCTTCTCGGTGGTGATCCCGCCCCCGAACGTGACCGGCAGCCTGCATATCGGCCACGCGCTGAACAACACGCTGCAGGACATCCTGGTGCGCTGGCACCGGATGCGCGGCTTCGACACGCTGTGGCAGCCCGGCCAGGACCATGCCGGCATCGCCACTCAGATGGTCGTGGAACGGCGCATGGCCGAACGGCAGGAACCGAACCGCCGCGAGATCGGCCGCGAGGCCTTCCTGCAGAAGGTCTGGGCCTGGAAGCAGGAATCCGGCCATACCATCATCGAGCAGTTGAAGCGTCTGGGCGCGTCCTGCGACTGGTCGCGCAATGCCTTCACCATGTCCGGCGCCCCCGGCGCCCCCGCGGGCGAAGGGGGCAATTTCCACGATGCCGTCATCAGGGTCTTCGTGGACATGTATGACAAGGGCCTGATCTATCGCGGCAAGCGGCTGGTGAACTGGGACCCGCATTTCGAGACCGCGATCAGCGACCTGGAGGTCGAGAACCGCGAGGTTCCCGGCCATATGTGGCATTTCAAATATCCGCTGGCCGGCGGCGCGACCTATGAATACGTGGAACGCGATGCGGACGGCAATGTCACCCTGCGCGAGACCCGCGACTATATCAGCATCGCCACCACTCGCCCCGAGACCATGCTGGGCGACGGCGCCGTGGCCGTGCATCCGGACGATGCGCGCTATGCCCCGATCGTCGGCAAGCTTTGCGAGATCCCGGTCGGACCCAAGGAGCACCGCCGCCTGATCCCGATCATCACCGACGACTATCCCGACCCGGATTTCGGCTCGGGCGCGGTCAAGATCACCGGCGCGCATGATTTCAACGACTATGCCGTCGCCATGCGCAATGGCATCCCGCTTTACGCGCTGATGGACGGCAAGGGCCAGATGCGCGCCGATGGCCTCGGCTATGAGGACAGCGCCGAGATCGCCACCCGCGCCGCCAAGGGCGAGGATGTGGGCGACGTCTCGAACGTGAACCTGGTCCCCGAGGAGCTGCGCGGCCTCGACCGTTACGAGGCGCGGGCGCGGGTGGTCGAGGCGATCACCGAAGAAGGGCTGGCCGTCACCTATCTGCACAAGTCCATCGACAAGGAAACCGGCGCCGAGCATCTGGAGCGCCGCCCGCTGGTCGATGCCAAGCCGATCATGCAGCCCTTCGGCGACCGCTCGGGCGTGGTGATCGAGCCGATGCTGACCGATCAGTGGTTCGTGGACACCGCCAAGATCGTCGGCCCGGCGCTGGAAGCGGTGCGCAGCGGCGCGACGAAGATCCTGCCCGAGCAGCATGAAAAGGTCTATTTCCACTGGCTTGAGAACATCGAGCCCTGGACCATCAGCCGCCAGCTCTGGTGGGGCCACCAGATCCCGGTCTGGTACGGGCTCGACCTGCGGCTGGAGGGCCAGGTCGAGGACGACCATGACGGCGTGCTAGACGAGGTCGAGATCTTCGCCCTGTTGGAAGAGGGGCTGGTGCATCGCGACGAGATCCACCACGCCGCCTCGGGCTTTGCCGAGGTGGCCGAAAAGTTCCGCGATTCCATCGCCGAACTGCCGGTGCCGCTGGAGATGGCCCGCGTGGTCGAGGTCGCAGACCGCGAGGCCGCTATCGACGCCTTTGCCCAGGGGCTGGCCGATTACAACCTGACGCAGGATCTGACGAAGCTGGTCTATCCGGTCTGGCGCGACCCGGACGTGCTGGACACCTGGTTTTCGTCGGGCCTCTGGCCGATCGGCACGCTGGGCTGGCCCGAGGATACCGCCGAGCTGCGCAAGTATTTCCCGACCGACGTGCTGGTGACCGGCTTCGACATCATCTTCTTCTGGGTGGCCCGGATGATGATGATGCAGCTGGCCGTGGTCGGGCAGGTGCCGTTCCGCACCGTCTATGTGCACGGGCTGGTGCGCGACGAAAAGGGCGCCAAGATGTCGAAGTCGAAAGGCAACGTCATCGACCCGCTGACCCTGATCGACGAATACGGCGCCGACGCGCTGCGCTTCACCCTGACCAGCATGGCTGCCATGGGCCGCGATCCCAAGCTGGGCCCGAAACATGTCGAGGCGAACCGCAATTTCGTCACCAAGATCTGGAACGCCACCCGCTTCGCCGAGATGAACGGCGTCCGCGGCGGCGGTGCGCGGCCCGAGCCGCGCCATGTCGTCAACCGCTGGATCATCGGCGAGCTGGCCCGCATCCGCCAGGCCACCGACGAGGCGCTGGAGAGCTTCCGCTTCAACGACGCCGCGGCCGGGCTTTACGGCTTCGTCTGGGGCAAGGTCTGCGACTGGTATGTCGAGTTCTCCAAGCCGCTGTTCGACGGCGAATATCGCGAGGAAACCCAGGCCACCATGGGCTGGGTGCTGGACCAGTGCTACACCCTGCTGCACCCGATCATGCCCTTCGTGACCGAGGAGCTTTGGGCGCTGACCGGGGAGCGCCGGCGGATGCTGGTGCATGGCGACTGGCCCGCCTATGGCGGCGAGCTGATCGACGCCGAGGCCGACCGGCAGATGAACTGGGTGATCCAGCTCATCGAAAACATCCGTTCGGCCCGCGCCCAGATCGGCGTGCCGGCCGGCGCCCGTCCCGACCTGATCGTGACCGAGGCCGACGAGGCGGCGCGGGCGGCGCTGGCCGCCAATGCGCCGCTGATCGAGCGGCTGGCGCGGGTGAACCCCCCGCAGGACGGCGCCATGGGACCGGGGATGATCTCGGTCGCGGCGCTGGGGGCGAGCTTCGCCCTGCCGGTCGGCGAGATGATCGACGTCAAGGCCGAGACGGCGCGGCTGGAAAAGGCGGCGGCCAAGGCCGAGAAGGACGCCGCGGGCCTGCGCGGCCGGTTGGCGAATCCGAAATTCGTCGAGAACGCCGAGCCCGAGGTGATCGAGGAGACCCGCGAGAAGCTTGCCGCGCTGGAGGACGACCTGCTGCGCATCCGGGCGGCCCTGGCGCAGCTGGCGGCGATGTGACCCCAGGCCTTGGCGCCCCGGCCGGTGGCGCGGTCGCATGGGTATTTGGAAAACGGTGAAGATCAGGGCCGCTCGGACAGGGCGGCCCTGATGCTTTCGGCGATCATCGCCGGAACCTCCGAGGCAAGGCCGAGCGGGGGCAGCACCAGACCGCGGAAGCCGGCCTCGGCCAGGGCCGCGGGCAGGTCGTCGGTGACATGCTCGGCCCGGGTGGCGAAAAGCGGCAGGCAGATCGTCTGCGCCGGCAGGTCGCGGGCGGCGTCGGCGAGGAAGGGCGTTTCCTCGATGAAGCCGCAGCTGGCGGCGGCGACATGGGGGGCGAGGCTGGCCGCCATCCGCCGTGCCGCTTCGGCGGGCGCGCGCGAGCGGCCGGAGCCATGGGCGGCGAGCAGAAGATGGGTTTGCGCGGGCGGCCAGCCCTGCGCCTCGGCGGCCTTGGCGATCAGCCCGAGGCAGAGCGCCGGCAGGCGCGGGTCGCTGCCGAAGGGCGGCAGGATGCGGGCATTCGGCGCGCCGGCCAGCCGCAGGCGGCGGGGCAGTTCGCTGCGGGTGAACCAGCCCGCCGCCATGAACAGCGGATAGATCAGCGTCTCGTTCTCGGCCAGGTCCAGCGCGCCGGGCATGGCCAGCGTCGCGCCCTTGACCTGCGCATCGGCGACATGGATGCGGGCGGCCAGCGCCTCGATGGCCTGCTGCTGCGGGGCCGGGTCGCCGGGCTGGCCATGGGCGACGATCAGGACCTGGGGCAGCGCCCTATGCACGGAAGGCGGCGGCGAAGGGCTCGGGGATGGCGAATTCCTGCAGCGCCCGGGTGCGGGCCATGGCCGACATCTTGCGTGCGGTCTTTTCCACGATGCGCTGCAATTCGTCCGGGTCGCGGCCTTCGGCGAAGGGGCCCATATACCAGCGGATGAAGGTGAAGCAGGCGACGTCCTCCAGTGCCTGCACCTCGTCGTCGCGCTTGATGCCCTGCTTGGTCAGCATTTTCCCGGCATGGACGACGTCCGCTTCGGCATAGCCGGCCTCGCGCATGATGCCGTCGATGCGGGCGGCGTGGCGGCGGCCCTGTTCGGTGCGCCAGGCCAGGTAGCCGGCGCGGTCCATCGGATAGGCGTCGCGGGGCAGTTGCCAGCGTTCCACATGCTGGCCCCGGCAGGCGATGCGCAGGGCATCCGAGGCATCGGGATAGAGTGCCTGCTGCTCGGCCGTCATGCGCTGGCCGTAGAGCAGCGCCTCGGGCCGGCCCTCGGGGTCCAGGTGCGGGTCGGCGGCATTGGCCTTGTCGATGGCGTCGAAAGCGGTCTGAAGGCGGGTCATGATATCCTCTCTTTGCGCCATCATGCCGCAGCGGCGCGTCGCGTCAACGCGGATTGCCGCGGCCTGGGAAGGCGACTAGGCTGCCGACATGGCATGGGGCGAATTCATCCTGGCGCTGGCGGTCTTTCTGGGCTCGCATGTGATTCCGGCGCGGTTCCGCGGGCCGCTGGTCGCGGCGCTGGGGCGGCGGGGCTATGTCATCGGCTACAGCCTGCTGTCGCTGGCGCTGCTTTATTGGCTGATCCTGGCGTCCGGGCGGGCGCCCTATGTCGAGTTATGGCCGCAATGGCCTTGGATGCGCTGGCTGGTGAATATCGCCATGCCCGTCGCGGTGCTGGTGGCGGCGGTCGGCGGCATGGCGGGGCTGATGGCGGGTTTTGCCCTGTGGGGCGCGGCGCATCTGGTCGCGAACGGAGACCTGGCGCATGTCATCCTGTTCGGTCTGTTGCTGGCCTATGCGCTGTTCGGACTGGCGCTCGGCCTGCGCCGCGGCGCGGCGATGCGTCCGACCTGGCCGCGGCTGGCCTTGGCGGTGCTGGTCTGGCTGGCGCTGTATCTTCTGCATCCGCTGGTGATCGGGGTCAGCCCCCAGCCCTAGGATCGGGCGGTCTGAAGCCCTCGGGGATGCGGTCGCGACCGTCCAGGATCAGGTCGGCCAGCATCACCGCGCAGGCCGGCGCCATGGCAAGGCCGATCTTGAAGCCGCCATTGGCGACGTAATGGTCCGGCCGTCCGGGCCAGGGGCCGACCAGCGGCGCACGGGACCTGGCGCGCGGCCGGATGCCGGCCCAGCGGTCCACCACCGGCGCATCGCCAAGTGCCGGGCAAAGCGCGCGCGCCTTGTCGATCAGCGCCTCGAGCTGCGCGTCGGTGGCCGTGTCCATGACGTCGCGTTCCGAGGTCGAGCCGATGGCCACCGTGCCGTCGGCATGGGGCACGATATGGACCCCGTCGGCAAAGACCTGCGGTGCGTCGGCGGCGGAAAACGCCAGCAGCGCCGACTGCCCCTTGACGCCGCTGCCGCCGAAGGGCGCCAGTCCCGCGACGCCGGTGGCCCAGATCGCCGGGGCGTCCGGGGCGGGCTGCCCCTCGACGATCTCGCCACCCCGGGCGCGGATGGCGGCGGCCAGCGCGGCGCCGGCCCGGCGCGGGCTGATCCGCGCCGTCAGCCGGTCCACCAGCCACAGGCCCGAGGGCGAGGCCGGCACCAGCAGCCCCTGCGGCGCATCGGTGAGCTCCATCCCCGCCCAGCACGGCCAATGCGCGCCGGCGGCCGCGATGCGCTCGGCCATGCGCGGCGCGGCGCCTTCGGGCACCGGCTGGATGCGGCCGCTGCGGGCATAGCCGGGATCCACGCCGCCCGCCGCCGCCACTTCGGCCCACCAGTCCGCCGCCGCGACCAGGACATCGAGTTGCACCTGTTTCTTGGCGTTCCAGTTTTCCGGCGCATGCGGCGCCAGCGCGCCGACATGCCCGCCCGAGGCGCCGGCGCCGATCAGCGCCGTTTCGAACACCCGCACGCGGGCGCCCCGCCGCGCCAGTTCCCATGCGCAGGCGAGGCCGAAGACACCCGCGCCCGCCACCGTGATTCCGCTTGCCATTCCGCCGCCCCTTGCCGCATTTGCCTGCAAAAGAGGAGTTAGCGCGGATGGGTGAGCGCGACCAGAGCAGCGCCGACCTGGACTGGCGCGAGGGGGCGATTCCGGTCTCGCGTCGTTTCGACGACCCCTATTTCAGCCTCAGCGGTGGGCTGGAGGAGACGCGGCATGTCTTTCTGGCCGGCAACGACCTGCCGGCGCGGCTGCGGCCCGGCTTCCATGTCGCCGAACTGGGCTTCGGCACCGGGCTGAACCTGCTGGCGCTGGCGCAGGTCGTCACGGTGCCGGTCCGTTTCACCAGCTTCGAGGCCTTCCCGATGAGCCTGGACGAACTGGCCCGCGCCCATGCCGCCTTCCCGGAACTGGCGCCGCTGGCGGATCAGTTGCGCGCCGGCTGGCCGCAACGCCGCCTGTCCGTGGGCCTGGTCGAGGCCGAGATCATCGAGGCCGATGCCCGCCAGGCGCTGCCCGGCTGGGACGGCCGCGCCGATGCCTGGTTCCTGGACGGGTTTTCCCCTGCCAAGAACCCGGAGCTTTGGGGCGAGGCGCTGATGGCCGAGGTGGCCCGTCACACCGCACCGGGCGGCACATTCGCCACCTATACGGCGGCCGGCCATGTGCGCCGGGCGCTGGCGGCGGCAGGGTTCGCGGTGACGCGCGCGCCCGGCTTCGCGGGCAAGCGCCACATGAGCTGTGGCCGGCTCTAGCGCCGGCCGTTCTAGCGTCGGACCGGCGGGATGCGGCTTGGCGGATAGTCGATCGGCGCATGGGGGGGGCGGCCCTGGGTGCGGCGCCAGAAGGCCGGGCCGCCGCGGCGCAGGAACAGCGGCACGGCCAGCACGATGCCGGCGACGAAGCCCGCCGCATGGGCGATATAGGCCACGCCGTCATCGGCCATGCTGGCGGTCGAGAGCAACTGCAACCCGAACCAGGCCAAGAGCAGCACCCAGGCGGGAATGGTGAAGCGGCGGATGATGACGATGATGATGGCGATCACGTCGACGCGGGCGCGCGGGAACATCAGCAGGTAGCCGCCCATCACCCCGGCGATGGCGCCCGAGGCGCCGACCATGGGAATGCCGCTCATCGGCTCGGCGGCGATCTGCCCTGCCGCCGCCGCCAGTCCGCAGGCGAGATAGAAGACCAGGAAGCCGGCATGGCCCATCTGGTCCTCGAGATTGTCGCCGAAGACCCACAGGAACAGCATGTTGCCGGCGATATGCATGATCCCGGCATGCAGGAACATGTGCGTGACCAGACCCCAGAGCCATTCGCCATGCATGATCGCGACCGGATACAGCGCCAGCCGGTCCCAGAGCCCGACCTGGCCGCCGGCCCAGGGCATGGTGACCAGGAACAGGACCAGGTTCAGGAAGATCAGCCCGGTGGTGACATAGGGCGTGCGTTCGGATGGGTTGTGATCGCGGATCGGGAACATGGGCTCAGCCTGAAGCATCGCATGGGCGCGCGCAAGCGGCCCTGTTCGGATCGCCGGACCGCGTATAGCATCGACCCCGAATCGTATCCGAGGAGGGGCCGATGACCAGCCTGACCGACCGCAAGAACGCCGCCATCTCGCGCGGCGTGGGGATGACGACCCAGATCTATGCCGAGCGCGCCGAGAATGCCGAGATCTGGGACAAGGACGGCAACCGCTATATCGACTTCGCCGCCGGCATCGCCGTGGTCAATACCGGCCATCGCCATCCGCGGGTGATCGCGGCGGTCAAGGAACAGCTCGACCGCTTCACCCATACCTGCCACCAGGTCGTGCCCTATGAAAACTATGTCGCGCTGGCCGAGCGGCTGAATGCGCTGGTCCCCGGCAAGGGGCCGAAGAAGACCGCCTTCTACACCACCGGCGCCGAGGCGGTGGAGAACGCGGTCAAGATCGCCCGCCACCATACCGGCCGCGCCGGGGTGGTGGCCTTTGCCGGCGGCTTCCACGGCCGCACCTTCATGGGCATGTCCCTGACCGGCAAGGTCCAGCCCTACAAGGCTGGGTTCGGGCCGATGATGAACGACATCTGGCACCTGCCGTTCCCGACCGCGCTGCACGGCGTCACGGCCGAGGACGCGCTGGCGGCGCTGGACCGGCTGTTCAAGGCCGATATCGACCCCTCGCGCGTCGCCGCGATCATCATCGAGCCGGTGCAGGGCGAAGGCGGCTTCTACGAGGCGCCCGCCGGCTTCATCCAGCGGCTGCGGCAGATCTGCGACCAGTATTCGATCCTTTTGATCGCCGACGAGGTGCAGACCGGCTTCGCCCGCACCGGCAAGCTGTTCGCGATGGAGCATCACGGCGTGGCGGCCGACCTGACCGCCATGGCCAAGGGGCTGGGCGGCGGGCTGCCGATCAGCGCCGTCACCGGCCGGGCCGAGGTGATGGACAGTCCGGCGCCGGGCGGCCTTGGCGGCACCTATGCCGGCAATCCGCTGGCCGTCGCCGCCGCCCATGCGGTGCTGGACGTGATCGAGGAGGAGGGGCTTTGCGACCGCGCCACCCGTCTTGGCCAGCGGCTGAAGCAGCGCCTGGCCGGCATCGCGGACGGGGTGCCGGAGATCGCCGACATCCGCGGCCCGGGTTTCATGAACGCGGTCGAGTTCAACATCGCCGGCAGCGACAAGCCCAATCCCGATTTCGCCAACCGCCTCCGCGAGGAGGCCTTGAAGCGCAAGCTGATCCTGCTGACCTGCGGTGTTTACGGCAACGTGATCCGCTTCCTGGCGCCGCTGACCATCCCGGATGCGATCTTCGACGAGGCGCTGGACATTCTCGAGGAATCGATTGCGGCCGCACGCGGCTGAACCCGCGCTTCACCGTTTCCCAAATACCCGTTCGACCGCGCCGGCGGGAAGCCTTGGCCGGGTATATGGAAACGGAAAGAGCCGCCGCGCCAATCGCGACCCGCCCGGCGCGTCTTCCTTGCCCCCAATTCTCATGCGGCGGCGCAGGCCAGCACCGTCGCATGGGTATTTGGGAAACGGTGAAGACGCGAAGGTCCGGCCCCGGAAGGGCGGTGTCGTGCGCTTTTCTTGTCGATCGAATGCCCGGGGCAAGGGCGCGCCGGGCGCTCTAGCCCAGGGCCTTGGAGCCCATATGCAGGAATTTCTGCCGGCGATCCTTGATCAGCTCGGCCGGTTTCTTGCCCTCGAGCTCGCCCAGCATGGCCGAGATCGCCTCGCCCACGGCGGCGATGGCCTCGGCCGGGGCGCGCTGGGCGCCGCCCAGCGGTTCGGCGATGATGCGGTCGATCACCTCGAGCTTCTTCAGATCCTGCGCCGTCAGCTTCAGCGCATGGGCGGCCTCGCGCATCTTCTCGGCATCCTTCCACAGGATCGAGGCGCAGCCCTCGGGCGAGATCACCGAATAGATCGAATGTTCCAGCATGGCGATGCGGTTGGCGGTGGCGAAGGCCACGGCACCGCCCGAGCCGCCCTCGCCGATGATGACCGAGACCAGCGGCACGCCGATCTGCAGGCATTTCTCGGTCGAGCGGGCGATGGCCTCGGACTGGCCGCGTTCCTCGGCGCCCTTGCCGGGATAGGCGCCGGGCGTGTCGACCAGGGTGATCACCGGCAGGCGGAAGCGGTCGGCGATGTCCATCAGCCGGATCGCCTTGCGATAGCCCTCGGGACGGGCCATGCCGAAATTGTGGCTGATGCGCGACTTGGTGTCGTTGCCCTTTTCATGGCCGATGACCACGCAGGGCTTGTCGTGGAAGCGGGCGAGTCCGCCCATGACCGCGTGATCCTCGCCGAAGGCGCGGTCGCCGGCCAGCGGCGTGTATTCGGTAAAGAGCTGGCCGATGTAATCCCTGCAATGCGGCCGTTCGGGATGGCGGGCCACCTGTGTCTTGCGCCAGGGATCGAGCTGCTTGTAGAGGTCGCGCAGCATGTCCTCGGCCTTCTTGTCGAGGGCGGCGGCCTCTTTTTCCAGATCGACGCCCTCGCCCTTGCTTGCCAGGACGCGCAGTTCCTCGGCCTTGCCTTCAAGATCGGCAAGGGGTTTCTCGAACTCCAGGTAAGTCATGCAGGGCTCCGCGCTGTCATCCGGTCGGGTTGCGGTCTATATGCTTGCCCGGGGTCCGGATTGCAATGTCAGCCTTGCCACCGGGCCAGCGACTTCTCGTCCTCGTCCCGGGCCTCGACCCAGGCGCCGGCGCCATCCGGGCCGATCTCGCGCTTCCAGAACGGCGCGCGGGATTTCAGCCAGTCCATCAGGTATTCCGCCGCCGCGAAGGCGGCGCCACGATGCCGGGCGGCGGTCGCGACCATCATGATCGGCTCGCCCACCGCCAGCCGGCCATGGCGATGCAGGATGCGCCAGTCGCCGAGATCGAAGCGGCGCGCGGCTTCCTCGCCATAGGCCTGCAGGGCCTTTTCGGTCATGCCGGGATAGTGTTCGATCTCCAGCGCCACCAGCCGGCCGCCTTCGTCGCGCACCAGGCCCGAGAAGGTGACGATCGCCCCGGCGCCGGCGCCGAAGCCGGCCAGCTCGGCGGCAAGGTCGAAAGGTTCGGTCTGGACGCGGGCGGACATGGATCAGCCCCCGGTCATCGGCGGGAAGAAGGCGACCTCGCGCGCGCCGGCCAGCGGCGCGTCCAGGTCGGCCAGTTCCTGATCCACGGCGACGCGCACCGCGGCGAGGTCGGCCAGTGCCGCCGCGTGCCACTGGTCCATGCCGGCCAGTTCGGCGACCAGCTCGCGCACGGTCGCGGCCTCGGTCTCGATGCTTTCGCGGGGCTGGCCGACGCGCTCGCGCAGCCAGGCGAACCAGAGCACGTCAAGCGGCATGGTCGTCCCTCAGATAGGGCCGGGCCTTGGCGAAATAGTCCCAGCCGGTGATGGCGGTCAGCACCGCGGCAAGCCAGATCAGCAGCAGCCCGAACTGTGTCGCCAGGTCCGACCAGCTGTCGGACCAGGGCAGGCTGGTCTCGCCCACCAGCGGCGGGTGGCCGGTCTCGTAATAGTTCAGCCCGGTGCCGAGGAACAGCACGGCGATGGCGACCATCTGCGCGGTGGTCTTCCACTTGGCCAGCTTCGTGACCTTCAGGAGCCGCGACTGGTCGCCCAGGAACTCCCGCAGGCCCGAGACGAAGACCTCGCGGAACAGGATCACCGTCGAGGGCAGGATCAGCCAGGGGTTCATGCCGGAATAGCCGGTGATGACCACGACGGCGATGATCACCATGGCCTTGTCGGCGATCGGGTCCATGGCGGCGCCGAATCGGCTTTCCTGCCCCCAGGCGCGGGCGAGGTAACCGTCGAACCAATCCGTGATGGCGGCGACCAGAAACAGCGCCAGCGCCGCGAAATCGGCAAAGGGCCGGGTGAGGAAGAAGAACATCAGCGGCACCAGCGGCGCGGCCGCAAGTCGCAGAACGGTCAGGATATTGGGCAAGGTCCAGCGCATGGGGGCAATCTAGGCGCTTGTGCGCGCCGGGGGAAGGGGGCGCGGCGCCAAGACGGACCGCCGGCCGGAAAGGCGCTTGCCATGGCGCCGGCGGTCGGATAGGGAATTTATGAAATGTAATAACATTACCAATTGGCAAACTGGAAAGGTGCAGGACACATGCCGGGAAAGACGATCAGACATATCGGCGCGCTGCTGGCGGCGGCGCTGCTGCTTGCCGCCGGGCAAGCGGCGGCGCAGGGGAATGCGGGCGGCGATCACGCGCATGACCATGACCATGACCATGGCCACGACCATGCCCACGCGCATGACGATGCGATCGACAAGGGCCATTTCGAGGATGCCCAGATCCGCGCCCGCGCGCTGTCCGACTGGGAGGGCGACTGGCAGTCGGTCTATCCGCTGCTGACGGACGGCACGCTGGGTCCGGTGATGGCCCACAAGGCCGAGCATGGCGGGAAAAGCGCCGAAGACTATCGCGCCTATTACGAGACCGGCTACAAATCCGACGTGGACCGCATCACCATCAAGGGTGACAGCGTGACCTTCCACCGCGGCGGCGAGGCGGTTCGGGGGCGCTATGCCGGCGACGGGCACGAGATCCTGACCTATAAGGCCGGCAATCGCGGCGTGCGCTACGTCTTCAGCAAGGTCGGGGGCGAGGAGGCGGCGCCGCGGTTCATCCAGTTCAGCGATCACGCCATCGCGCCGGTCAAGGCCGGGCATTATCACCTCTACTGGGGGGACGACCGCGCGGCCCTGTTGAAGGAGGTCAGCAACTGGCCGACCTATTATCCTTCGGCGCTGAGCAAGCAGCAGATCGTCGCGGAGATGCTGGCGCATTGACATCGGGACGCAAGGGCGGTCCCGGCGCCGCCCTTATCCCTTGTGGAAATGGTCCAGGATCTTCTGCGCCATGGATTCGCTGATGCCCTCGACCGCGACCAGATCGGCAAGCCCGGCGCGGCTGACCGCCTTGGCGCTGCCGAAATGCTGGAGCAGCGCCCGCTTGCGGGCCGCACCGATGCCCGCGATCTCGTCCAGCGGATTCGTCATCGTGGCCTTGGCCCGCTTGGCGCGGTGGGTGCCGATGGCCCAGCGATGCGCCTCGTCGCGCAGGCGCTGGACGAAATACAGCACCGGGTCGTTCATGCGCAGCGCGAAGGGCCGCTGGCCGTGGCGGTGGAATTCTTCCTTGCCGTGGTCGCGGTCCTCGCCCTTGGCGACGCCGATCATCGGGATGTCCTCGACCCCCATGTCCGCCATGATCTGATGCACCGCCGAGACCTGCCCGGCGCCGCCGTCGATCAGCAAAAGGTCGGGCCAGATGTCGGTCTGGCGGTCTGGATCCTCTTTCAGCAGGCGCGAGAAGCGGCGGGTCAGCACCTCTTTCATCATGCCGAAATCGTCGCCGGGGGTGATCTCGGTGCCCTTGATGTTGAACTTGCGATACTGGCTCTTGATCCAGCCCTCCGGGCCGGCGACGACCATGCCGCCCACGGCATTGGTGCCCTGGATGTGGCTGTTGTCATAGATCTCGATGCGCTGCGGCACGGCGGGCAGGTCGAAGGCCTCGGTCAGCCCCTCCAGCAGCCGCTGCTGCGCGGCGCTTTCCGACATGCGGCGGGCCAGGCTCTCGCGGGCGTTGCGCAGGGCGTTTTCCACCAGCTCGGCCTTTTCGCCGCGCTGCGGGACACCAAGCGCGACCTTGCGCCCGGCCTTTTCCGACAGCGCCTCGGTCATCAGGTCGGGATCCTCGATGCCATGCGACAGCAGGATCAGCCGCGGCGGCACCTTGCCGTCGTAGAACTGCGCCAGGAAGGCCTGCATCACCTCGTCGGCCGATTCCACGCCGTTCAGCCGGGGATAGAAGTCGCGGTTGCCCCAGCTTTGATTGCCGCGGATGAAGAAGACCTGCACGCAGGCCTGCCCGCCCTCCATGTGCAGCGCGATCACGTCGGCTTCGGGCACACCGCGCGGGTTGATGGCCTGCACCGATTGCACGGCGGTCAGCGCCTTGATGCGGTCGCGCAAGGCGGCGGCGCGCTCGTACTCCATCGCCTCGGCAGCCTCGGCCATCTCGCGCGCCAGGTCGGCCTGGATGCGGGTGGTCTTGCCCTGCAGGAACAGTTCGGCATCGGCGACCAGGCCGTTATATTCCTCCAGCCCGATGCGGTCGACGCAGGGCGCGCTGCAGCGCTTGATCTGGTAAAGCAGGCAGGGCCGGGTGCGGCTCGAGAAGGTGGCATCGGTGCAGCTGCGCAGCAGGAACACCCGCTGCAGCTGGTTCAGCGTCCGGTTCACCGCCCCGGCGCTGGCGAAGGGGCCGTAATAGTCGCCCTTTTCCGCCTTGGCGCCGCGATGCTTCTTGATCTGCGCGAAGGGATGCGACTTGGCGACCAGAATATTCGGGAAGGACTTGTCGTCGCGCAACAGCACGTTGTAGCGCGGCTTCAACTGCTTGATCAGGTTCTGTTCCAGCAGCAGCGCCTCGGTCTCGGTGCGCGTGGTCAGGAACATCATCGAGCAGGTCTCGCGGATCATCCGGGCGATGCGCGCCGAATGCCCGCTGCCGCGCGCATAGTTCGAGACCCTGGCCCGGAGGTTCCGCGCCTTGCCGACGTAAAGCACCGCCCCCTGCGCATCCAGCATCCGATAGACCCCCGGCGAGCCGTCGAGCGTCCGCAGATAATCCTGGATCAGCGTCTGGCCAGTCTTTTCCGGCCGCATTTCTGGGGTGGAATCGGTCATGCTGTTAACGAAATGATTCTCGGCCTCGGCTGCAAGTTCCAGTGACGAAGATCAAGCTGAATCCTGTCCACGGAATCTGTGGATAACTCTGTGAATCAGCTTGGGAGCAACACGCGTTCAATAAGCGTTTCTTGGGGTTTCGTCGATCTGATTAAAATTCAGGCAATTCTGCAGGGCGCTGATTTGGAAGGATATTTTTTCTCTGCCATACAATCCACTGAATTTCTTGCCAGAATCGTGAAGGAAGGGTGAAGGCGATCCAAAAGGTGGACAACTTGCCGCGGCGGCAGCCCTTGGCGCCTATTCCACCCCCAGCACGTCGGGCGTGCGCCAGGCCAGATGCTGGCCGCCATCGACGCAGATCAGCTGGCCGGTGACCGAGGGCGCGTCCAGCAGATAGCCCAGGGCGGCGCAGACATCCTCGGGGCCGGCGCCGCGCTGCAGGATGGTGGCGGCGCGCTGGTTGGCGAAATGGCTGTCGGACTGGCGCAGCCCCTGCACGGTCGGGCCGGGGCCGATGGCATTGACGCGGATATCCGGCGCCAGGGCCTGGGCCGTGGTCCGGGTCAGCCACCACAGCCCGGCCTTGGCCACGGAATAGGTCATGAATTCCGGGGTCGGCTTCAGCACCCGTTGGTCGATCATGTTGACGATCAACCCCTGCGCCAGCGGCTCGGCGCTGCTGTGATCGGCCCTGGGGGCCTGGGCGGCGAAGCCTTGGGTCAGGATGAAGGGCGCCTGCAGGTTCGAGCCGATATGCCGGCTCCAGCTTTGCCGGCTGGCGGTGCGGATATTGTCGTATTCGAAGATCGAGGCGTTGTTCACCAGCACCGTCAGCGGTCCCAGTGCGGCCTGGGCGCGCGGCACCAGCGTTTCGGTCTGGTCGGGGTCCAGCAGGTCGGCATGCAGGATCTCGACCCCGACGCCAAGCGCGCGGATCTCGGCGGCGGTGGCCCGGGCCTCCTCGGCCGAGGCGTGGTAATGCAGGGCGATGTCGTGGCCGCGCCGGGCCAGGTAAAGCGCCATGGCCTTGCCCAGCCGGCGGGCGCCGCCGGTGATCAGCGCCGTCACGGCCTTGCGCTCCGGTCCAGGTCCGCGGGCCAGGCGGGAAGCGGGGCGAGATCCTTGGTCATTTATGCGGCAATCCCAGGATGCGGGCGATGATCCGGCGCACGCCCGGCCCGGCGGCCAGCGCCAGCGCCACGATGATGAGCAGGCAGAGAAGCACGGTCTTGATCATCCGCGGCCCGCCCCGAAGCGCGAGAACGCCGCGCGCTCTTCGACCGAGCCCAGCAGCTCATCCGCCGAAAGACCGAAGCGCCGCAGCAGCGGCACGCGCTGGCCATAAGTCAGGAAGCGGATCTTCTCGCCGTAAAGCTCGCGCATCTTCGGCACCAGATGGGCGATGCCGTCGGCCAGCCCCAGTTCGACCGCCTCGCGGCCGGTCCAGATCTCGCCGGTGAACAGGTCCCGATCCTCGGCCAGGCGGTTGCCGCGGCGGGCGCGCACCTGCTCCTTGAAAGCCTCGTGGATCGGACCCAGCAGCCGGTTCAGCCGCTCCACATCCTCGGGCGTCTGGGGGCGGAACGGGTCCAGCATCGACTTCGAGCGGCCGGCGGTATGCACGCGCCGCTCGATGCCGTGGCGGTGGATCAGCTCGACGAAGCCGAAGCCCGAGGAGATCACCCCGATCGAGCCCAGGACCGAGCTGGCATCGGCCCAGATGTGATCGGCGCTGCAGGCCAGCCAGTAGCCGCCCGAGGCCGCCACATCCTCGACGAAGGCGTGAACGGGCACGTCATGCTCCTCGGACAGGCGGCGCAGGCGGGCGCCGATCAGGCTGGACTGCACCGGAGAGCCGCCGGGAGAGTTCAGTGCCAGCGCGACCGCCAGCGGCTTGCGGCGCTTGAAGGCGCGTTCCAGCAGCGGTGCCAGCGCGGCATCGGACAGGCCGGGCCCGCCGCGGCCGGCGACCCCGATGGCGCCTTGCAGGCGCAGGACGGCGACAGTGGCCGGGCGGTTCAGGAAAGGAATTCTCATGGACACCAGATAAGGTTGTGGCGGCGCGGCGGCAAGCGCTCAGCCCCGCGCTTTCAGGAAGTCCAGCACTTCGGCGCGGCCGGGCATGGCGTCGCCGGCGCCGCGGCGGGTCACCTGCAGCGCGGCGGCGGCAGCGGCATGGCGCAGGGCGGTCGGCGGATCCTCGCCGCGCGACAGGCCGGCGGCGAACCAGCCGGCGAAACAGTCGCCGGCGCCGGTGGTGTCCACCGCCTGCACGGCGAAGGCCGGCTGGTGCCAGACCTGGCCGCTGCGCAGATCGCGGAATTCGGCGCCCTCGGCGCCGCGGGTGATCAGCAGCGCCTCGACCGGCAGATCCTCGCCGAAGGCGGCAAAGGTATCGCGGGCCTCGATCGCGTTCACCGCCAGGATCGAAACATGCGGCAGCACGGCGCGCAGCGCCGCGATCTCGAAGGGCGCGGCGGAATAGATCACCCGTGCCCCGGCCCGGCGGGCCAGCGCCGCGGCCTCGGCCTGCAGGTTGGTTTCGTTCTGTATCAGCAGGATGTCGCCGGGGCCCAGACCGGCGCGGCCCGGCAGGTCGGCGGGCAGGGCAAGATTCGCGCCGCCATGCAGGATGATGGAATTCTCGCCTCCGGCCTCGACCAGGATGATGGCATGGCCGGTGGCAATGTCCGCGAGCCGGAGGATGGCCGAGGTCTCGACCCCCGCGGCGGCGAGGCGGTCGAGCACCCAGCCCTCGCCGGCGCCCGTGGCACCCAGATGCACGACTCTGGCCCCGGCCCGTGCCGCTGCAACGGACTGGTTCGCGCCCTTGCCGCCCAGGCCCTGGGTATAGGAGCGGGCGTGCAGCGTCTCGCCGGCGCGCGGCAGGGCCTGCAGACGATAGACATGATCAATGTTGATCGAGCCGAGATTGTAGATCGTCATCTGCCCTCCGACTCCGCCTTTTCACCGTTTTCCAAATACCCATGCGACGCTGGCGGTGCGTCGCGCCATTTTCAGCCTTGGCGCGGCAGCTTGTCCATCCCGGAAAAGAAAAACGCGCCCCGGGGGGCGCGTCTTCGGTTCAGAAAGCGGCGATCACTCCGGCTTGCGCGGATGCTTGATCGGCCACCAGAGCCTCTTGTTGGTCAGATACAGCAGCGCCGCCAGAACGATCAGGAACAGCACCGAGACGAAACCGATCTGCTTGCGGTCCATCATCTTCGGCTCGGCCGTCCACATCAGGAAGGCGGCCACGTCGCGCGACATCTGGTCGACGGTGGCTTCGGTGCCGTCCTCATAGGTGACCTGGCCATCGCTCAACGGCGGCGGCATCTTGATCCAGTTCCCGGGGAAGGCGGCGTTGTGATAGAAGGTGCTGCCCGCCTCCTCCTTGTCCTCGCCGTTATAGCCGGCCAGCACGGCATGGATGTATTCCGGCCCGCCGATGCCGTTGAACAGCTGCGAGATGCCGGTGCCATAGGGCCCGTGGAAGCCGGCGCGCGCCTTGGCCATCAGCGACAGGTCCGGCCCCATGCCCTCGCCCGAGACGGTCGGGAAATGGTCGGTCGGCTCGCGCGGGCGATCCTCGCCGGTTTCCTCGTCGGTGACGTCGAAATTCGCGGCATAGGCGCGGACCTGATCCTCGGGCAGGCCGGGGCCGCCCTCGTCGCCCAGGGTGCGCAGCGGCACATAGCGCAGACCGTGGCAGGCCGAGCAGACCTCGGTATAGACCTGCAGGCCGCGCTGCAGCTGGAACTGGTCGAACTTGCCGAACGGTCCCTCGAAGCTGAACGAGATGTCCTCGATATGCGCGGCGGCATGGCCCTCGGCCGCGGCGGGTGCCTCGGCCGGGGTGGCCTCGGCAGCCGTAGCGGCGGGCTCGGCTTCCGGCGCCTCGGCAGCCGGCTCATCAGCGGCAGGGGCTTCGGCGGCGGGTTCTTCCGCGGCAGGCGCCTCGGTCGCCTCGGCAGCCGGCACTTCGGCGGCTTCCTCGGCCGCGGCTTCCGGCTCGGCCGCAGCTTCCGGTTCGGAGACCGGCTCGGCGGCTGCGGGCTGGGCCTCGGTTTCCGCCGCCGGTTCTTCGGCCGCAGGCTGCTCGGGCGCGGCAGTTTCCTCGGCGGGGGCGGCTTCCGCAGCGGTGTCCTCGGCCGGTTGCGCCTCATCGGCCGCCGGCTGTTCCGCCGCCGGTTCTTCGGTCGCGGTTTCGGGGGCTGCCGCGGCGGCAGGCTTTTCAGCCTCGGGTGCCGCTTCCGCTGCGGCTTCCGGCGCTGCCGTGGCGGTCGGCTGAGCCGAGGTTTCCGCCGCAGCTTCGGGTGCCGCGGCCGCCGGGGCGGCCGGCGTGCCGGTCTGGTAGCTCGAGCCCGCGGGAGCGGTGGTGCCGGGCGCCGTGCTGGCGTCCTGTGCCACCGCGCCGCCTGCCAAGGTAACCGTCAGGGCCGCAACGGCCGTGAGCGATGCGTTTCTCAGGGTCATTGATGCCTCTCCTTACTCGGCAGGATGGGTTGCGGGCCCGTAATGGGCGTTGAAGTCTTCCTCGATGGTCTGCGGCATGGGCAGCGGCTTCTCGATGATGCCGAGCAGCGGCAGGATCACCAGGAAATAGCCGAACCAATAGGCCGCGCCGAACAGCGCGATATAGGGGTAGATGCCCTCGGCCGGCATGGCGCCAACCCACATCAGGACCACGAAATCCACGGCCAGCAGCCAGAACCACCACTTGAACAGCGGCCGGTACTGCCCCGAGCGCACGCGCGAGGTGTCAAGCCACGGCACCAGCGCCATGACCAGGATGGCGCCGAACATGGCGATCACGCCGAAGAACTTGGCGTCGATGATGCGGAAGGACAGCCAGTTCACCAGCTGCACCAGCCAGACATCGGCGGTGAAGGCGCGTAGGATCGCGTAGAAGGGCAGGAAATACCATTCCGGCACGATATGGGCCGGCGTCGCCAGCGGGTTCGCCTCGATATAGTTGTCGGGATGGCCGAGATAGTTCGGCATGAAGCCCACGACGGCGAAGAACACCACCAGCACCACGGCCAGCGCGAACAGGTCCTTGATCACGAAGTAGGGCCAGAAGGGCAGGGTGTCCTTCTGCGCCTCTTCCTTCGAGGCGCGGCGCACCTCGATGCCGGTCGGGTTGTTGTTGCCGCTGGTGTGGAAGGCCCAGATATGGACGATCACCAGCGCGGCGATGACGAAAGGCAGCAGATAGTGCAGCGAGAAGAAGCGGTTCAGCGTGGCATTGTCCACCGCCGGGCCGCCCAGCAGCCAGGTCTGGATCGACTCGCCGATGCCGGGAATGGCGCCGAACAGGCCGGTGATCACCGTGGCGCCCCAGAAGGACATCTGGCCCCAGGGCAGCACGTAGCCCATGAAGGCAGTGCCCATCATCGCCAGGTAGATCAGCATGCCGACGATCCAGGTCACCTCGCGCGGGGCCTTGTAGGAGCCGTAATAGAGGCCGCGGAAGATGTGGATATAGACGGCAAAGAAGAACAGCGAGGCGCCGTTGGCATGCAGGTAGCGCAGCATGTAGCCGCCGTTCACGTCGCGCATGATGTGCTCGACCGAGGCGAAGGCCAGGTCGACATGCGGCGTGTAATGCATGACCAGCACCACGCCGGTCGCGATCTGCAGCACCAGACAGAATGCCAGCACGATGCCCCAGATCCACCACCAGTTCAGGTTCTTGGGGGTGGGGATCATGATGGTGTCGTAGATCAGGCCGACGACGGGGAGGCGGCGATGCAGCCAGCGCTCGAAACCCGTCTTGGGCTCGTAATGGTCGTGGGGAATACCGGCCATGTGCGCCTCCTCAGCCCAGCTTGATGGTGGTTTCGTTGACGAATTCGGCAACGGGGATGTGCAGGTTCTGCGGTGCCGGGCCTTTGCGGATGCGGCCGGCCGTATCGTAGTGCGAACCGTGGCAGGGGCAGAACCAGCCGCCGAAATCGCCGGCGCCGTCGCCGATCGGCACGCAGCCCAGATGGGTGCAGACGCCGATCATCACCAGCCATTCGCCGGCCTCGTCGAGCGCGCGGTTCTGGTCGGTCGCCGGCTCGCCGGGCTTGTTGGCATTCTCGGCATTCTGGTCGATCAGGTCGCCCAGTTGCACCTCGCGGCCCTTCTGGATCTCTTCCTCGGTGCGGCGGCGGATGAACACGGGCTTGCCGAGCCATTTCACCGTCAGCTGGGTGCCGGTCTCGACGCCGCTGACATCGACCTGGATCGAGGCAAGCGCCTGGACATCGGCCGAGGGGTTCATCTGGTTGACAAGGGTCCAGGTCGCGGCTCCGGCCGCAACGGCGCCGGCACCGGCGGTCGCGAAGTAGAGGAAGTCCCTCCGGGTGCCGTGGTCACCTGCGTGTTCGTCTGCGTGGGACACGGGTTTTGATCTCCATTTATGCCCCGAAACCGGGGCGATACGACGGAACGGGCCGTGCATCGCACAGCCCTCGCATGGGCGGTTCTAGCGATCAAATTCCTGTCAGTCCAGCCGGGCCGGCGGGGGCCCGGGCCGCAAAACGCCGCGAGTGTGGGATTTTAGCTGCGCGCTGCCGAAGCGCTCTGCGGCTGTTTGCGCTAAAGCAGCCCCTCGCTGCGGAAGCTCAGTTCGCGGGCCTTGCCGATGATCAGATGGTCGTGAACGGCGATTCCCATCACCTCGGCCGCGGCGGCGATGCGGCCGGTCATGGCGATGTCGGCCTGCGAGGGCGTCGGATCGCCCGAGGGATGGTTGTGGACCAGAATCAGCGCGCTGGCATTCAGCTCCAGCGCCCGGCGCATGATCTCGCACGGATAGACCGGGACATGGTCGACGGTGCCGCGCGCCTGTTCCTCGTCCGCGATCAGCACGTTCTTGCGGTCCAGGTACAGGACGCGGAACTGCTCGATCTCGCGATGCGCCATGGCGGTGTGACAATAGTCCAGCAGCGCGTCCCAGCTGGTCAGCACCGGGCGGTGCATGACGCGCGAGCGCGCCAGGCGCTGCGCCGCCGCCTCGACGATCTTCAGCTCCTGCATCACCGCCTGGCCGACGCCCGAGACCTCGGCCAGCCGCGCGGGTGGGGCCGAGAGCACCCGGTTGAAATCGCCGAACCGGTCGAGCAGCAGCCGCGCCAGCGGCTTCACGTCCTGGCGGGGTATGGCGCGGAACAGCACCAGTTCCAGCAATTCGTAATCCGGCATCGCCCCGGCCCCGCCCTGCATGAAGCGGTCGCGCAGCCGGGCGCGGTGATCGGCGATATAGCTGGGCGGGCGGCTGCCGGGTGCCAGGGCGATGCCTCCGGCAAGCGGCGTCTCGTCCGCCGCAGCGGCAGGGGCGGCGGCGGAAAACAGCGGCAGCGGTGCTTCGTGAAAGGCGCGATTCGGGTCCATGACCGGCAGCCTGCCACGGCAGGGGTAAAGGCCGGGTTAACGCGCGCGATCCCGGCTCCCAGGTCCTTCTCTGTTTTCCAAATACCCAAAGCCCAAGCCGGCCGCGGGTGCCGGCCTGGCCGGTTCAGCCCTTCATCTCGTCCCAGAAGCCCTTGATCTTCTGGAAGAACCCCTGGGTCTGCGGGTTGTTGTCGGCCTTGATCGCCTCGAATTCGCGCAGCAGATCCCTTTGCCGCGCGGTCAGGTTCACCGGCGTTTCGACCACCAGCTCGATCAGCATGTCGCCCGATTCGCCGTTCAGCCCCGGGCCGTGGCGCAGCGGCGGCATGCCCTTGCCGCGCAGGCGCAATTGCTTGCCGCTCTGCGTGCCGGCCGGCACCTTGACGCGCGAGCGGCCGCCGTCGATGTTCGGCACCTCGATCTCGCCGCCCAGGGCGGCGGTGGCCATGCTGACCGGCACCTGGCAGGCCAGCATCCGGCCGTCGCGGATGAAGATCGGGTGTTCCTTGACCTCGATGAAGATATAGAGATCGCCCGCCGGGCCGCCGCGCATCCCGGCCTCGCCCTCGCCGGCCAGGCGGATGCGGGTGCCGGTCTCGACGCCCGCGGGGATGTTCACCGACAGGGTGCGTTCCTTCTGGACGCGGCCGGCGCCGCGGCATTCCTGACAGGGATTCTTGACGATCTGGCCCTGGCCGTTGCAGGTCGGGCAGGTGCGCTCGACGGTGAAGAAGCCCTGGGTGGCCCGGACCTTGCCCATGCCCGAGCAGGTGGGGCAGGTGGCGGGCTCGACCGCGCCCTCGGCGCCGGTGCCGCTGCAGGCCTCGCAGGCGACCGAGCCGGGCACGTTGATGGTCTTCTGCACGCCGTTATAGGCTTCTTCCAGCGAGACGCGCAGGTTGTAGCGCAAGTCCTGGCCGCGGCTGGAGCGCGCGCGCCCGCCGGCGCCGGGCCGGCGTCCCATCATGTCGCCGAACAGATCCTCGAACACATCGGCGAAGGCCGAGCCGAAATCGCCATGGCCGTTGCCCCGGTGGAAGCCGCCGCCGCCATTCTCGAAGGCGGCATGGCCGAAACGGTCATAAGCGGCCTTCTTCTGGTCGTCCTTCAGGCAGTCATAGGCTTCGTTCACTTCCTTGAACGCCGCCTCCGAGACCTTGCAATCCTTGTTGCGGTCGGGGTGCAACTGCTTTGCCTTGGTGCGGTAGGCCTTCTTGATCTCGTCGGCCGAGGCGCCCCGCTGAACGCCCAGCACCTCGTAGTAATCACGTTTCGCCATGTCGATCGCGTCCGGGGTCTTTCAAGACAGGACCGGCCCGTGCGGGTCTGCAGCGGGCCGGCCGGTTGGGTCACATCGCGCTTACTTGCGCTTGCCTTCGCCGAGATCCTCGAAATCGGCATCGACGATCTCGTCATCCACGTCGCGCGGGCCGGGCTCGCCATCGGCATCGCCCGCGCCGGCCTCGGCCTGGCTGGCCTTGTAGATGGCCTCGCCCAGTTTCATCGAGGCGTCCATCAGGTTCTGGATGCCGCCCTTGATCTTGCCGGCATCCTCGGACTTGACGGCCTCTTCCAGCGCGCCGATCGCCAGTTCGATCGCCTCGACGGTCGAACCGTCCACCTTGTCGCCATGTTCTTCCAGCGACTTCTTGGTGGTGTGGATCAGGCTTTCGGCCTGGTTCTTGGCCTCGACCAGCTCCTTGCGCTTCTTGTCGGCCTCGGCATTGGCCTCGGCGTCCTTGACCATCTGGTTGATCTCGTCATCCGACAGCCCGCCCGAGGCCTGGATGGTGATCTTCTGCTCCTTGCCGGTGCCCTTGTCCTTGGCGGAAACCGACACGATGCCGTTGGCGTCGATGTCGAAGGTCACCTCGATCTGCGGCATGCCGCGCGGCGCCGGCGGGATGTTTTCCAGGTTGAACTGGCCCAGCAGCTTGTTGTCGGCGGCCATCTCGCGCTCGCCCTGGAACACGCGGATGGTCACCGCGTTCTGGTTGTCCTCGGCGGTCGAGAAGATCTGCGACTTCTTGGTCGGGATGGTGGTGTTGCGGTCGATCAGACGGGTGAAGACGCCGCCCAGGGTCTCGATGCCCAGGGACAGCGGCGTCACGTCGAGCAGGACCACGTCCTTGACGTCGCCTTGCAGCACGCCGGCCTGGATGGCGGCGCCAAGCGCCACGACCTCGTCCGGGTTCACGCCCTTGTGCGGTTCCTTGCCGAAGAAGCTGGTCACTTCCTCGACCACCTTCGGCATCCGGGTCATGCCGCCGACCAGAACGATCTCGTCGATGTCGCCCTTGGACATGCCGGCATCCTTCAGCGCGTCCTGGACCGGCTTCATGGTGCGCTTGATCAGGTCGCCGACCAGGCTTTCCAGCTTGGCGCGGGTCAGCTTCATGACCATGTGCAGCGGCGTGCCCGAGTCCTTGTCCATCGAGATGAACGGCTGGTTGATCTCGGTCTGGCTGGAGCTGGACAGCTCGATCTTGGCCTTCTCGGCGGCTTCCTTGAGCCGCTGCAGCGCCATCTTGTCCTTGGTCAGGTCGACGCCATGCTCTTTCTTGAACTCGTCGGCCAGGTAGTTGACGATGCGCATGTCGAAATCTTCACCGCCCAGGAACGTGTCCCCGTTGGTGGACTTCACCTCGAACAGGCCGTCGTCGATTTCCAGGATGGTGATGTCGAAGGTGCCGCCGCCGAGGTCATAGACCGCGATGGTCTTGCTGTCCTTCTTGTCGAGGCCATAGGCCAGCGCGGCCGCGGTCGGCTCGTTGATGATGCGCAGCACTTCCAGGCCGGCGATCTTGCCGGCGTCCTTGGTGGCCTGACGCTGGGCGTCGTTGAAATAGGCGGGCACCGTGATCACGGCCTGCGTCACCGGCTCGCCCAGATAGGATTCGGCGGTTTCCTTCATCTTCTGCAGGATGAAGGCGGAAATCTGGCTGGGGGAGTATTTCTCGCCCCGCACCTCGACCCAGGCGTCGCCATTGCCGCCGTCGACGATGGTATAGGGGACCAGCTTCTTGTCCTTCTCCACCTCGGCATCGGTGGTGCGGCGGCCGATCAGGCGCTTGACGGCGAAGACGGTGTTCGAGGGGTTGGTCACCGCCTGGCGCTTGGCGGGCTGGCCCACCAGCCGCTCGCTGTCGGTGAAGCCGACGATCGAAGGCGTGGTGCGGGCGCCTTCCGAGTTCTCGATGACCTTGGGCTGGCTGCCGTCCATGATGGCGACGCAGCTGTTGGTGGTTCCGAGGTCGATGCCGATGACTTTGGACATGCAATAACCTTTCTTGCGGCGATATTCTGGGCCTTGGGTCCTCAAGCGGCCCCCGAAAACCCGATCCCTGGATTGACCGAAGGGAACCGTGTCCGGGGCCCTCCGAGCTTCATGGGCCTATATAGGAAGGGGTCTGGCGGGCTGCAAGCTGAGCCGAGGGCAGAAAACATGCCCTTGTCGCAGGCGGAAGGGCCGGCGCTTTTGCGGCGGCGGCGGTCGGGCGGAAACCGGCCTCATCGTCCGGCCGACCAGCTGATCGACACCGCCTTGCGGGTGACGAATTCCGCCATCAACCCGATCATCAGCAGCGCCAGCGTGGCATAGACCGGGTATTCCAGCGACGAGTTGCGCGGCGAGTAGTTGATGAAGGCGAAGCCGCGGGTCTGGTCGATGATATGGAACAGCGGGTTCCAGGCAAACAGGTGCAGCATGAAGGAAGGCATGGTGTTGGCGACGAACATCTTGCCCGAGAACACCATGTTGATGCGCTGGTAGAACTGCGTCAGCACCGTCGCCCCCTGCGGCCACCAGGGCCGCAGCGACAGGAAGATCAGCCCGATGCAGCAGCCCGAGAACCACGCCATCAGCAGCATGGCGTAGCAGGCCAGCGGCTTGTCGATATGCACCGGCTCGACCAGGTAGTTATAGGCCGTCAGCACCACCAGCGCCGAGAAGGTTTGCTTGTAGAGCGAGGCCAGCGCCGCGGCCGAGATCAGCACCGCCGTGTTCATCGGCCCGTGCTTCATCATCTGGTTGCTGGGACTGCCGGCATTCGACACCGCGCCGATGGCCTGGGAATGGGCCATGAACATGAAGATGCCGGTCATGATATAGACGATGAAATCGCCGCGAATCGGCGATTTGCGCACCCCGATGATGGTGAACATCAGCCAGAAGCCGGCGATCATCGCCATGGACTGCGCCACGGTCATCACCAGCCCGACCACGGCATTGCGCTGGCCCTTGCGCAGGTTGTTGACCGTGACGTGGTAGATCAGCGACAGCGTGGTGAACGCGGCCTCGACCATGTTGCGGTTGCGGCGCTGGGTGAACATGCTCGGCGGGGTCTTTCCGTTGCGACATGCGGGGCGCTTGCCCTGCGCGGTTCCCGGCATCATAAGGAACGGAACCGCCGGGTTCAATCGGCGCCGCAATCCCGTGGGTTCGGGATGGAAAGGAAAAACCATGCAATTCGATCAATTGATCGCCGAGATGCGTCGCCTGGCCCTGCAGGCCGGGGACGAGATCATGAAGATCTATGGTGCCGAGGATTTCGAGGTGCGGGCGAAATCCGACGCCTCGCCGGTAACCGAGGCCGACGAGGCCGCCGATGCGCTGATCTCGGCCGGGCTGCGCGCCGCCTTCCCCGAGATCCCGCTGGTGACCGAGGAGCAGGCCGCCACCCATGGCCAGAGCCTCTCCACCTTCCTGATCGTCGATCCGCTGGACGGCACCAAGGAATTCGTGCAGCGCCGCGGCGATTTCACCGTCAACATCGCCTATGTCCAGGACGGCGTGCCGCGCCTTGGCGTGGTCTATGCCCCGGCCAAGGGCCGGCTGTTCTATACCAATGCCGAGGGCGGCTCGGTCGAGGAGAAGGGCCCCTTCGGCGAAAAGCCGGGCGAGGTCACGCCCATCGGCGTCAATTCCATGCCCGACAACCGGGCGCTGATGGTCGTCGCCTCGAAATCGCATCGCGATGCGGCAACCGATGACTATATCGCCCGCTACGGGGTGCGCGACATGACCTCGGCCGGCAGCTCGCTGAAGTTCTGCCTGGTGGCGACGGGCGAGGCCGATCTTTACCCGCGCCTCGGCCGCACCATGGAATGGGACACCGCCGCCGGCGATGCCGTGCTGCGTGGCGCGGGTGGCGAGGTGGTGCGCTTCGATGACCACACGGCGCTGAAATACGGCAAGCCCGGTTTCGAGAACCCGTTCTTCATCGCCTTCGCCCCCGGCGTGCTGCTGGTCAAGGACTGATCCCATGTCGGTCGTCATCGTCATTCCCGCCCGCCACGCCTCGACGCGCTATCCCGGCAAGCCGCTGGTCGAGCTGCGCGGCGCCACGGGCGAGGGGCTGAGCCTGATCCGCCGCAGCTGGGCGGCGGCGCGCGCCGTCCAAGGCATCGACCGGGTGATCGTCGCCACCGATGACGAGCGCATCCGCGCCCATGCCGAGGGTTTCGGGGCCGAGGTCGCCATGACCTCGACCGCGGCCCGCAACGGCACCGAACGCTGCGCCGAGGCGGTGGCGAAGCTGGGCCTGACGCATGAGATCGTGGTGAACCTGCAGGGCGACGCGCCGCTGACGCCCGCCTGGTTCGTCGAGGAGCTGGTCGCCGGTCTGCGCGCCGATCCGGGCGCCGATGTGGCGACGCCGGTGCTGCGTTGCTCGGGCGCCATGCGCTCGGACCTGATCGCCGACCGGGTGGCGGGCAGGGTCGGCGGCACCACTGCGGTCTTCGGCCATGATCGGCGGGCGCTGTATTTCTCCAAGGAAGTGATCCCCTATGCCGGCGCGGATTTCGCGCCGAACCAGCCGACGCCGGTGTTCCACCATGTCGGCGTCTATGCCTATCGCCCCGAGGCGCTGGCCGAGTATCCCGGCTGGGACGAGGGACGGCTGGAGGCGCTGGAGGGCCTGGAACAGCTCCGCTTCCTTGAACGCGGTCGCCGCATCCTCTGCGTCGAGGTCGAGGCGCGGGGCCGCGAGTTCTGGGAGCTGAACAACCCCTCGGACGTGCCCAAGCTGGAAGCGATGATGAGCCGGATGGGCCTTGCCTGAGGCGCGGCGGCGGAGTTTTTCCGGCAGCGCGCGGCTGTCACATTTCCGCGCAGAGGGCGTCCTATTCTGGGCGCGGGAAGAAAATTGCCTAGACCTGAAAGGGGAATAAGCAGAAAATCGCTGCAAACCGCCAAAAACTGAATCGCTTTAGTAATTTATGGAACGGCCGCGCCTGCTATGCGCTTGTTGCGGAAGCGTCGACAAAGAGGGATAAGCACCCTGCAGGAGGCGCAGAAATCAGGAGACATGATTCATGAATCGCAAAGTCACCAAGGCCATCTTCCCCGTAGCTGGCCTCGGCACCCGCTTTCTTCCCGCCACGAAAAGTATTCCCAAGGAAATCATGACCTTGGTGGATCGGCCGCTGATCCAATACGCCATCGACGAGGCGCGTGCGGCGGGTATCGAGGAATTCATCTTCGTCACTTCGCGCGGCAAGGGGGCGCTCGAGGATTATTTCGACCATGCCCATGAGCTCGAATCGAGCCTGAAGAAATCCGGCAAGAACGAGCTTCTGGACGTGCTGCGCGGCACCAACATGGATTCGGGTGCCATCGCCTATGTGCGTCAGCACAAGGCTTTGGGGCTTGGCCACGCGGTCTGGTGCGCCCGCCGGCTGCTGGGCAACGAGCCCGTCGCGGTGATCCTGACCGACGACGTGATCATGGGCGAGCCGCCCTGCCTGCAACAGATGGTCGAGGCCTACAAGGAAACCGGCGGCACCATGGTCGCGACCATGGAAGTGCCGACCGAGAAGACCAAGGCTTACGGCGTGCTCGACGTGGCCGAGGACATGGGCGCCATCGTCCGCGCCAAGGGCATGGTCGAGAAACCCAAGGAAAACCCGCCCTCGAACCTTGCCGTGATCGGCCGCTATATCCTGGCGCCGACCGTCATGGACAACCTCAACAAGCTCAAGCAGGGCGCCGGCGGCGAGATCCAGCTGACCGACGCCATCGCCGACGAGATCGAGGAAGGCCGCGACGTCTATGGCCTGCGCTTCCGCGGCCAGCGTTTCGACTGCGGCTCCAAGGCCGGTTTCCTGCAGGCGACCGTGGCCTTCGGCCTGGCGCGCGACGATCTCAAGGACGAGTTCGCGGATTACCTCTCCGACGTCATGGCGATGCGGAAGGCTGCGGAATAAGGCATGGGCGACACGGTTCTGGTCACCGGCGGCGCGGGCTATATCGGCTCGCACGCCTGCAAGGCCTTGCGCGACGCGGGTTTCGTCCCCGTCACCTACGACAACCTCTGCACCGGCTGGCAGGAAGCGGTGAAGTTCGGCCCCTTCGAGCAGGGCGACCTGATGGATCGCGCCCGGCTGGATCAGGTCCTTGCCGCCCACAAGCCCGTCGCCGTGATGCATTTCGCGGCGCTGAGCCAGGTCGGCGAGGCCATGCGCGAGCCCGGGAAGTACTGGCGCGGCAATGTCGGCGCCTCGCTCAACCTGATCGAGGCGACGCTGGCGGCGGGGGTGCGCAACTTCGTCTTCAGCTCGACCTGCGCCACCTATGGCGACCATGACGGCGTGGTGCTGGACGAGGGTACCGCCCAGACGCCGCTGAACGCCTATGGCGCCAGCAAGCGCGCGATCGAGGACATGCTGAAGGATTTCGGCGCCTCGGACGGGTTGCGTTCGGTGATCTTCCGCTATTTCAACGTGGCCGGCGCCGACCCCGAGGCCGAGGTGGGCGAGTTCCACCAGCCCGAGACGCATCTGATCCCGCTGATCCTGGATGCCATCGACGGCAAGCGCGCGGCGTTGACCATTCACGGCACCGATTACCCGACGCCGGACGGCACCTGCATCCGCGACTATGTGCATGTGATGGACCTGGTGGACGCGCATGTGCTGGGGCTGAAATACCTGCTGGACGGCAAGGTGGCGACGGGCGGGCAGGAGGTGTTCTGCCTGGGCACCGGCAACGGCTTCTCGGTGCGCGAGGTGATCGACCATTCCCGGCATGTCACCAACCGCCCGGTGCCGCTGACCGAGGGGCCGCGCCGCGGCGGCGATGCGGTCAAGCTGGTCTCGGGCAGCGAAAAGGCGGTCTCGGTGCTGGGCTGGGATCCGGCGCGCTCGACCCTGCCGCAGATGATCGGCGACGCCTGGCGCTGGCACCAGAACGGCGGTTACGCCCGGTGAACCGCCCCGGCCGGCCCGTTCTGCTGCGGCGGGCGTGGTCGGCCGGGCGGCTGCGCTGGAAACGCCGCAAGCTGATCTGGCGTGCGATCCGGGCGGGGCGCGTGCTGACCCCCGTGGCGGACCGGACCGCGGCGATCCGGCCGGGCGACATCCTGCTGTTCACCACGCTGCGCAACGAGATGCAGCGCCTGCCCGAATTTCTTGCGCATTACCGGCAACTGGGCGTGCGGCACGTCTTGGCGGTGGACAATGCCAGCACCGATGGCAGCGCCGAGTTCCTGCGCGCCCAGCCCGATGTCTCGCTGTGGAGCACGCCCGCCAGCTATCGCGAGGCGCGCTTCGGACTGGACTGGATGGGGATGCTGCTGCTGCGCCACGGCCATGGCCATTGGTGCGTCTGCGCCGATGCCGACGAGCTGCTGGTCTATCCGCATTGCGACAGCCACGACCTGCGGGCCCTGACCGCGCACCTGGACGCGCGGGGCATTCCCGGGATGGGGGCGCTGATGCTGGACCTGTATCCGCGAGGGCCGCTCGACCAACCCTCGGGCGGGGGCAGCGTCACCGAGGAGCTGCCCTTCTTCGATGCCGGCCCCTATCCCTGCCAGGTGATGCAGCCGCGCCGCAACCGCTGGGTGCAGGGCGGCGTGCGCCAGCGGGTGTTCTTCGCCGATCGGCCGCAGCGGGCGCCGACGCTGAACAAGCTGCCGCTGATCCGCTGGCACTGGCGCTATGCCTATGTGAACTCGACCCATTCCATGCTGCCGCCGCGCCTGAACGACCTTTACGACGGGCCGGGCGATCCGCGGCTGTCGGGGGTGCTGCTGCACAGCAAGTTCCTGCCCGGCATCGTCGAGCGCTCGCGCGAGGAACTGGGCCGCCGGCAGCATTTCGCCGATCCGGATGCCTATGCCGGCTATCACCGGGCGCTGACCGAGGCGCCGGTGCTGTGGCATCCCGGCTCGCTGCGCTATCGCGATTGGCGGCAATTGGCCGAGCTGGGGCTGATGGGCGGGACCGGCTGGACCGATTGACCGCCCGCGCCCGGTACGAGGATGAAACCGCTTGCGAAAAACCGCGCCACGAAGCATGTCCCCTAGCATGAGCCGAGACGGTCACATTCAACCCAAGGATGGCATGCGGTGCCCAGGCTGACGCGCTGGCCGATCTGGAAGCGCCTGCGTCGGCGGACCCGGCGGCAATGGCTGATCGGGCGGGCCCTGAACCGCGCCCGCGCCCTGCGGCCGGTGCAGAACCGCACCGATGCCATCCGGCCCGGCGACATCCTGGTCTTTGTCACCCTGCGCAACGAGCTGATCCGGCTGCCCTGGTTCTTCGACCATTATCGCAAGCTGGGGGTGCAGCATTTCCTGGTGGTGGACAATGCCAGCGCCGACGGCAGCGCGGAATGGCTGGCCGGCCAGCCCGACGTCTCGTTGTGGCGGACCGAGGCGAGCTACAAGGAATCGCGTTTCGGCATGGACTGGCTGAACGCGCTGTTGCGGCGCTATGGCAGCGGGCATTGGTGCCTGACGGTCGATCCCGACGAGTTCCTGATCTATCCGCATCACGACACCCGGCCCCTGCAGGCGCTGACCGACTGGCTGGACGCGGGCGAGATCCGGTCCTTTTCGGCCATGCTGCTGGACATGTATCCCAAGGGCTCGCTGGTCTCGCAGCCTTATCGCGCCGGGCAGGATCCGTTCGAGATCGCGCGCTGGTTCGATCCGGCGAATTACACGATCCGCAAGAACTGGGAATATGGCAACCTGTGGATCCAGGGCGGGCCGCGCGGCCGGGCCTTCTTTGCCGACGATCCCGGCAATGGTCCGGCGCTGAACAAGATCCCGCTGGTGCGGTGGGAGCGGTCCTATGCCTATGTCAGCTCGACCCACATGCTGCTGCCGCGTTCGCTGAACATCGTCTATGACGAGCATGGCGGCGAAAAGGCCTCGGGCTGCCTGCTGCATGCCAAGTTCCTGTCCACGTTCGTCGAGAAATCCGCCGAGGAGCTGACCCGGCGGCAGCATTACGCCGACAGCCAGGAATACATGGCCTATCATTCGGGCCTGCAGGACGATCCGGACTTCTGGTGCGAGCAGTCCTGCGAGCTGCAGGACTGGCGCCAGCTCGAGGATCTGGGCCTGATCTCCAAGGGGCACTGGGCATGAGCGGCGGGGGCATGAGCGGCGGGGGCAAGATCCGGCTGGGCGTGATCATGCTCTGCCACGACGAATTGCCGACCGCCGCCCGCATGGCGCGGGTCTGGGCCGAGGGCGGCGCCTCGGTGGCGGTGCATGTCGATGCCAAGGCGCCGGCCGCCGGGATGGCGGCGATGCGCGGCGCTCTGGCGGATCTGCCGCAGGTGCTGTTCAGCCCCCGGCATTCCTGCGAATGGGGCATGTTCAGCCTGGTGCAGGCCACTCAGGATGCGGCGGCGCTGCTGCTTGACCGCTTCGAGGACCTGACGCATGTGATGGTGGTCTCGGGCTCCTGCCTGCCCTTGCGGCCGGTGCAGGATCTGCGCGCCTTCCTGGCCCTGCATCCCCGGCGCGACTTCATCGAAAGCGTGACCGCGGCGGATGTCGGCTGGACCGTGGGCGGGCTGAACGAGGAACGCTTCACCCTGCACTTTCCCTTCTCGTGGCGGCGCCGGCGCAAGCTGTTCGACCGCTATGTCGCCTTGCAGCGCCGGCTGCGCTACAAGCGCCGCATCCCGCAGGGCCTGGTGCCGCATCTGGGCTCGCAATGGTGGTGCCTGACGCGGCCGACCCTGCGCGCCATCCTGGCCGATCCGCGCCGGGCCGAGTTCGACCGCTATTTCCGCCGGGTCTGGATCCCCGACGAGAGCTATTTCCAGAGCCTGGCCCGCCGGCATTCGCGCAATATCGAAAGCCGTTCGCTGACGCTGGCCAAGTTCGACGGGCAGGGCAAGCCCTATATCTTCTACGACGACCATCTGGGGATGCTGGAACAATCGCGCTGCTTCGTGGCGCGCAAGATCTGGCGCCGCGCCCATCGGCTTTACGCGCATTTCCCGCATGGCGATACGGCCCGTCCCTCGGCCGACGAGCCGCGGCCCGAACGGCTGGACCGGATGATCAGCCAGGCCGTGGCGCGGTGCAGCCTGGGCCGGCCGGGGCTTTACATGCAGAGCCGCTTTCCGCTGAAGGACCGCGAGAACGGCAAGACCTCGGCGGCCTATGGCGTATTGCAGGGCTTCAGCGACCTGTTCCCCGATTTCGAGCCCTGGCTCTCCAGCCGCGTCGATGCCGATGTGCATGGCCACCTGTTCGCGGTCCACGGCGCCGAATTCGCCGGCCGCTCGCCGATCGGGCCGGGGGGGCTGTCGGACAGCGCCGCGCTGCGCGACCTGGACCAGCGCGGTTTCGTCGCCAATCTGATCCGCGTCACCCAGCGGATGCAGGTCTGGCAATTCAGCCCGCGCGACGGGCAAGAGATGAACTGGTTCACCGCCACCGACCCCAATGCGCGGATCTTCGTCATCACCGGCGCCTGGGCGGTGCCGCTGCTGCATTCCGACATGCCCTTCGATGATATCCGCCGCGTCGCCGCCATCCTGCAGCGCACCGAGCTGGCGCAGATGGAGGTGCTGAACTCGGTCTGGCTCAAGGCGCAGACGCAGGTCTGGACCCTGGGCGACTTCTGCGCCCGGCCCGCCGACGCCCTGCGCGGTGTGCTGCGCCAGCTGGGCGGCGATCCCGAAGCGGCGACCAACCTGCCGCCCATGCGCGACGTCGCCGGCATGGGCCGCTTTCTGCAAAGGCTGCGCAATGCCGGCTTGCGGCCGCAGCTGATGGGGGAATTCCCCGCCACCGACATTTCGCCCGCGCCTTCCACACCCGTCCCTGAAGAAAGTTCCGCGCCATGACCCAGCCCTTTCGCAGCTTCGTCATCTTCGCCGAGATGCGCACCGGCTCGAACCTGCTCGAGGCGACGCTGAACGGGGTCAAGCGCGTCACCTGCTTCGGCGAGGCCTTCAACCCCTACATGATGGGCTGGCCCGACAAGGACGCGCTCAAGGGCATCACCATGGCCGAGCGCGACGCCGATCCGCACCGGCTGCTGGCGGCGATCTTCGACAAGCCGAACCACCTGCCGGGATTCCGCTATTTCCACGACCACGACCCGCGGGTCTTCGACGCCATCATGGAGGATCGGGCCTGCGCCAAGATCATCCTGACCCGCAACCCGGTGGACAGCTATGTCTCGACCGCGCTGGCGCGGGCCACCAACCAGTGGAAGCTGAACGAGACCGAGACGCCGATCCCCGCCGCCGCCCGCTTCGACGGCGCCGAATTCCGGCAGGTGGTGGGCGAGATCGAGGAATTCCAGCTGAAGGTCATGCACCGGCTGCAGGTGACCGGCCAGGCCGGTTTCTGGCTGGGCTACGAGGATCTGCGCGACGCCGAAGTGATGACCGGCCTGTTGCACTGGCTGGGCCGCACCGATCTGAAGCGGGTCGAGCCGGCCAGCGACCAGGTGCCGCAGAACCCGCGCGAACTGGCCGAGAAGGTCGAGAATTTCGACGAGATGGCGGCGGAGCTGGCACGCCTCGATCCGTTCATGCTGCGCCGCATCCCGAATTTCGAGCCGCGCAAGGGTCCGGCCGTGCCCTCGTTCCTGGGGGCCGAGGCGGGCAAGGGGCTGATCTTCATGCCGATCAAGGGCGGGCCGACCGGCCCGGTCGGGGGGTGGCTGCGGCGGATGGGCGAGGTCGCGGGCGACTTCAACCAGAACAGCCTGCGGCAATGGAAGCGCCAGCATGTCGGCCACCGCAGCTTCACCGTGCTGCGCCACCCGCTGCTGCGCGCCTGGGCGGCCTTCGACAGCCTGCTGCGCGGCAAGAATGCCGAGCTGCGCCAGTTGATGCGGCAGATCCATCGCGTCGCCCTGCCGCCGGATCAGGAACTGGCCGGGCTGGACCAGGGCCGCAAGGCCGAGCTGTTCGCGGCCTTCCTCGACTTCCTGCGCCGCAACCTGAACGGCCAGACCACGCTGCCGGCCTATCCCGGCTGGGCCAGCCAGTCCGAGGTGCTGGCCGGTTTCGCCCGCTTCGGCGCCCCCGACATGCTGCTGCGCGAATCGGAACTGCCGCGCGACCTGTCCTGGCTTGCCGCCAGCGCCGGCATCCGGGCGCCGGCGGATTTCCCCGATCCCGATCCCTTTCCCGCCTTCCTGAACGAACAGGAACTGCGCGGCGCCGCGAAAAAGGCCTATCTGCGCGATTACGTCGCCTTCGGCTTCGGCGGCCAGCCCTGATCAACCCTGCGGGGTCATGGCCTTGCGCTGGCGGTTGCGTTCAAGACCCAGCCGCCGCTCGCGCCAGATGATCAGGATGCCGGCCAGGATCACCAGCGCGGCGCCGGCCAGCATGGTCAGCGTCGGCGCCTCGCCGAAGACGTACCAGCCGATGGCCAGCGCCAGCAGCATCGAGCAATATTCGAAGGGCGCGATCAGCGAGGCATCGGCAAAGCGATAGGCCAAGGTCAGCAGGATCTGCGCGAGCCCGCCCAGCAGGCCGATGGCGATCAGCGTCAGCGTGGTTTGCAGATCCGTCGCCACCCAGCCGAAGGGCAGGGTCAGCAGTCCCAGCACCGTCGAGGTCAGCGAGAACCAGAACACGATGGCCGAGGTCTGCTCCTCCTGCGCGAGCTTGCGCACGAAGATCATCGCCAGCGCTGTGCAGGCCGCCGCCGACAGCGCCACCATGGCGCCCAGGCTGTGCTGCAGGCCGCCGGTGCCCTGGCCCAGCCGGGGCGACAGCACGATCACCACCCCGACCAGCCCCAGCAGCACCATGCCCAGGCGAAAGGCCCGCACCTCTTCGCCCAGGAACATCGCGGCAAAGATCACCGTCATCAGCGGCGCGGCATAGCCCAGCGTGGTGGCCTCGGGGAAGGGCAGCAACGCCAGCCCCCAGAAGCTCAGCACCATGGCGCAGGTGCCGATGATGCCGCGATAGAAATGCCCGATCGGGCGAAAGGTGCGCAGCCCGGTGCGCAGGTCGCCCCGCCAGGCCAGCCAGCCCAGGATCACCGGAATGGCGAAGAACGAGCGAAAGAACACCTGCTGGCCCGGCGGCACGCCCAGGCCGTCCTCGGAGGTGGCCTTGACCAGCGTGCCCATCAGCGTGAACACCACGACGCTGAGGCATTTCAGGATGACGCCGCGCAGCGGGCTGTGAGGGATCATGGCAGGCGCTCGCAGGCCCAGCGTGCCGCATCGGCGACGGCGGGATCGGGGTCGTTCAGCAAGCCATCGGCCACGGGGCGCAGATGCGCAAGCCCCGAATTGCCGATGGCGTAAAGCACGTTCCTGACCATGCGGTCGCGGCCGATGCGCTTGATCGGGCTGCCCGAGAAGCGTTCGCGGAAGCCCGCGTCGTCGAGCTGCGCCAGCTCGGCCAGCGCCGGGCCGCCATGCGGGCCGTGATAACGCAGCTCGGTCGCGGCTTGCGCGAACTTGTTCCAGGGACAGGCGGCCAGGCAGTCGTCGCAGCCATAGATGCGGTTCCCGAGCATCGGCCGCAGTTCGGGGTCGACCGGCCCCCTGTGCTCGATGGTCAGGTAGGAGATGCAGCGCCGCGCGTCCAGCTGATAGGGCGCCGGAAAGGCCCCGGTCGGGCAGGCGTCGAGGCAGGCCCGGCACGAGCCGCAATGGCTGCGCTCGGTCGCGTCCCGGGGCAGGTCCAGCGTGGTGAAGATCGCGCCCAGGAAGAACCAGCTGCCCAGATCGCGCGACAGCAGGTTGGTGTGCTTGCCCTGCCAGCCCAGCCCCGCCGCCTGCGCCAGCGGCTTTTCCATCACCGGGGCGGTGTCGACGAAAACCTTGATCTCGCAGCCGGTCAGCCCGACCAGCCAGCCGCCCAGCCGTTTCAGCCGCTTCTTGACCAGGTCGTGATAGTCCTTGCCCTGGGCATAGACGCTGACCGCGCCGCAGTCCTTGTAGTGGATGACCTCCATCGGGTCATGCTCGGGGGTGTAAAGCTCGGCCAGCATGACGACCGACCGCGCCTCGGGCCAGAGGCTGGCGGGCGAGGTGCGCCAATGCGTCCGTTCGGCCATCCAGCCCATCTGGCCGTGGCGGCCCTGCTCTAGAAAGGCCGCCAGCCGTCCGGGCAAGCCGGGCACCGCGTCGGGGGCGCAAATGCCGAGGGCCGAGAAACCCTCGGCCCGCGCCTGACCCTCGAGCCGGGAACGGATCTCGGCCGGGTCGGTCGGCCTAGAAGTCGAGCAGGGCATAATGCGGCGCCGGGTGCACCCCCGGCAGGTGGTCGGCCAGCAGGCTGCGGAAGGCGGGCCGCGACTTGATCTTGGCATACCATTCCTGCACCTCGGCCGAATGGGTCCAGTCCACGTCCGAGATGTAGTCGAGGCAGGACAGATGCGCCGCGGCGGCGAAATCGGCCAGCGTCATCACGTCGCCCGCCAGCCAGCGGCGATGTTCCAGCAGGCTTTTCATATAGTCGAGATGATAACGGATCGCCGACAGCCCGGCCTTGACGGTGCGCGAATCCGGGTAGCCCAGCCGCATCACCTTCTTCCAGACCCGTTCGGTCATCACCGGCCGGGTCACCTCGGCGTTGAACTTGTCGTCGAACCAGGCGCAGAGCCGGCGGACCTCGTAGCGCTCGATGGCGGCATGGGGCATCAGCGCCGGCTGCGGCTGCACCTCGTCCAGGTATTCGCAGATCGCCTGGCTTTCCGCCAGCAGCCGCCCGTCCATGCGCAGCACCGGCAGCTTGCCCGCCGGGTTGCGGCGCAGGATCTCGGACCCCGGCTCCCAGAAGCGGTCCTCGACCAGCTCGACCTCGATCCGCTTTTCGGCCAGCACCAGCCGGACCTTGCGGCAGAACGGCGACAGGGCGACGTGGTAAAGGCGGATGGTGGAACTGGGCGAGGAAGTATTCATGAGGGGAAAACCGTTCGTTCGCGGGCTTCCGGTTGATACGCCCGGGCGCGCGCGGATTCAACCGTCCTGGCGCTGCGGGGCAGATCAGCGCTCAAGCACCAGGCAGGAATCGCGGCCATCCGCCCGGATCGTCTGCGCGCCGCTGACGATCGCGCGGGTGCGGGCCGAGCCGGTCTGCGGGTTGCGCGTGCGCGGCGCCGGCAGGATCGAGGCCAGCGCCGCCGCCTGCCGCAGGCTCAGCTTGTCGGGCGTGGTCTGATAGTAATATTCCGCCGCCGCCTTGATCCCGAAGACGCCGCGGCCGAATTCGGCGATGTTCAGATAGACCTCGACGATGCGGCGCTTGGACCACAGCGCCTCGATCATCGGGGTATAGGCGGTTTCCATCACCTTGCGCGGCCAGCTGCGCCCCTGCCACAGGAACACGTTCTTGGCGGTCTGCTGGCTGATGGTCGAGGCGCCGCGCGACGAGCCCGAGGCGATGACCCGGCGGATCTCGACCATGTCGAAACCCCAGTGGTTGCAGAAATTGGCATCCTCGGCCGCGACCACGGCGCGGACCATGTGCGGCGAGATCGCGTCCAGGCCGACCCATGCGCGCTCGGCCCGACCGGGAAATTCGCGCTGGCCCTGGATGATGGTCCAGGTGGTCGGCGGGTTGATGAAGGAAAACAGGAAGACCAGCACGAACATCAGCGCCAGCAGCCGGGCGCCGATCCAGGAAAACCAGCCCCAGAACCACAGCGCCATGCGCCTGAACGGCCGCCAGCGCCGGCGGGCGCGGGGCGTCGGCGGCTCGGTCAGCGCCTCGGGGTCTTCCAGGGTGTCCATGCGGCGGGGCATGGCCGCGTCCTGTCACGGCCATGCCCCTTGCGTCAAGCGTCAGGCTGGGGTCGGCGGAACCGAGGCGGCCGGCTGGTCCGCCTGAGGCACGCCAAGCGCCGTGCCCAGCTTGCCGCCGGCAAAGGCCTCGCGCAGGCGGTCTTCCTCGGCATCGGGCAGCGAGGTCTGCAGCACCCGGCCGCGCAGGTGGAAGCCTTCCAGCCGCGCCAGAACCTTGTCGGCGGTCATTTTGCGCACCAGGATGAAGACGGCCGAGCCGCCGGGCGGGATGGACTGGCCAAGCCCGCGCATGAAATCGTCATTGATGCCGATATCCGAGAGCTTGCCGGCAATGGCGCCGGCGCCGGCGCCCACCGCGGCGCCGATCAGCGGGTTCAGGAAGATCAGCCCGACCAGCGTGCCCCAGAAGCCGCCGCCAAGCGCGCCGGCCGCGGTCAGGTTCACGGCCTGGTGCAACTGGATGTCTTCGGCCGTGGGGCGGGTGACGACCACCGCGTCCTCAAGCTCGATCAGGTATTCCTTCTGCATCTTGACCAGTTCGGTGCGCAGCTCGAAGCCGGTCGCCTCGTCGTCGAAGGCGATGACAAGCAGGTCGGACATGGCGGGATCCTCTTGACTGATGACGGCGGGGCAACGCCCCGGCGGCGGAGCGGGTTCCCCGCCGTGACGCCGGGTCGCAGGGGGCGGAGGGCCCCGGACCGGCGGGCCGCGTTCCTATGGCGCGGGCCGCACGACCAGTTCGTCATGGCCGGAAAGCGGGCAGGGTGCGCGGGCGAAGCCCAGATCGTCCAGGATCAGCACCACGATCTCGGCCGTGGTGTAGATTTCGCAGCCCGGCAGCAGGTGGCCGCCGAAGGCCCGGCCCTCGTCATCGGCAATGGTCAGATGCAGGTGCTGGCCGGCGGGGTCGATGGTGCCGGTCAGCGCCGTGATCTCGAAATGGCCGCGATATTCGCTGGCCTCGTCCCGGTTCGCGTGCCGGATCACCGCGCGGGTCAGGCTGCCCACGCAGGTGACCAGCGCCATGGCCGCCGCCCCCGTCCGGCGCTGCAGGGCGCGCAGCGCCGCCAGCGGATCCTCGCCCGGCTGCAGGCGGATCGCCGCGAAGCGGCCGGAGGACAGCGGCACCATTCACTCGCCCCGCGGGAAGCGCTTGGATTCCTCCAGCACGTTCAGGTCCATGTGGTTGCGCATGTAGCGTTCCGAGGCCTGCATCAGCGGCTGGTGGTCCCAGGGGAAATAGGCGCCGTTGCGCAGCGCCTCGTAGACCACCCAGCGCCGGGCCTGGCTTTCGCGCACCTCGGCGTCATAGGCGGCCAGATCCCAGCGTTCGGCCGCCATGGCGCGCATCCGCGCCAGCACCTCGGCCGCGGCCGGGTCGGTGGCGCGGTTCTGCCGTTCGTCCGGGTCATCGGCCAGGTTGAACAGCATGTCCGGGTCGGCGGCGCAGGCGACATATTTCCAGTCGCCGTCGCGCAGGCAGACCAGCGGCGCGATGCTGCCCTCGGCCGCGTATTCCATCGCCACCGGCCCGCGCCCCCCGGCGCCTTGCGCCAGCGAGCGGCCGTCGGTCCAGGGCGCCACCTCGGACATCGAGATGCCCGCGAGGTCGCAGATCGTCGGCAGCACGTCGATGGTCGAGACCGGCTGGTCCACCCGTCCCGGCGCCATGCCCGGCGCCGCGATCATCAGGGGCACGCGGGCCGAGCCTTCGAAGAAGTTCATCTTGAACCACATGCCGCGGCTGCCCAGCATCTCGCCATGGTCGGACAGGAAGACCACGATCGCCTCCTGCCGCGTGCGCTCCAGCACGTCCATGATCTCGCCCAGCTTGTCGTCGACATAGGAGATGTTGGCGAAATAGCCCTGGCGGGCGCGGCGGACATGCTCGGGCGTGACCTCGAGCCCGCGCCAGTCGCTGGCATCCATCAGCCGCTGCGAATGCGGGTCCATCCGCGCGTAGGGAATCGCCTCGGGCGGTTCGAGTTCCGGGATGCCCTCGTAGAGATCCCAATACTTGCGCCGGGCGACGAAGGGGTCGTGCGGATGGGTGAAGCTGACGGTCAGACACCAGGGCCGGTCGTCGGCACCGCGCGCCAGGTCGTAGAGCTTGCGGGTGGCGTGATAGGCGACTTCGTCGTCATATTCGTACTGGTTGGTGATCTCGGCCACGCCGGCGCCGGTGACCGAGCCCAGGTTGTGATACCACCAGTCGATGCGCTCGCCCGGCTTGCGATAATCCGGGGTCCAGCCGAAATCGGCCGGGTAGATGTCGGTGGTCAGCCGCTCCTCGAAACCGTGCAGCTGGTCGGGGCCGACGAAATGCATCTTGCCAGACAGGCAGGTGTGATAGCCCGCCCGGCGCAGGTGATGGGCATAGGTCGGGATGTCCGAGCAGAACTCGGCGGCATTGTCATAGACCCGGGTGCGGCGCGGCAATTGCCCCGACATGAAGCTGGCCCGCCCCGGCGCGCAAAGCGGGCTGCCGGTATAGGCGTTGGCGTAACGGGTCGAGCGTTCCGCCAGCTTGCGCAGATGCGGCACATGCAGGAACTCGGCCGGGCCGTCGGGGAACAGAACCCCCGACAGCTGGTCGGCCATCACGATCAGGATATTGGGATTTTTCAATTACTTCACCGATGCCATGACTGCTTCAGCGCCGGGTTTTCCATCCAGGGTGGTCACGCCGTCAAGCCATTTCGCCACCGCATCGGGGTTCTGGGCGATCCAGCCCCGCGCCGCTTCGACCGCATCGACGCCGTCGTCGAGGATCTTGCCCATCAGCACGTTTTCCTGATCCACGGTGAAGGTCATCTGCCTGAACAGCTTGGCGACATTGGGGCAGGCGGCCACCCATTCCTTGCGGGCGACGGTATGGACCGTGGCGCCGCCGAAATCCGGGCCGAACTCCGCGTCCCCGCCAGCCAGATAGGTGATCTTCAGCGTCACGTTCATCGGATGCGGTGCCCAGGCCAGAAAGACCGAGGGCGTTCCGGCGGCGTCGTTGCGCTGCACCTGCGCCAGCATGCCCTGTTCGCTCGATTCGACCAGCTCCCAGTCGCCGAGGCCGAACTTGTCCGCCTCGATCATCTTCTGGATGATCTGGTTTGCCGGCGCCCCGGGCTCGATGCCGTAGATCTTGCCCTGGAAGGCGTCCCGATGCGCGTCGAGGCCGGCGAAATCCGCGACGGCCAGACCGGTTGCGGCATCGGTCACCGCCAGCGTGAACTTGGCGCCTTCCAGATTCTGCACCAGCTCCTCGACCTTGCCCGAGGCGTCGAGATCGTCGCGGAACTTCTGCTGTGCCGGCATCCAGTTGCCCAGGAAGACATCGGTATCGGCGTTCTTCAGCGCCTCGTAGCCGACCGGCACCGACAGCGTGCTGATCTGCGGCGTGTAGCCCAGGCCCTGCAACACCGCCGTGGCGACGCCGTTGGTGGCGGTGATGTCGGTCCAGCCGGGGTCCGAGAAGCGGACCGCGCCGCAGCTGGCCGGATCCTGCGCCAGCGCGGGCGAGGCGGCAACGGCGGCGGCGAGGGCGGCGACAGCGGCGGCGGGGGCAAGCGGGGAAAGCAGTGCGGATCTGGGCATGGTCTGATCTCCGGTTTGGGGCCGCGACCGGCAACGGGCGGCTTCGCCCGCCATCAGCCCACAGAGGGCCTGCGGGATCAAGTCTGCGATGCCGCCGGACTGCGGGCGCGGCGATTGGGGGAAAGCGGCGATCTGATCCTTGACGAATGCCTTGGGCTTGATCAAAGGTGGCGGCGTTCGGGGCCTGTAGCTCAATGGTCAGAGCAGGGCGCTCATAACGCCTTGGTTGGGGGTTCGAGTCCCTCCGGGCCTACCACCCCTTCCCCTACCTGCCGGAAATTCTTGCCGCGAGGCGGCCTTGGCCGCGCTGGTCAGATGGCCAAGCATGGCACGGCCGGGGGTTCGGCCCGGCGGGGCCGGAAAGTATGGCAGGGCGCCCTTGCCGGCGCCCCGTCCCTAGGTCAGGCAACCTCGGCAGAAGAATTGCCGACCGTCTCCTTGATGGCCGACAGCGCCGCCTCTTCGGTCCAGGCGCGGCCGCCCGCATCGCCGCGATCCAGCATCATCCAGGTCCAGGCGCCGACGCCCGGCCCCTGCGAATCATGCGAGATGCGGCCGACAGGCCGATCGTTGAGGGTTATCGTCCAGTCCCCAGAAATGGCCTTTCCATCGACAGTCGTCGGAACGCGAGTCCACATACGAGGTCCTTTCTTCAGTTTTCGTTGATCATCCAGCGCCACGACCCGCTGCGCGGGCGGTAGCCAATGCGGACGAATTGGGTGGCGCCGGTTGCATCCGCCGGCGCGGTTCGGCTCCAGCTTACGCCGGATATCCTCACAGTTTTGTAACCGCTGCTTTCGGATCACGCAATATTACCGCTGCGTTGCAGCGCGTGACAAGCAGGCGTTTGCCGGCATTTTTCCCTGTCCGGCAGCGGGCTCGGCGCGACCCCGAAAGTCCGAAATAAGGAATTTATGAGGTTTATTCAGTTACTTGCCTGTAGGATGGGCCTGCCGAAGCCGCCCCGGCGGCCCGAGCCTCTTGATTTATGATGGCCGTGGGCCCATTTTGGCCCGGCAACGTTATTTCTCTCTGCACCTGTCTCCTTTCGGCTTCAGTCTGCGTTTCGAACTGACTGAGCCGGGTCGCCGCATGTCGCGGGCGACAGACATGAAGGAGATATCACGATGGCCAATGGCACCGTGAAATGGTTCAACGCCACCAAAGGCTTCGGCTTCATCGCCCCGGAAGATGGCGGCAAGGACGTGTTCGTGCACATCAGCGCGCTTGAGCGCGCCGGCATCCATCATCTGAACGACGGCCAGGCCGTGACGTTCGAGATCGAATCGGGTCGCGACGGCCGCCAGTCGGCGCGCAACCTCGTGCTCGCCTGAGCCCTTGCGCTGAACGGCACCCGGTCCGGCCGATCATGGCCGGACCACACCCTCTGGAGGCCCGCATGGCACCCAAGGACAAAGCCAAAGGCCTGTTTCGCGATCCCGCGCCGATGACCGCGATGGACCGGACCACTTCCGAAGCACGGCTGATCATCGAAGAACAGAAGCAACGGCGCGCCGAGCTGACTGCCAGCCTTCGGGCGCAGCGCTTGGCCCGCGACGCGGCCGGGCCGACCGAAGCCCCCGCCAAGCGCAAGCCCACGAAATAACCGCGTTCGCAGGCCGGTCACGGCAGGCAGGCGAGCGGGCCGCGGCGACAACCGCGCCCGGGTCTTCCGCAAGGGGGACGCGAGGGGCGCATGGCCGCCGCTCAACAGGAACGACGAAAAACATGGCAAGAAAAACGATCCGCAGGAAAACTGTCCAGAAACAGCAGAACAAGCGCCGCCTGGCGATCATGTACATGGTCAAGCAGTCGGAAATCAGCACGCCCGAACGGGGCGGCATCCCGATGTCGCGGCATTGACGGCTTGAGGCCCGCGCGCCCCGACGGCGCGCGCGGAACAGGCCGCGCCGGGGCTTTCCCGGCGCTTCGACCATCCCGACCAACGGCGTCCCAGCATGGCAGGGGCGCCGTTTTCCGTTTCAGTCCGGGGTGCCTGGCCAGCCTGCGTCGACCGCATCGCCATTTGTCGCCGCGGCGGCTGGGCTGGCCGGGCCGGACGGCGGCGGAGCATGGCGGATTCGGGGCCTTTCCAAACCGGCGGGACTGTGCCAGCCTCCGCCCCGGTTCGGACAGGAGAGTCGGGTTCAGTCCCGCGCCGACGGAGCAACGCCCCGGAATCTCTCAGGCAAGCAGACTGCCGGACCGACACTCTGGAGAGAGATGCCCCGCGCATCCGCCGAAGGAAGAAGCCGCCATGCGGTGACGCTCTCAGGCAAAAGGACAGAGGGGGACGCGCCGCAAGCCGGCGGGTTCGCAACTTTGGACCGAGACGGGTGAGGCCGACCCCTTGCGGGGCAGCCGGCCCGCCCCGGCTTGCGCCGAGGAGGAGGAGCTCGTGGCGGAAAGAAGGATCAGGCTGGCGTTGAACGGCTTCGGGCGCATCGGCCGCTCGATCCTGCGCATCTGGGCACAGGGCGGTTACGAGGATCTGGACCTCGTGCTGATCAACGATATCGAGCCGCTCGCGAATTGTGCCTATCTGTTCGAATATGACAGCGTCTTCGGCCCCTGGCGCGGGCAGGTCGCGGTGGCCGATGGCGCGCTGGTCGTCGATGGCCGGGCGATCCCCTTCCATTCCGCGCCGGACCTGCGCCGGCTGGACCTGTCGGGCGTCGATGTCGTGCTGGAATGCACCGGCATGACCGGCTCGCGCGCGGTGGTCGAGCGCGGGATCGAGGCCGGGGCGGGCGCGGTGCTGATCTCGGGCCCCTCGGACCAGGCCGACGTGACCGTGGTGATCGGTGCCAACGAGGACCAGCTGGACGGCCAGCGCATCGTCTCGAACGCCTCTTGCACGACCAATGCGCTGGCGCCCTTGCTGCGGGTGCTGGACGAGGCTTTCGGCGTGGTCTCGGGGCAGATGACCACGGTGCATTGCTATACCGGCAGCCAGCCCACGGTGGACAAGCCGCGCGGCGATCCGGCGCGGTCGCGGGCGGCGGCGCTGTCCATGGTGCCGACCACGACCAGCGCCGGGCGGCTGATCGGCACGGTGCTGCCGCATCTGGCCGGGCGGGTGGCGGCGCGGGCGATCCGGGTGCCGACGGCCAGCGTCTCTTGCATCGACCTGACCTTCGCCAGCGCCCGCCCGACCGATGCGGCCGGGGTGAACGCGGTGCTGCAGGCGGCGGCCCAGGGCTCTCCGGTCTTCGGCTGGACGGAAAAACCGCTGGTCTCCAGCGACCTGCGGGCGCGGCCGGAATCCATCGTTCTCGCGGGGCCCGAGACCTCGGTGGCGGGTGGGCTGACCCGGGTCTTCGGCTGGTATGACAACGAATGGGGCTTTTCCAACCGGATGCTGGACATGGCCCGGCTGATGGGCCGGCGCTAGACCGCCGGGGCCGGCGCCAGTTCCCGTGCCAGGTCGGCGGCGAAGATGCGGGCGATCTCGGGCGGTTCGGGCTGGATGCGCAGGGCGACGTAGAACTGCGACAACCATTCCAGCCCCAGCCCACCGATGCGCCGCATCTCGCCGCGCCGCACCCAGGTTTCGGCGAAATGCAGCGGCAGGAAGCCCAGGAAGCAGCCGCTGCGGATCAGCACCGCCTGCGCCTCCATGTTCGAGACCGAGGCCCGCACCCTGGGCTCGCGCAGCGTCGCCAGCTCGGCGCGTTGCAGATAGGGGCGGGCGGTGACGGCATGGGGCGACAGATCCTCGATGCCCACCTGTTCCCGCCCGAACAAGGGGTGGCTGCGGCCGCAATAAAGCGCGTGCTCCTCGGCCCAGACCGGGCGGTAATCCACATTCGGCTGGCGGCTGGGAAAGGGGCCGATGGCGACATGGATGTCGCCGGTCTGCAGCCCCTTGCTCAGCGCTTCGGTGGTGCCGATCTCCAGGCTCAGCCGCACCTCCTGTTCGCGCCGGAAAAAGCGGCGGATGGCGCGATGCACCGGCAGGTCGGGATTGTCGGCCTCGCTGTCCACCAGCCCGACGCGCAGATGGCCGGCCAGCACCCGGCGCAGCGCGCCCAGATTGGCCTCGGCCAGTTCGACCGAACCGAGCATGCGCTTGGCCTCGCGATAGACCGCGGCGCCCTTGTGGGTCAGCGCGAAGCCGCCGCGCCCGCGCTGGCAAAGCGTGAAGCCCAGCGACAGTTCCAGATCCTTCAGATGCGTCGAGATCACCGACAGGCTGGCGCCCAGCACCGCCTGCGCGCCGCTGGGGCCGCCATGCTCGACCACGGCGCAGAAGCTGCGCAGGTTGCGCAGGGTATAGTCGCTGATCCGCATTGCTTCAAAAACGCCAAAGTAAGGATCGGTGACTTCCTGTTTATCGCAAATACCGGCGCGGCATAGTCCCGGCATGATCCATGCAGGGGGAAAGCCCATGACCGAGACCCGTCCCGCCTATGAAACCGGCCGCCTGAACCTGCCCTTCGTGGGCATTTCGACCTTCGGCAAGCGGCCCTATGTCCAGGACTGGTCGCGCATCGACGCCGATGTGGCGGTGCTGGGCGCGCCCTTCGACTTCGGCACGCAGTTCCGCGCCGGCGCCCGCTTCGGGCCGCGCGCGGTGCGCGAGGCCTCGACGCTGTTCAGCTTCGGCCATGCCGGCGCCTACGATCACGAGGACGACTGCACCTATCTGGGCCCCGAGGTGCGCATCGTCGATCTGGGCGATGCCGATATCGTCCATACCGACACGGTGAAAAGCCACGCCAATATCCGCGCCGGGGTCGAGGCGGCCCTGGCGGCCGGCGCCCTGCCGGTGGTGATCGGCGGCGACCATTCGGTCAACATCCCCTGCATCGACGCCTTCGAGGGGCAGGGGCCGATCCACATCCTGCAGATCGACGCGCATCTGGATTTCGTGGACGAGCGGCACGGCGTCCGCAACGGCCATGGCAACCCGATGCGCCGCGCCGCCGAGAAGCCCTGGGTCAGCGGGTTGACGCAGGTCGGCATCCGCAACGTCTCGTCGACGGCGCGCGACGGCTACCAGGCGGCGCGCGCCATGGGTTCGGACATCCTGTCGGTGCGGCAGGCCCGGGTGCTGGGGCCGCAGGGGGTGATCGACCGCATCCCGCCGGGCGCCCGGGTCTATGTGACGCTGGACATCGACGGCTTCTGCCCCTCGATCGCGCCGGGGACGGGCACGCCCAGCCATGGCGGCTTCCTGTATTACGAGGTGCTGGAGATGCTGCAGGCGCTGGCGCGGCGGCATGAGGTGGTGGGCATCGACCTGGTCGAGGTGGCGCCGGATTACGATCCGACCGGCGGCACGGCGATCCTGGCGGCGCAGGTGCTGCTGAACCTCCTGGGCTTCGTCTTTCACGAGCGGGCGCTGCGCGGGCAGGGCGGTGCGGCGCCGGCCCGGAAATGAATCAGGGGCCGGAATCCGGCCCCTTTAACTCGTTAACCCACCTTACCGCCGCGCCGGGGCGCGGCGGAAGCGTCGGAAGGGATCAGGCCGCCAGGTCGAAGCGGTCGGCATTCATCACCTTGGTCCAGGCCGCCACGAAATCGCGCACGAATTTTCCGGCATTGTCGTCCTGGGCATAGACCTCGGCATAGGCGCGCAGGATCGAGTTCGAGCCAAAGACCAGGTCCACGCGGGTCGCGGTGTAGCGGCTCGCGCCGGTCTTGCGGTCGCGGATCTCGTAGTGATCCTTGCCGGCCGGCACCCAGGTATTGCCCATGTCGGTCAGGGTGACGAAGAAGTCGTTGGTCAGCGCGCCGATCCGGTCGGTGAAGACGCCATGCTTGCTGCCGCCATGGTTGGCGCCGATGACGCGCATCCCGCCGACCAGCGCCGTCATCTCGGGCGCGGTCAGACCCAGAAGCTGGGCGCGGTCCAGCAGCATTTCCTCGGGCGAGACGACGTAATCCTGCTTCTGCCAGTTGCGGAAACCGTCGGCCAGCGGTTCCAGCACATCGAAGGATTCGGCATCGGTCTGTTCGGCCGTCGCGTCGCCGCGACCCGGGGCGAAGGGCACGCTGACGTCATGCCCGGCGGCCCGCGCCGCCTGCTCGACGCCCAGATTGCCGCCCAGCACGATCACGTCCGCAAGGCTCGCCCCGGTCTCGGCGGCGATGGGCGCCAACACCGCCAGAACCCGTGCCAGGCGCTCGGGCTCGTTGCCCTGCCAGTCTTTTTGCGGCGCCAGGCGGATGCGTGCGCCATTGGCGCCGCCGCGATGGTCCGAGCCGCGATAGGTCCGGGCGCTGTCCCAGGCGGTGGCGACCAGGTCCTGCACGGTCAGCCCCGAGGCGGCGATGCGGGCCTTGACCGCCGCCACGTCGTAATCGCTGCGGCCGGCGGGAACCGGGTCCTGCCAGATCAGGTCCTCGGCCGGGACGTCGGGCCCGAGATAGCGCGATTTCGGCCCCATGTCGCGATGGGTCAGCTTGAACCAGCCGCGGGCGAAGGCGTCGCTGAAGGCCTCGAAATCGTTCATGAAGCGCAGCGAGATCTCGCGATAGATCGGGTCGACCTTCAGCGCCATGTCGGCATCGGTCATCATCGGCATGCGGCGGATCGAGGGATCCTCGACATCGACCGGCATGTCCTCTTCGGCGATGCTGATCGGCTGCCATTGTGAGGCGCCGGCCGGGCTGTGGGTCAGCGTCCATTCATGCTTGAACAGCATCTGGAAGAAGCCGTTGTCCCATTGCGTCGGGTTGGTGGTCCAGGCGCCTTCCAGGCCGGAAACCATGGTGTTGCGGCCGATGCCGCGGCCCTTGGTGTTCAGCCAGCCCAGGCCCTGGAATTCGGGACCGGCGGTTTCCGGGTCCGGGCTCAGGTCGGCGGCGCTGCCATTGCCGTGGCATTTGCCGACGGTATGGCCGCCGGCGGTCAGCGCCACGGTTTCCTCGTCGTTCATGCCCATGCGCGCGAAGGTCTCGCGCATCATGTTGGCGGTGGCCTGCGGGTCGGACTTACCGTTCACCCCCTCGGGGTTCACGTAGATCAGGCCCATCTGCACCGCGGCCAGCGGGTTCACCAGGCTTTTCGCGTCGCCCAGGTCGCCATAGCGGCTGTCGCTGGGCGCGAGCCATTCCTTTTCCTCGCCCCAATAGGTGTCCTTTTCGGGCGCCCAGATGTCCTTGCGGCCGAAGGCGAAGCCGAAGGTCCTGAGGCCGGCGGCCTCATAGGCCACGGTGCCGGCCAGCACGATCAGGTCCGCCCAGGAGATCTTGTTGCCGTATTTCTTCTTGATCGGCCACAGCAGGCGGCGGCCCTTGTCGGTGTTGACGTTGTCGGGCCAGCTGTTCAGCGGCGCGAAGCGCTGGTTGCCGGTATTGGCGCCGCCGCGGCCGTCCGAGGTGCGATAGGATCCCGCGGCGTGCCAGGCGGTGCGGACGAACATGCCGACATAGCTGCCGTAATCGGCCGGCCACCAGTCCTGGCTGTCGGTCATCAGCGCGCGCAGGTCGGCTTTCAGCGCCCCGACATCCAGCTTGTTCAGCTCGTCGCGATAGTTGAAGTCCTGGCCCAGCGGGTTGGTCTTGCGGTCATGCTGGTGCAGGATATCGAGATTCAGCGCATTCGGCCACCACGAGGTGACCGAGCTGCCCATGGCGGTGTTCCCACCATGCATGACCGGGCATTTCCCGGCCGTCTTGATGTCATTTCCGTCCATGCTGGCTCTCCTTTGCTGGGCCGCGCCGCTGCTGCGGCGCCGGTTGACCGAGTGCGGATTGCGGCGCCTTGCCGGGCCGCGACCGATGGCTCTCCCGATAGAATCGGCACGCCTTGCCAGACGGTTTTAGCAACTCTGGGGATTATTAGAATTTATATTTATCAATCACGCTCATAACTTGCGGTTATCTTCGGCGGCCGAGGAGCGGCGCACCACCAGTTCGGGCCGGGGCGCCTGCATCTGCCGCGGCTTGCCGTCGATGCGGTCCAGCAGCAATTCGACCGCCATGCCGGCGATCTGCGCCAGATGCAGATCCACGGCGGTCAGCGGCGGCTCGGCCAGCTTGGCGCGCAGGCCGTCATAGCGGGTGACCATGCGCAGGTCGCCCGGCACGGCGCGGCCCAGCTCATGCGCGGCGGCCAGCGCGCCGCTGGCGAAGGCATCGACCGGCACCATCAGCCCGTCGAGCTCTGGCCGGGTCCGCAGCAGGTCCCCCACCTTGGCCCGCGCCAGGTCCTCACCGCCGGTCTCGTCCAGTTCCAGCACCTCGGGCGGCATGGCCTGCGCGGCGGCGAAGTCGCGATAGGCGGCGCGGGTCTCGATCTGGCTGGCGCGCGGGCTGGTTCCCGTCACCAGCGCGATGCGGCGGCAGCCCTGCTGGTGCAGGTGGTCCAGCAGCAGCCGGGCGGTATCGTGGGATTGCAGGTCGATGGCCGGGATGTCCCCGCGCCCCGGCACCTTACCGATCGAGACCACCGGCGTGCGCCGGCTTTCGAAATGCTCGACCAGCGGGTCGTCGCGGGCCGGCTCGACCAGGATCACCCCGTCGAAGCCCAGCATGTCCAGGTTCTTTTCCGGCGGCTGCGGCGGGATCAGGCACAGCGCGATGTCGCGGGTCAGCGCCGAGATGGCGGCCGAGGCCGCGATCTCCATCAGAAAGCCCAGCCGCGACGGCCCGGCCGCGATGGCGAAGGGCATCGAGGAGGCCAGCGCGATGATCCCGGTGCGGCCGCTGCGCAGGCGCTGCGCGGCGCTGTTCGGATGATAGCCCATCTCGCGCGCCAGCGCGTGGATGCGCTCGCGCGTCTCGGGATCCACATGGCGGCGACCGCTGAAGGCATGCGAGACCGTGGTGGGCGAGACGCCCGCCGCGCGGGCCAGATCGGAAATGGTCGGTTTGCCCAATGCGCTCTCGCTGGGGCAGAATGCCCCCGTTGCAGGGAAGCACAGCCGTCCCGGCCGGGCAAGCTGATACAAAACGATTTGCAAGAATCGCCGATCATGCTATGCCTTGAGATAGCAAACCGATTTGTATGACGGCTGGATCGGATCTGGAGGCCGTCGCCCGCCATGCGCCGGTTGCTTCACATAGGGGAGGAGATGACATGATATCTGGGGAGAACCCGGCCTGCGGAGCCAGCCCGCCCAAGGCGGAGCCCGCCGACGAGAAGCTGCCGCTGAAAAACCTGGTGCTGTTCGGCCTGCAGCATGTGCTGGTGATGGCGGCCTCGCCGATCACGGCGGTGTTCCTGGTCGCGCAGACGCTGGGCTTCGACACGGCGCTGACCGTCGCGATCATCAGCGCGACCTTTCTGATCTGCGGGCTCGGCTCGATCCTGCAAAGTTTCGGGCCGGGCGGATTCGGCGCCCGGCTGCCCTTCATCATGGTGCCCGGCGGCGCACCCATCGCCATCTTCCTGGCCATCGCCGTGCAGACCAACATCCAGACCGCCGTGGGCGCGGTGCTGATGACCTCGGTCTTCTATTTCCTGGCACTGCCGGTGTTTCGCCGGCTGCTGCGCTTCTTCCCGCCCATCGTGGTCGGCACCATGCTGCTGCTGGTGGCGGTGAACCTGGTCAAGATCTATGGCGGCACCATCACCGGCCGCTCGGGCGAGGCGAATTTCGCCGACCCGGTCAATGTCGGGCTGGCGCTGGCGACCATCGGTCTGACGGTGCTGTTCTCGCGCATCTTCACCGGCACGCTGCAGCGCATCTCGGTCATGCTGGGGCTGATCGCCGGCACGCTGCTGGCCGCCGCGCTGGGCCGGATCGAACTTGCCGGGGTGATGCAGGGGCCGCTGGTGGCGGTGCCGCAGCCGTTTCCTTTCGGCATGCCGAAATTCGACCTGATCGCCTCGCTGCCGCTGATCGTCTTCTCGGTGATCTCGATGGCCGAGGCGACCGGCCAGACCATCGCCACCGCCGAGATCGCCGGCCGCAAGGGCGACGCCCATGCCATCGTGCCGCGCACCATTCGCGGCGATGCCCTGGCCTCGCTGGCCGGCGGGCTGTTCGGCACCTCGCTGATCATCACCTCGGGCGAGAATGTCGGCATCGTCCGGGCGACCGGGGTGAAGTCGCGCTATGTCACCGCCATGGCCGGGGTGATCCTGGTGGTGATCGCGCTGATCGCGCCGGTCTCGCGGCTGGCCAGCGCCCTGCCGGGGCCGGTGGTCGGCGGCACCGCCGTCATCGTCTTCTCGATCATCGGCGTGATCGGCATCGACCTGCTGGGCCGCGTCGACCTGCGCGGGCATGGCGCGATGTTCACGCTGGCCTCGGGGCTGGCGATGGGGCTGATGCCGATCCTGGTGCCCGGCCTCTACAGCCAGTTCCCGCAATGGTCGCAGATGGTCCTGGGCAACGGCCTTGCCATGGGCACGATCACCGCCGCCGTCGTCAACGCCCTGTTCCAGCTCAACGCCCCGCGCGGCGCCCCCGAACCCGTCAAGGAGAACGCATGATGCAGGACCTTCGCCCGTCCTTCGACCTCAAGGCTTTTGCACAGGCCGGCGAGGTGATCGTGAAACCCGGCCGCCTGCTGCTGCAGACCGGCCCGCGCGAAGGCATGGCGGTGCTGCTGCGCCACGGGCGCTTTGCCGAGATCGACGAGGCCGGGGCGCTATGCGCCCGGCATCCCGGCCTGGCGGTCGCCGACCTGCCCCGGCACCTGCTGATGCCGGGCTTCATCGACAGCCATACGCATCTGACCCAATCGCTGGGCAAGTCGCTGGTCTTCGGCGAGCCCTCCGAGATCTTCCGCCGCATCTGGGTGCCGCTCGAGGGCAGCCTGGACGAGCATATGGTGCATCTGTCGTCGCGGCTGGCGGCGCTGGAATGCCTGCGCGGCGGCTTCACCACCGCCGTCGATGCCGGCACCCGCTCGGCCGGGCATATCGGCCGGCTGACCGAGGCCGCGCATGAAACCGGGCTGCGGCTGGTCGTCGGCCAGATCTGCAACGACCTGGGCGGCGCCGCGCAGGTCCCCGAGCCCGAGCAGATCATCCGCACCGCCGAGGCGCATCTGGCGCGCTGGCAGGGCGACGCGCTGGTGCATCCGTCGCTGGCCATCTCGATCCCCGAGGCGGCCAGCGACGCCATGCTGCGCCGCATCTCGGCCATGGCGGCCGCGGCGGGGGCGATCTTCCAGACCCATGTGAACGAGCATCTGGTCGCGGTCGAACGCTCGCTGGTCGCGCATGGTCGCCGGCCGCTGGAGCATCTGGCGCATCTGGGCGCGCTGGGGCCGCAGGTGCTGATCGCGCATTCGACGCTGGTCACCCCGCAAGAGCTGAACATCCTGCGCGACACCGGCACCGCCGTCGCCTACAATCCCGTGGCCTCGGTCTGGAAGGGCAATGCCATCGCGCCGGCGCTGCAGATGGCGGCGCTGGGGGTGCGCTTCGGGCTGGGCACAGACGGCACCCGCGCCGACGGCTTCCGGCTGATGGACGCGGCCGAGGCGCTGCAGCGCGCCGGCTATGGCCTCGCCTCGGGCGACAGTTCCTGCGGCGCGGGCTGGCTTTGGCTGCAGGCCGCGACCGCGATGGCGGCGGATGCGGCGGGGCTGGGCGCCGTCACCGGCCGCATCGCCGAGGGGCTGGCTGCCGATTTCCTGCTGGTCGATCTGGACCGGCCGGAATTCACCCCATCGCATGATCTTAGTTGGGAGCTGGTGCGCTATGGCAATCGCGACCAGATCGACGCGGTCTTCACCAATGGCCGGCTGCGGCTGCTGCATGGCTGGCCGGTCGACTGGGACGCCCGCGCGCTGCTGGAGGAGGTTCGCGCCCTTGCCGTCCCCGCCATCGCCGGGGCGCCGATCCAACGCATCCATCCGACCGCCGACAGCCAGCTTGCGGCGAGGGCGTCGTGACTCTGGCGACCTTTCTGCTGCTGTCGGGCGTCACCCTGGCCGCGGCCTTCGTGCAGGGCGCGGTGGGCATCGGCTTCGCGCTGATCATCGCCCCGGTCTTCGGTCTGGTCGATGCCAGCTACCTGCCGGTCACGCTGCTGCTGCTGATGCTGCCGCTGAACTTCCACGTCGCCTGGCGCGAGCGCGCCTCGATCGACCGGCGCGGCGCCAGCTGGATCACGCTGGGCCGGTTCTTCGGCACCTTCCTGGGCATGTGGGTGCTGATCGCGCTGTCGGTGCGGCAGCTCGAGCTGGCGGTGGGGCTGTTCACCATCCTGGCGGCGGTGATCGCGCTGGTTGCGCGCCCCTTTGCGCCGCGCCCCGGCCCGGCGCTGGGGGTGGGCCTGTTCACCGGCGTCACCGAGACCGCGACCGGCATCGGCGGCCCGCCGCTGGCACTGCTCTACCAGCACAGCTCGGGGCCGGTGTTGCGCTCGACCGTCGCCACCTGCTTCCTGATCGGAGAGCTGATCTCGCTGGTGATGCTGGCCGTGGCCGGGCGGCTGCACCTGGACCAGGTGCTGGCTGCGCTGTGGCTGACCCCGGCGGTGCTGCTGGGCAGCGCCCTGTCGCGCGTGGTGCATTCCCGCATCAACGGCCCGTCGCTGCGGCTGGCGGTGCTGGTCTTTGCCATCGTCAGCGGGCTGGTGCTGATGCTGCGCGGCTAGAGCCAATGCTCGCGCAGGCCGAAATCCTCGGCCAGCAGCACCAGATCGGCCGCGCGGCCGGGGGCCAGGGCGCCGTAACGGTCCTGCAGGCCCAGCAGCGCCGCCGGGATGGCCGAGGCCATGCGCAGCGCCCGTTCCGGCGCGGTGCCGACCTGCCGGACCAGCATGCCGATGGCCTGCGGCAGCGTCAGGTCGGCCCCGGCCAGCGTGCCGTCCGCCAGCCTCAGCCGCCCGTCACGGCGCAGCACCCTGCGGCCGCCCAGCTCCATCTCGGTCAGGTCGGTGCCGGCAAAGGCCATGCAATCGGTGACCAGGAAGATGCCCTCGGGCCGCGCCGCCAGCGCCAGCCGCATCACCGCCGGATGCACATGGATGCCGTCGGCGATCAGCCCGGCGCCGGCATCGCCGGCCAGCACCGTTCCGGCCAGCCCCGGCGCGCGGTTGCCGATCTGGCTCATGGCGTTGAACAGATGCGTGGCGCAACGGGCGCCGGCGGCAAAGGCGGCCCGGGCCGCGTCATGGCTGCAATCGCTGTGGCCCAGGCTGACCACCACCCCGGCCCCGGCCAGTGCCGCGATCTGCTGCGGGCTCGCCGCCTCGGGCGCCAGCGTCACCATCAGCGCCGGCAGCCGGCGCGCGGCCTCGCAGATCCGGGCCAGATCCTCGTCGCCCATCGGCCGGATCAGCGCCGGGTCATGCGCGCCCTTGCGGCGCGGATCCAGATGCGGCCCCTCCAGATGCAGGCCCAGAAAGCCCGGCACCCCGGCCTCGGCGGCGGCGATCCCCAGCGCGATGACATGGGCGGTGGCCTCGGGCGTGTCGGTGATCAGCGTCGGCAGCACCCCCGCCGTGCCAAGCGCGCGATGCGCGGCGCAGATGCGGCGCAAGCCGTCCAGATCGGTTGCGCCGTCCAGCATCACCCCGCCGCCGCCATTCACCTGCAGGTCGAGAAAGGCGGGGGCCAGGATGCCCGTGACCGCCCGCCGCCCCTCGGCCGGGGCTTCGGGCTCGGGCAGGATGGCGGCGATCTTGCCCGCCTCGATCACCAGCGCATGGCCGTCGAGGAAACGCGCGCCGTCGAAGATCCGCGCGCCGGCCAGAACCTCGCGCGCCATCACACCGTCTCCGTCACCTTGCGCAGATGCGGCGGGGTGTCGGGGTCGAAGCCGCGCCGCCGCGCCAGCGCCTCGATAAAGGCATAGAAGCCGGCGATGGTCACCAGCGGCGCCACCAGCGGATGCAGTCCGGGGACCGAGGGCAGGGTGACGGCGCCGCCGACCTCGGTGCCGGTCACGAACACATCCGCGCCCTGCGCCACCAGCCGCTCGGCCGTGGCCTTGAGCTGCGGCAGGGCGGCGTCCTCGATCCCCAGCGCCAGCACCGGGAAGCCGGCCTGCACGATGGCGGCCGGGCCGTGCAGCACCTCGGCGGCCGAATAGGCCTCGGCATGGATGCCCGAGGTCTCCTTGAACTTCAGCGCCGATTCGCAGGCGATGGCGAAGCTGGGGCCGCGGCCCAGCACGAAGGCCGAGCTGGCCCGCGCCAGCCGCGCCGACAAGGGCGACCAGTCCAGTTCCACGGCCTGGCCGAACGCCTCGGGCAGGGCGGCGACGGCATCGCGCAGGGCGTGATCCTCGCGCCATTCCGCCAAAAGCGACAGGCCGGCCAGCACCGAGCAGACGAAGGTTTTGGTGGCGGCGACGCTTTTCTCCTCGCCCGCCTGCAGGGGCAGGCAATGGGCCGAGACCTGCGCCATCGGGCTGTCCTCGACATTGGTGATGGCGATGGACAGCGCCCCCCCTTGCCCCGAGGCGCGCATCATCTCGACCCCGTCCGGGCTGCGGCCGGATTGCGAGATGCCGATGCAGGCCGCCTTGCCCAGCCGCAGGGGCCGGCGATAGATCGAGGCGATGGACGGCCCGACCGAGGCGACCGGCACCCCGGCCTCCAGCTCGATGGCGTATTTCAGATAGGTCGCGGCATGGTCCGAAGACCCGCGCGCCACCGTCACCACCAGGTCGGGATCCTTGCGGCGCAGGGCGCTGGCGGCGTCCGCGACCGCATCGCGCGAGCGTTCGAGGAATCGGGCTGCGGCTTCGGGGATCTCGGCCACTTCGCGCGCCATATGCGTCTGGCTCATCACGGGTTCCTTTCGCCTTCCGGGGCAAGTTTCAGTTCCACGGCGAAGTCATAGGCATCGCCGCGATAGAGCGAGCGGGTGAACTCGACCACCTTGCCCGAGGGCAGGTAGGAGATGCGTTCGATCCGCAGCCCGGCCACGCCGGGACTGACGCCCAGCAGATCGGCGTCCTTGGCGTTCAGGTTCGCGGCCGAGATGCGCTGCACCGCCCGCACCGGCCGCATGCCGCGCGCTTCCAGCACCGCGTAAAGCGAGGCATCGACGCCTTCGGGATCGGGAAGGATCGCCTGCGACAGCGAGGCGCGCTCGATGGCCAGCGGCACCCCGTCCGAGCTGCGCACCCGTTCCAGCCGCGCCACCTTCTCGCCGACGCCGAGGCCGAGCGCCATCACCTCCTCGGGCGCCGGGGCGTGCAGGCCGCGCGCGATCCAGCGGCTTTCGACGCTGCGGCCGCGCCGGGCCATGTCCTCGGTGAACGAGGTCAGCAGCGACAGCGCCTGCTCCAGCTTCTCGACGCGCGGCGCGACGAAGGTGCCCGAGCCGCGCTTCTGCACCAGCTGCCCCGAGGCAACCAGTTCCGCCACCCCCTTGCGCACCGTGACCCGCGACAGGCCGGTCATCGCTGCCAGCTCGCGTTCCGAGGGCAGGCTGTCGCCCGGTTGCAGCCGGCCCGAGGCGATGGCCTCGGCAATCAGCCGGTGCAATTGCAGGTAAAGCGGCCCGCCGCCGGTTTCCCCGAAGGCTGCGGGGGTGAACAGCTCGCCCATCACGCCTCCTGCCGGGCCAGGTGCAGCGCCCCGTCCACGCCCGAGCCCATGGGCGGCTGGACCCGCCACAATCCCTGCAACCGGGCGGCGTAATGGGTGCCCAGCCCGCCCAGGAACACCACCGGCAGGTCGCGGCCGGCCTGCAGGGTGTCGATCATGGCGCGGATCTCGGCCACGGCGGCGGCGAAGATGCGCTCGCCCACCGGGTCGGTGCCGGCGGTGATGCGCGGCGCGAATTGCGCGAACTCGGCCGGCCGGGCGCGGAAGCCGAAAGAGATCACCCCCTCGATCCCGCCCAGTTCGTCCAGAACGGCCTGCAGCAACGGGCTCATCGGCGCGAAACCGTCCTCGGCGCGCAGGGCTTCGGCCAGAAGCGCCCGGCCCAGCACCGCGCCGCTGCCCTCGTCGCCCAAGACGAAGCCGCGCCCGCCATATTGCCGCATCTCGCCGCCGATCTGGACCGCGAAGACCGAGCCGGTGCCGATGGCCGCGACGATGCCGTCCCCGCCTCCCAGCGCGCCGGTGGCGGCGGTCTCCGCGTCGGTGACGATGCGCGTGCGGCGAAAGGGCAGCATGGCCCGAAGGCTGCGGGCGGCGGCGGTGACATTGGCGCCGGCCAGGCCCAGCACCGCGCTCAGTTCGTCCAGATGGCCCTGTCCGGCTTCCTGAAGCGCGGCGCGGGTGGCGGCAAGAATATTGGCGCAGGCCCCCTCGGTCTCGACCGAGATATTGGCCGGTCCGGCCGCGCCCCGGCCGATGATCCGGCCCGAGCCGTCCGCGACGGCGGCGCGGCAGCCGGTGCCTCCTCCGTCTATGCCCAGGAAATATGACATGGCGACTCCCTTTGGATTGCACGATACCAAAACAATACCAAAAGGGAAGGGCTATTTTCGGAATCGCCATGAAACGCCGATTTTGATCGAATATGAAGAAGGGTCTTTACAAGTGGTATTGTTTTGGCATTATCAACGGAACAGGGGGAATCACATGACCGCATCCGGCACCGAGGCAAGGCATCCGGCATCCGCAGGGCTTCACGCCCGTCCGGGGGGCGAGGTGCTGCGCGTGCTGCTTGATGCGCAGGTCGCGGCGCTGGGCGCGTTGCAGCCCGCCTTGCCGGCGCTGGAACGCGCGGCCGGGGCCGCGGCAGAGGCGCTGCGCCGGGGCGGCAAGCTCGGCTATGCCGGGGCCGGTTCCTCGGGGCTGATGGCGCTGGCCGATTGCCTGGAGCTGGCCGGCACCTTCGGCATCGCGCCCGAGCGCACGCCGATGATGTTCGCTGGCGGCGCCGAGGCGCTTCTGCATCTGCAAGGCAGCGTCGAGGACGACCCGGCGCTTGCCCTGGCCGATCTGGACCGCGCCGGGCTGACGGCGGGGGACGTGCTCTTGTGCCTCTCGGCCTCGGGGCGGACGCCCTATGCGCTGGCGATCTGCGCGGCGGCGCAGGAGCGGGGGGTGACCGTGGTCGGGCTTGCCAATGTCGCGGGCTCGGCCCTGCTGGAGCGCGCCGACATCCCGGTGCTGATCGAGACCGGGGCCGAGGTGGTTTCGGGTTCGACCCGCATGGGGGCGGCCACGGCGCAGAAGGTGGCGCTGAACATGCTGTCGGTGCTGGTGGCGATCCGGCTGGGCCATGTCCATGACGGCTATATGGTCAACCTGGTGGCCGACAACATCAAGCTGGTGGACCGCGCCGCCCGCATCGTCGCCGCCGTGGCCGGGGTCGGGCGCGACGCGGCCGAGGCGGCGCTGTCGCGTACCGGCGGCGCGGTGAAGCCCGCCATCCTGGTCGCGCGCGGCATGGCCCCCGACGCGGCCCGGGCGCGGCTGGCCGAAACCGGGGGCCTGCTGGCCCCGCTGATCTGATTGCAACCAGAGGGTCCGCGAGAGACCCGATGCCGAAGGGAGAAAGACCATGACCAAGACCATCCGCCTGGCGCTGCTGGCCAGCACCTTGCTGGGCAGCGCCGCCTGGGCCCAGGACGTCACGCTGACCATCGAAAGCTGGCGCAACGACGACCTTGCCATCTGGCAGGAAAAGATCATCCCGGCCTTCGAGGCGGCCAATCCCGGCATCAAGATCAATTTCGCGCCCTCGGCGCCGCCGGAATACAACGCGGTGCTGAATTCCAAGCTGGATGCCGGCTCGGCCGGCGACCTGATCACCTGCCGGCCCTTCGACGCCTCGCTGGAGCTGTTCAAGAAGGGCAAGCTGGCCGATCTGAGCGACCTGGCGGCGATGGCGAATTTCTCGGACGTGGCGAAATCGGCCTGGCAGACCGATGACGGCAAGCAGACCTTCTGCGTGCCGATGGCCTCGGTGATCCACGGCTTCATCTACAACAAGACCGCCTTCGAGGAACTGGGCCTGACCCCGCCGAAGACCGAGGCCGAGTTCTTCGCCCTGCTCGACAAGATCAAGCAGGACGGCACCTATATCCCGATGGCCATGGGCACCGCCGACCAGTGGGAAGCCGCGACCATGGGCTACCAGAACATCGGCCCGAACTACTGGCAGGGCGAGGCGGGCCGCAAGGCGCTGATGGAGGGCACCCAGAAGCTGACGGATGAGCCCTGGGTCGCGCCCTTCCGCCAGCTGGCGAAATGGAAGGATTACCTGGGCGACGGGTTCGAGGCCCAGACCTATCCCGACAGCCAGAACCTGTTCACGCTGGGCCGCGCCGCGATCTATCCGGCCGGATCCTGGGAGATCGGCGTGTTCGGGCCGCAGATCGGCGGCGCCTTCGAGATGGGCGCCTTCCCGCCGCCGGTCCCGGCCGAGGGCGACAAATGCTATATCAGCGACCATACCGACATCGCGCTGGGCATGAACGCCGCGACCAAGCATCCCGAGGAGACGCGGAAATTCCTGGAATGGGTGGGCTCGTCGGAATTCGCCGCGCTTTACGCCAATGCGCTGCCGGGCTTCTTCTCGCTGAACGCGGCCCCGGTCGAGATGGAGGACCCGCTGGCGAAGGAATTCGTGTCCTGGCGCCAGACCTGCGAGCCGACCATCCGCTCGACCTACCAGATCCTGTCGCGCGGCACGCCGAACCTGGAGAACGAGACCTGGACCGCCTCGGCCAATGTCATCACCGGCGCCGAGACGCCCGAGGCCGCGGCCGAGCGGCTGCAGCAGGGCCTGGCGAGCTGGTACGCGCCGCAGCAGAAGTGACGGCTTGCCGGGCCTGACGGCCCGAGGCGAAATCTGGGCCGGGCCTGATGGCCCGAGACGAAATCTGGGCCGGGCCTGATGGCCCGGCGGCGGCGGGGGGCTTTCCGCCCCCCGCACCCCCCGAGGGTATTTTTCAACAGAGAAGGAGGGCGTCATGGCGCAGCGGAAAGCGTTTCGCTGGCATATCGCGGTGTTTCTTGCGCCCGCGGTGCTGGTCTATACCGCCATCATGATCGTGCCGCTGTTCGGGACGCTGAACCTGTCGCTGTTCAACACCGGCGAGGAGGGACGGGTCTTCGTCGGGCTGCGGAACTTCGCCACGCTGTTCGGCGATCCGCGCTGGTCGGCGAGCTTCTGGAACGCGCTGGGCAACAACGCCTGGTTCTTCCTGGTGCACATGCTGGTGCAGAACCCGGTCGGCGTGGCGCTGGCGGCGCTGCTGTCCTCGCCGCGGCTGCGCGGCGCGGCCTTGTATCGCACCGCGATCTTCATCCCGACCATCCTGAGCTTCGTCATCGTCGGCTTCGTCTGGAAGCTGATCCTGTCGCCGATCTGGGGCATCGCGCCCGGCATGCTGGACGCCGTCGGGCTGAAATCGCTGTTCGCGCCCTGGCTGGGCCGCGAGGGCACGGCGCTGACCACGCTGGCGCTGATCTCGGTCTGGCAATTCGTCGGCATCCCGATGATGCTGATCTATGCCGCGCTGCTGTCGATCCCCGACGAGGTGATCGAGGCGGCCGAGATCGACGGCGTCACCGGCTGGTCGCAGTTCTGGAAGATCAAGCTGCCCTTGATCCTGCCCTCGATCGGCATCATCTCGATCCTGACCTTCGTCGGCAATTTCAACGCCTTCGACCTGATCTACGTCACGCAGGGCGCGCTGGCCGGGCCGAATTTCTCGACCGACATCCTGGGGACGTTCCTGTACCGCACCTTCTTCGGCTTCCAGCTGCAGATCGGCGATCCGCATATGGGCGCGACCATCGCCACCGCCATGTTCGGCATCATCCTGCTGGGCGTCGGCTTCTACCTGTTCGCCATCCAGCGCCGGCTGCGCCGCTATCAGTTCTGAGGGGAAAGCCATGAGCCAAGCCCGCCATTCCACCGCCCGCAGCCTGGCCGCCCATGCCGTGCTGATCCTCTATACGGTGATCGCGCTGTTCCCGGTCTTCGTCGTGGTCGTGAACAGCTTCAAGAACCGCCGGGCGATCTTTGCCGATCCGCTCTCGGTGCCGGGGCCGGAGAGCTTCGACCTGATCGGCTATCGCACGGTGCTGGCGCAGGGGGATTTCGTCCTGTATTTCCAGAACTCGCTGATCGTGACCGTGGCGAGCCTGTTCTTCGTCCTGCTGTTCGGCGCCATGGCGGCCTTCGCGCTGTCGGAATACCGCTTTCGCGGCAACATGCTGATGGGGCTTTACCTGGCCTTGGGGATCATGATCCCGATCCGGCTGGGCACCGTCGCCATCCTGCAGATGATGGTGGCCTCGGGGCTGGTCAACACGCTGACGGCGCTGGTACTGGTCTATACCGCGCAAGGCTTGCCGCTGGCGGTGTTCATCCTGTCCGAATTCATGCGCGGCGTCTCGGACGATCTGAAGAATGCCGGCCGCATCGACGGGCTGTCGGAATACACCATCTTCTTCCGGCTGGTGCTGCCCCTGGTGCGGCCGGCCATGGCCACCGTCGCCGTCTTCACCATGATCCCGATCTGGAACGACCTGTGGTTCCCGCTGATCCTGGCGCCCAGCGAGGCGACCAAGACCATCACCCTGGGCAGCCAGGTGTTCATCGGCCAATTCGTCACCAACTGGAACGCGGTGCTGGCGGCGCTGAGCCTCGCCATCCTGCCGGTGCTGGTGCTCTACCTGGTGTTCTCGCGCCAGTTGATCCGCGGCATCACCGCCGGCGCCGTCAAATGATCCGTCCCGCAGCAAGGAGACCCCGATGGGAGCCCTGACCCTTACCCAAGTCACCAAGTCCTTCGGCGCCACCCAGGTCATCAAGGGCGTGGACCTGGCGGTCGAGGATGGCGAGTTCTGCGTCTTCGTCGGCCCCTCGGGCTGCGGCAAGTCCACGCTCTTGCGCATGATCGCCGGGCTGGAGGACGTGACCTCGGGCGACGTGGCCATCGACGGCGGGCGCGTGAACGACCTGGCCCCGGCCCGGCGCGAGATCGCCATGGTGTTCCAGAGCTATGCGCTTTACCCGCATCTGACCGTGCGCGACAATATGGGGCTGGCGCTGAAACAGGCCGGAACCCCCCGCGCGCAGATCGAGGCGGCGACCGGGAAGGCGGCCGAGATGCTGGCGCTGGCGCATCTGCTGGATCGGCGCCCGGCCGAACTGTCGGGCGGCCAGCGCCAGCGCGTCGCCATCGGCCGCGCCATCGTGCGGCGCCCGAAGCTGTTCCTGTTCGACGAGCCGCTGTCGAACCTCGATGCCGCGCTGCGCGTGCAGACCCGGATCGAGATCGCCCGGCTGCATCGCGAGCTGGGCGCGACGATGATCTATGTCACCCATGACCAGGTCGAGGCGATGACGCTGGCCGACAAGATCGTCGTGCTGCGCGGCGGCGTGGTCGAGCAGGTCGGCCGGCCGATGGACCTGTACAACGACCCCAACAACACCTTCGTCGCCGGCTTCATCGGCAGCCCGCAGATGAATTTCCTGGATGCCGGCAAGCTGGGCCTGCGCTCGGCCAGTCTGGGCATCCGCCCCGAGCATCTGACGCCCGGCGGCGGGCAGATCAGCGGCCGCGTCAGCCATGTCGAGAAGCTGGGCGGCGAGACGCTGGTCTATCTGTCCTCACAGGACCACGGCCTGTTGACCGTGCGGCTGTTCGGCGAACAGGATTATGCCGTGGACGAGGTGATGGGGCTGGGTTTCGAGCCGAACCGCGCCTTCCATTTCGACGCCCAGGGCAGGCGGCTGCGCTGACGCCTTTTGTCGCAGCGCGCTTGCGCGCCGGCCGGGCCGCTCCTACTGTTTTTTCCAGGCAGGCAAGGGGAGGGGGCGGCCGGTGCGGCTTGCTGTGCTCAGCGACATCCACGCCAATCGCGAGGCCTTCGCCGCCGTGCTCGAGGATGCGCGGGCCCGCGGCGCGACCGGCTTCGCCATCCTGGGCGATATCGTCGGCTATGGGCCGGACCCGGAATGGTGCGTGGACCGCGCCATGCGGCTGGTGGCCGAGGGCGCGCTTTGCCTGCGGGGCAATCACGACAGCGCCATCGACGCGGCCGAAAGCCTGAACGCGCAGGCCCGCGCGGTGATCGACTGGACGCGGCCGCGGCTGTCGGACGCGCAGCGCGGCTTCCTGGCCGCCCTGCCGCTGACCGAGCGGCGGGGCGAGGTGCTGCTGGTCCATGCCGGGGCGCAGGCGCCGCGGGACTGGGTCTATGTCACCGGCCCCGGCTCGGCCGCGCCCAGCTTTCGCGCCTGCGACGCCCGGCTGATCCTGTGCGGCCATGTGCATGTGCCGCAGCTTTACAGCTGCGACCTGCGCGGCACGGTGCGCGACCATCCGCCCCGCATCGGCGAAGGTTTTCCGCTGCTCGGCTCGCGGCGCTGGCTGGCGGTGCTGGGCGCGGTCGGCCAGCCGCGCGACGGCGTGCCGCAGGCCGGCTATGCGCTGCTGGATACCGACCGCAACGAGCTGACCCTGCGCCGGGTTGCCTATGACGCGGCGGCGGTGGCCGCGCGGCTGCGCGCCGAGGGCCTGCCCGAGGCGCTGGCGCAGCGCCTGCTGGAGGGACGCTGATGCGGCCGGCCGAGGGGATGCGGATCGACGGCTTCACCCTGGGCCCGCGCCTGCACAAGGGCGGTTTCGCCACCATCTGGCCGGTCACGCATCCTGACCACGCCCTGCCGATGGTGATGAAGGTGCCGACCATCCTGGACGGGTTCGACGGCCCGACCATCGTCGGCTTCGAGGTCGAGCAGATGATCCTGCCGCGGCTCTCGGGCCCGCATGTGCCGCGGGTGATCGCCAGCGGCGGCTTCGACCCGATGCCCTATCTGGTGACCGAGGCCATTCCCGGCACCAGCCTGCAGCCGCTGTTCAACACCGCGCCGCTGGCCCTGGACCGGGCGCTGGACCTGGCGCGGCGCATGGCGGCGGCGGTGCACGACCTGCACCGCCAGCAGGTGATCCACCTGGACCTGAAGCCCGGCAACATGATGACCCGGCCGGACGGCACCATCGTCTGCATCGATTTCGGCCTGGCGCATAGCGACCTGCTGCCCGACCTGCTGGCCGAGGAATTCGCCAGCCCGATGGGCAGCTTCCCCTATATCGCGCCCGAGCAGATCCTCGGCCGGCGCGACGACCTGCGCAGCGATGTCTTCGCGCTGGGGGCGATGCTCTATCAGCTCGTCACCGGGCGGCTGCCCTTCGGCGACCCGCCGGGGCTGCGCGGCGCCCGCCGGCGGCTGTGGCGCGACCCCTTGCCGCCGCGCGCCATCGACCCGACCATCCCGCCCTGGCTGCAAGAGGTGATCCTGCGCGCCCTGGCCGTCGACCCGGCCGAGCGCACCGCCTCGGCCGCGCAGCTGCTGTTCGATCTGGAACAGCCCGAGAAGGTGGCGCTGACCGCCCGCGCCACCCGCATGACCCGCGACGGCTTCTGGGCGGTCTGGCGCCGGCGGCGCCGGATGGGCCGGCTGCGCAGCTTCGCCCGCCCGCCCGGCGGCACCGCGGCGCAGATCATGGAATCGCCGGTGCTGATCGCCGCCGTGGACCTGGCCCCGGACATGGAGCGGCTGTCCGAGCGCATCCTGAACGGCATGCGCGATCTGCTGTCGGTGCGGCCGCAGGCGCGGGTGGCCTGCGTCAACGTCATCCGCACCCATCGCATCGGCATCGACACCGGCACCGATGACGAGGGGCGGCACCTGCATGTCAGCCGGCTGGTGGCGCTGCAGGCCTGGGGCCAACGCCTGGGCCTGCCCGAGGACCGCGTGACCTTCACCGTGCTCGAGGGCACCGACCCGGCCGGCGAGATCCTGGACCATGCCCGGCGCATCATGGCCGACCATATCATGATGGGGGCGCGGGCCAGTTCCTCGACCCGGCGCTATCTCGGCTCGGTCTCGTCGCGGGTGGTGGCCGAGGCGCCCTGCGACGTGACCGTGCTGCGCCTGCCGCAGCCCGGCGGCTAGATCACCAGCACCCCGGAATGCTTGGCCTTGTGCTCGGGCTCGACATGGATGGTGATCAGCGCCCCGGGCAGCTTCTGTTTCAGCGCCCGCTCGACGCGGTCGCAGATGTCATGCGCGGCATCGACCGTGGTCTGGCCGTCCACCACCAGATGGAAGTCGATGAAGGTGCGCGGCCCGGCATGGCGGGTGCGCAGGTCATGCGCCTCGATGGCGCCGGTGGCGGCGTCCGAGATGGTGGCGCGGATATCCTCCAGCGTCTCCTCGGCCACCGCCTCGTCCATCAGCCCGGAAAGCGAGCTGGTCATGACCTTCCAGCCCGACCACAGGATGTTCAGCGCCACCAGCGCCGCCAGCGCCGGGTCGAGCACCGCCCAGCCGGTCAGCACCGCCAGCGCCACGCCCGCCGCCACCCCGGCCGAGGAGATCACGTCCGACAGCAGGTGATGCCCGTCCGCGACCAGCGCCGGCGAGCGCAGCCGGCGGCCGCGGCCGATCAGCACCCAGCACCACAGCCCGTTCAGCACGCTGGCCAGGCCGTTCACCAACAGCCCCTGCCAGGGCGCATCCAGCATGCGCGGGTTCTGGAAGCCGTGCCAGGCCTCGCGCAGGATCAGCAGCGCGGCGACGATGATCATCACCCCCTCCAGCACGGCGCTGAAGAACTCGGCCTTGTGGTGGCCATAGGGGTGGTCCTTGTCGGCGGGCTTGGCGGCGACGCGGATGGCGATCAGCGCCGCCACCGCCGTCGCCACGTTCACCGTGCTTTCCAGCGCGTCCGAAAGCAGCGCGACCGAGCCGGTCAGCCACCAGGCCAGCGCCTTCAGCGCCAGCACCACCAGGCCGACGACGATGCTGCCAAAGGCGATCTTCTCGGTGGCGGACATGCCGATTCCCCTTCTGGTCCCGCGCCGGGGGTTCTCTAACGCCCCATGCCGGTCCCGCCAACCGCCTTTCCGGCCTCAGACGCCCAGCCGCGCCAGCCCCGCCAGCACCGCCGCCGTCACGGTCCCGAAGATCAGCGAGGCCAGCAGCCAGTTCTGCCAGAACGGCCGGTGCGGGCCGATCGGGTCGGTCTGCGGATCCTTCTTCAGCCGGCCCTCGGCAAAGCGCGCGCGGCGCTTCTCGAAGGTGGTCCGCGCCATCCGGGTCTTGAACATCAGCGCGAAGGCCGGTCCGGCGAACAGCGTCACCAGCAGCACGAAAACCGCGGCCATGCCGCCGGTCATTGCACCAGCGCCTTGAATTCCAGCGTGACGCCATTCGCCGTCAGCAAGAAGCCGCCGTCGTCGCCCAGCGGCTTTTCCTCGGCGCAGAGCGGCTCTGCGGCATCGGTTGGCTGCACGCATAGCTTGCCGTCCTTGCGCCACCATTTGCCCTCGGCGACCGGCTTGGGGTTGTTGTCCTCCATGTCGACGAAGGTGCCGTCCTCCTTGAAGATCGTGCGGTTCTGGCTGCCGTCGACGGTCACCACCGAATAGATGCCGGGCGTCATCGGGCCTTCGCCCCGTTCGTCGCGGCAACCGGCCAGCCCGGCCAGGGCCAGCAGCGGGGCAAAGATCAGCAAGGATTTTCTGGTCATGAAACGCGTCCTGAAAGCAGCAAGGAACGTGTCCCGTGGTCCCATGCGGAAACCTTCGGCGCAAGCCCCGCGCCCGTCATCCGGCAAGCCCCGGCCTGCCAGCCCGCGGCCATCCGGCGCCAGGGCAGGGCCGCGGCAGGGCCCGGCCTTCGCCGCGCCCGACAGGCAAAGGGCCCCCGCGGGGGCCCTTTTCGGATCATTGGGCGGGGATCGCCGCCAGATCCTCGACATCCGCGATGGGATGCTTCAGATGCGGCAGCATCTCCTTGGGGCAGACCTGCAGGAAGTTCAGCTTTTCCTCCTCCCAGTTCTGCAGCATCTCCTCGGCCCGGCGCGAGCGGGTCTCGCGCGCGTGGCGTTCGACCAGCCCTTTCAGCTGCTCCTCCCAATGCGGCTGCGTGACCGGGCACAGCACCAGCGTCTCGGCATTGATATAGTCGCGCGCCAGCCCCTCGGGGTCGTAAAGATAGGCCATGCCCCCGGTCATGCCGGCGCCGAAATTCGCGCCGATGCGGCCCAGGATCACCGCGACGCCGCCGGTCATGTATTCGCAGCCGTTGCTGCCGCAGCCCTCGATCACCACCTTGGCGCCCGAGTTCCGGACCGCGAAGCGCTCGCCCGCCCGGCCGGCCGCGAACAGGTGGCCGTCGGTCGCGCCATACAGCACGGTGTTGCCGATGATGGTGTTGTCGGCCGCGACCAGCGGGCTGGCCATCGGCGGCCGCACCACGATGGTGCCGCCCGAGAGCCCCTTGCCGACATAGTCGTTGGCATCGCCCGAGACCTCGATCTTCAGCCCCGGCGCGGCAAAGGCGCCCAGCGACTGCCCGGCGCTGCCGGTCAGCCGCACCGTCAGGTGGTCGGGCTGCAGGCTGTTGCGCATCCCGAAGGTCTGCACGATCATCGAGCTGGTCCGGGTGCCGACCGTGCGCTGGGTGTTCCGCACCGCATAGCTCAGCTGCATCTTCTCGCCGTCCGAGAAGAAGCGGCTGGCGTCGCGGATGATCTCGGCATCCAGCGTGTCCGGCACCGCGTTGCGCGGCTTGCTGCGGTCGTAGACGATCTTCTCGCTGCCATCGACGGTGATCAGCAGCGGGTTCAGGTCCAGATCGTCCAGCGACTTGTCGCCCCGGCTGACCTGGGTCAGCAGGTCGGCGCGGCCGATGATCTCGTCCAGCGAGCGCGCGCCGATGCTGGCCAGGATCTCCCGCACTTCGGTGGCATAGAAGGTGATCAGGTTCACCACCTTGTCGGCCGAGCCGGTGAACATCGCCCGCAGTTTCTCGTCCTGGGTGCAGACGCCCACCGGGCAGGTGTTCGACTGGCATTGCCGCACCATGATGCAGCCCATGGCGATCAGCGCCGCGGTGCCGATGCCGTATTCCTCGGCCCCCATCATCGCCGCCATGACCACGTCGCGCCCGGTGCGCAGGCCGCCGTCGGTGCGCAGCGTCACCCGGTCGCGCAGCCGGTTCATCGCCAGTACCTGATGCGCCTCGGTCAGCCCCATCTCCCAGGGCAGGCCGGCGAACTTGATCGAGGTCGCCGGGCTCGCCCCGGTGCCGCCATTGTGCCCCGAGATCAGGATCACGTCGGCCTTGGCCTTGGCCACGCCCGCCGCGATGGTGCCGACGCCGCTGGACGCCACCAGCTTCACGGTGATCTTGGCGCGCGGGTTGATCTGCTTCAGGTCATAGATCAGCTGCGCCAGATCCTCGATCGAATAGATGTCGTGGTGCGGCGGCGGCGAAATCAGCGTCACGCCCTTGGTCGAATGCCGCAGCCGCGCGATCAGGTCGGTGACCTTCATGCCCGGAAGCTGGCCGCCCTCGCCGGGTTTCGCACCCTGCGCGACCTTGATCTCCAGCTCCTCGCAGGCGTTCAGGTATTCCGCGGTGACGCCGAACCGGCCCGAGGCGACCTGCTTGATCTTGGCGCAGGGGTTGTCGCCGTTCGGCAGCGGGTGGCTGTGCGCCGGGTCCTCGCCGCCCTCGCCGCTGTCGGATTTCGCGCCGATGCGGTTCATGGCGATGTTCAGCGTCATATGCGCCTCGGGCGACAGCGCCCCCAGCGACATGCCCGGCGTCACGAAGCGCTTGCGGATCGAGGTGATCGATTCCACCTCCTCCAGCGGCACCGGCTTGCCCAGCGGCTTGATGTCCAGAAGGTCGCGCAGGTGGATCGGCGGATTGGCCCGCATGGTGGTGGTGAACTGTTTCCAGACGTCATAGCTGGCCTTGTCGCAAGCCACCTGCAACAGCTTCATGGTGTTGGCTTCCCAGGCGTGTTTCTCGCCCGAGCGGCGCGCCTTGTAGAAGCCGCCCACCGGCAGCAGGTCGGTCACCGGGCTGTGGAAGCCCTTGGCGTGGATATCCTCCAGCTTGGCCTGCAAGCCGTGCAGGCCGATGCCGGAAATCCGCGACTGCATGCCGGGGAAATATTCCGCCACCATGGCGCGCGACAGCCCCACCGCCTCGAAGTTCAGCCCGCCGCGATAGGAGCTGAGCACCGAGATCCCCATCTTGGCCATGATCTTCAGCAGCCCGGCGTCGATGGCGTCGCGATAGTTGCGCATGTTCTCGATCAGCGAGCCCGAGAGCAGCCCGCGCTCGATCCGCTCGGCGATGGTGTCCTGCGCCAGATAGGGGTTCACCGTGGTCGCGCCGCAGCCGATCAGCACCGCGAAATAATGCGGGTCGATGCATTCCGCCGAACGCACGTTGAGCGAGCAGAAGGTGCGCAGCCCCTTGCGCGTCAGCCCGGAATGGATGGCGCTGGTCGCCAGGATCATCGGCAGGCCGATGCGGTCGGGGCCGATCTTCTCGTCGGTCAGCACCAGATGGCCGGCGCCGGAACGCACGGCATCCTCGGCCTCGGCGCGGATGCGGGCCAGCGCCTCGGCCATGGCCTCGGGGCCGGCGCCATCGTCGAAGGTGCAGTCGATCTGCGTCACCGCCTCGCCGAACATCTTCATCATCTCGGCGAATTCGCCATTGGCGACGAAGGGGCTTTCCAGCAGCAGGATCTCGGTCTGCGCGCTGGATTCGTCCAGTACGTTCTTGAGGTTGCCGAAACGGGTCTTCAGCGACATCACCCGCGTCTCGCGCAGGCTGTCGATGGGCGGGTTGGTCACCTGGCTGAAGTTCTGCCGGAAGAAATGCGACAGCGGCCGATATTGCCCCGACAGCACGGCCGGCGGGGTGTCGTCGCCCATCGAGGCCAGGGCCTCCTTGCCGTCCTCGGCCATCGGCGCCAGCATGGTCTCGATTTCCTCGACCGTGTAGCCGGCGGCGATCTGGCGGCGGCGCAGGGCCTCGCCGGTAAAGACCAGCTCCTCGGGCAGGTCGCGCATCACTTCCGAAAGCTGCACCACCTTCTCGATCCACTCGCCGAAGGGCTGGGCCGAGGCCAGATGGTCCTTGATCTCGCGGTCGTGGTAGAGCTTGCCCTCGGCCATGTCGACGGCGATCATCTGGCCCGGACCCAGCGCGCCCTTTTCGCGCACCGTGGTCTCGTTCACCGGCACCATGCCGGCTTCCGAGCCGGCGATCAGCAGGTTGTCGCCGGTCACCACAAAGCGCAGCGGCCGCAGCCCGTTGCGGTCCAGGCCGCCGCAGACCCAGCGGCCGTCGGTCATCGCCAGCGCTGCCGGCCCGTCCCAGGGCTCCATCACCGCGTTGCAATAGGCATACATGTCGGCCCAGGCCTGCGGCATGTCGGTGGTGGCCTTGGACCAGGCTTCCGGCACCAGCATGGTCTTGGTCATCGGCGCCGAGCGGCCGGAACGCACCATGACCTCGAACACCGCGTCCAGCGCCGCCGAATCCGAGCTGCCGCCGGGGATGATCGGCTTGATATCCTCGGCCATCTCGCCGAAGGCGCGGCTGGCCATGCGGATCTCGTGGCTGCGCATCCAGTTGGTGTTGCCCTTCAGCGTGTTGATCTCGCCGTTATGGGCCAGCATGCGGAAGGGCTGCGCCAGCCACCATTGCGGGAAGGTGTTGGTGGAATAGCGCTGGTGATAGATGGCGAAGGCCGATTCAAACCGCTCGTCCTTCAGGTCGGGATAGAACTCGGCCACCTGCTCGGCCAGCATCATGCCCTTGTAGATGATCGACCGGCAGGACAGCGTGCACAGGTAAAGGCTGCTGATCTGCGCCGCCAGCGCCGCCTTCTCGATGCGGCGGCGGATGATGTACAGCTCGCGCTCGAACTGCTCCTGGTCGATGTCCTTTTCGCAGCGGATCAGGATCTGCTCGATCTCGGGGCGGGTGGCATTGGCCTTCTCGCCCAGCACGCTGGTGTTCACCGGCACATGCCGCCAGCCATAGATGTAATGGCCCATGCGCAGCACTTCGGACTCGACGATGGTCCGGCAGGCCTCCTGCTGGGCGAAATTGGTGCGCGGCAGGAAGCACTGGCCGACGGCGATCAGCTTCTTCTGGTCCGGCTCGTGCCCGGTGCGGCGCACCTGGTCGTAGAAGAAGGGCACCGGGATCTGCACATGGATGCCGGCGCCGTCGCCGGTCTTGCCGTCCGCATCCACCGCGCCGCGATGCCAGATCGCCTTCAGGGCGTTGATGCCGGCCTCGACCACCTTGCGGCTGGCCTTGCCGTCCAGGTTCACCACCAGGCCGACGCCGCAGGACGAATGCTCGTCCTCGGCACGGTAGAGCGAATGTTCCGCCATCCAGTCGCGGCGGGCCTGCTCCTGCTGTTCCCAGCTCATCCGTTCGCAGTCCTTCACGTCCGTGCCTCCTTCATAAGCTGCCCGAGGATGCCGGCGCCCTGGCCGCGCACCATCTGCAGGTCGCAATCATATTCCGGCGTGGTCGAGCCGAAGCCGGGCTGTCCGGGGAACGAAAAGCTCACCGGGTTGTCGTTGGTTTCTTGCCGCGCGCCGGTCCAGTCCTCCGAGGTCTCGACCCCGCCATAGAACCGGCCCTGGGCGCGGCTGATGAATTGCTGGCCCTTGCGGGTGATCAGCACCTCGCCCGATTCGCTATAGGTGGTCAGATCGAAGCGCGTGACCTCCAGCGTCACGCCGTCGATCTGCACCGTCTCGCCGGTCAGCGCGTCATGGCCGACATGGCGCAGCCGCTCGCCGCTGTTCGAGCGGGTCCAGAAATCGAAATCGTCCCGCCCGGTCCGGGTCAGCGTGCTGAACGAGGCATGGTCGGCCGCCTGCTCCTCCAGCACGTCGACCAGGCCGCTGCGCAGGTCGGTGCTTTCCATCCAGCGCGTCTCGCGGTCGATGCGCGACTGGTAGGTGGCGCCCTCGCGGGTGAAATAGGTCACCCATTGGTCGCCGGGCGCGTCGCCCGAACAGCGGTAATGCTGCGCGACGGTGCAGCCGCGATTCTGCACCGTGATCTCCAGCCGGCAGCCCTCGGGCGGGGTGAAATTCGCCGCCATGGCCGGAAGCGCGAAAGGCGGCAGCGCCGAAAGGGTCAGTATGGCTGCCGCACCTGCCGCCAGCGTTGCGCGGCACCGGGCCGGCAACGCGCGCAGCCGGTGTACGCCCGGTGTACGCCCTGTGCCTGTGTTGTGCATCATGGTCCCACCCCCCTTATTCGGCGGCGACGCGGGCGCTGTCGGCCAGGAAGCCGGCAATGCTGTCGGCGGCCTCGCGGCCGTCGCGGATCGCCCAGACCACCAGGCTGGCGCCGCGCACGATGTCGCCCACGGCGAAGACGCCGGGCAGGCTGGTCTGATGCGTCTGGTAATCGGCCTTGATCGTGCCCCAGCGCGTCACCTCCAGCCCCGCGACGCCCCAAAGCCGCGGCAGCTCCTCGGGTTCGAAGCCCAGGGCCTTGATCACCAGGTCGGCCGGCTCGTCGTAATCGGCGCCCTCGATCAGCTCGGGCGACTGCCGGCCGCTGACATCGGGCGCGCCCAGCCGCATCTTCTGCACCCGCACGGCGCTGATCGCGACCGGCTCGCCGTCCACATCGACCTCTTGCGCCAGCCGCGCCTCGCCGGGGACATGGCCGACAAAGGCGCCGGGGGCGGAAAGCCACACGAATTCCACGCCCTCCTCCTCGGCATTCTGCACCTCGCGCTGGCTGCCCGGCATGTTGGCCCGGTCGCGGCGATACAGGCATTTCACCGATTGCGCGCCCTGGCGGATGGCGGTGCGCACGCAGTCCATGGCGGTGTCGCCGCCGCCGACGACCACGACGCGCTTGCCGCGGGCGTTCAGCTCGCCATCCTCGTAATCCGGGATCTCGTCGCCCAGATCGACCCGGTTCGAGGCGGTCAGATAGTCCAGCGCCCGCACCACGCCCTTGGCCTCGGCATTGTCCACGTCCAGGTCGCGGGTCTTGTAGACGCCGGTCGCGATCAGCACCGCGTCATGCTTGCCGCGGATGGCGTCGAAGCTGATATCCTCGCCGACATTGGCGTTCAGCACGAACTCGACGCCCCCGTCGCGCAAAAGCTGGCTGCGGCGCTCAACCACGGATTTTTCCAGCTTGAAGCCGGGAATGCCATAGATCAGCAGCCCGCCGGCGCGGTCGTGGCGGTCATAGACCGTGACCTGGAAGCCCATGCGGCGCAGCCGGTCGGCGGCGGCGAGGCCCCCCGGCCCGGCGCCGATGATGCCGATGGATTCCGGGCGTTCCTGGGCGGGGGCGGCGGGCTTGACCCAGCCTTCCTCCCAGGCGGTGTCGGTGATGTATTTCTCGATGGCGCCGATGGTGACGGTGCCGTGGCCGGATTGCTCGATGACGCAATTGCCCTCGCACAGCCGGTCCTGGGGGCAGATGCGGCCGCAGATCTCGGGGAAGGTGTTGGTTTCCTGGCTGCGGAAATAGGCTTCCTGCGTGCGGCCCTCGGCGGTCAGGCGCAACCAGTCGGGAATGTTGTTATGCAGCGGGCAATGGCTCTGGCAATAGGGCACGCCGCATTGGCTGCAGCGGCTGGCCTGTTCCTTGGCCTTGGCGTCGGCATACTCGCGATAGATCTCGTGGAAATCTTCCGAGCGCGATGCCGCGTCGCGTTTCTCGGGCATCTCGCGCCCGATGGTGACGAATTTGAGCATCTTCTGCGTGGCCATGGCTGCGCGTCCTTCGATGAGGAGTGTCTTCACAGCCTGATAAGTCAGGCCGCAGCCAAATAAAAGTCAACTAAGCTGACCTATTTACCGTTTTTCTGCGCGCGCCCTCGATTTTCTGCATGCGCAGCATGGGAAATAGGTCAGCATGTATTACCAACTTGCCTGCAAAGCCAGCAAAACCACGGCGCCGACCACGATTCGCCACCAGGCGAACAGCGCATAGCCATGCACCGAGACGTAATTGAGCAGCCAGCGCACGACGACGACCGCCGCGACGAAGGCGCAGACGAAGCCGACAAGGATGTTCCCGGCCGCCGCCGCATCCAGGATGTCGCGGTTCTTGTAGAGGTCATAGACGAAAGCGCCCAGCATCGTGGGCATGGACAGGAAAAAGCTGAATTCTGCGGCAGAACGCTTGTCGGCGCCCAGAAGCAGCGCACCGACGATGGTCGCCCCCGAGCGCGAGACGCCCGGAATCATCGCCAGGCACTGGATGAAGCCGATGGCGATGGCGGTGCCGATCGGGATGTCCTCGGCGGCGTGATAGCGCGGATGCTTGACCATCCGGTCCACGAACAGCAGCACGATGCCGCCCAGGATCAGCATCACGGCGATCAGCGCCGGGGTCTCGAACAGGATTTCCTTGATGATCCGGTGCGCCAGCACGCCGATCACCACCGCGGGCAGAAAGGCCAGGGCCACGGCGGCGATGAAGCGCCGCGCGCGCGGGTCATGCGGCGCGCTGGAAAAGATCCGCCACAGCTTGCCGGAATAGACCCCCAGGATGGCGAGGATGGCGCCGAACTGGATCAGTACCTCGAAGACGCGGCCGGGCGAATCGAAGCCCAGGAAATGCCCCGCCAGCAGCACATGGCCGGTCGAGGATACGGGAATGAACTCGGTCAGCCCTTCCAGCAGACCGAGCGCGGCAGCCACGATGGTGTTGTGATCCATCAGTTGTTGCGCAGGTTCTTCGCCGAGGCGGTGATCGCCTCATATTGCCCCGAGGGCCGGAAGCGCCACAGGTATTCCGCGATGACGGCGGGGGCGGCGGTCGGCTCGATGCCCAGATCGGCAAAGGTTTTCGCGCCTTCGCCCACCTTGTTCGGCAACCGCAGCGTGCGGGCCTGGTCGCGGGTCAGGATGCGGTTGGTCAGCAGCCCGCCGACCACCACCTGGCCGGCATCCAGAACCGAGCCCATCACCCCGGCCAGCCAGTGCGGCAGGCCGATGATGGCGCGCCGGCGGTCGGTCGCGACCAGCACCTGCCGCGCCACATCGCGCATGGTCAGCACGTCCGGGCCGCCCAGTTCATAGATGCCCGGCTCGGCCTTGCCGGCGGCGGCCATGGCGGCGGCATGGGCCACGTCCTCGACATAGACCGGCTGCACCGGACAGTTCGCGCCCGGCACCAGCAGGATCGGCCCCAGCCGCGTCATCGCCGCGATGCGGTTGTAGAAGCGGTCGTCCGAGCCGAAGATGATCGAGGGCCGCAGGATCACCGCATCGGGGCGATGCGTCAGCACCGCGGCCTCGCCCCGGCCCTTCGAGGCGGCGTAGCGGCTGGGCGAGGCCGGGTCGGCCCCCAGCGCCGAAACATGCACGACATGCGCCACGCCGCGTTCGGCGGCGATGCGGGCGACACGGCCGGCGGCTTCCTCATGCACGGCGTCGAAGGTGTTCTTGCCCTCGTGCACCAGGATGCCGACGCAGTTGATCACCGCATCCGCATCGGCCATGCAGGCGGTCACGGACAGGTCGTCGCGGACGTTGCAGGGCACCGGCTCGACCTGGCCCGGCGCGCCATAGGTGCGCACGACGCCGGCCTGGTTCGGGCGGCGGACGGCGACGCGCACGCGCCAGCCCTCGGCCGCCATGATCCGGGCGATCTGCCGGCCCAGGAATCCAGACCCGCCATATATGGTGACAAGCTTGGCTGCGGACATGCGGCGCTCCCTTCGTGGCTTGCTTGTCTGCTCAATAGCCAAGGCTTCCGCCAGCGGCAAGCCGTGGCCGCAAGCCTGCGACGATCGCGTCCGCCACCCGCAGCGCATTGGCGGCGATGGTCAGGCTGGGATTGACCCCGTTCGAGGTCGGCATGAACGAGGAATCCGCCACATAGAGATTGTCCAGCCCGTGCATCCGGCAATCGCGGTCCAAGACGCTGTCGGTCGGGTCGTCGCCAAAGCGCAGCGTGCCGCAGGGATGGGCGAAGTTCAGCTGCGGCGCTGCGCCCATGAACATGGCGCGATGCGGCCGGAAGGCCTGGCGCATTGCCTTGCGGAAGGCGGCGCGGCGGCTGCGCAGTTCGTCCGAGATGTCGTAATGGAAGCGCAGCCGGTCCGGGTCGGTCGGGTCGGACAGCACGCGGTTGTCGGCATAGGGCAGATCCTCGAGCACGCCCACGAACAGCTTGGCATTGCCCAGCAGCCGCGCCGCGACCATGGCCGGGATGCGCAACCCGTGCCGCAGCGGCCGCAGCCGGCGCAGCGGCGAGCGCTCGAACCGGCCGTTCAGCGCGTGCAGGATCTCGCCGAATCCGGCGGAAAGGCCCATGGATTGCACGGTGCCGAAGCGCTGCCCGTCCATGAAATACAGATCGCGCATGCTGATCGAGCGCGAGGCGCCGGTCTCGCCCCGGCTCCGGCCGGCCCAGATCGCGATGATCTCGCTCAGGTGGAACATCAGGTTGCGGCCGACCAGGTCGTTGCCGTTGCCCAGCCCGTCGGGCCAGGTCTCGCTGCGCGACTGCAGCAGCAGCGAAGGCGAGGCCAGCCCGCCCGCCGCCAGCACGTAACGCTTGGCGCGCAGGGTGAATTCCTGCCCGTCGCGGCGGCAGGTCACGCCGGTGACGCGGGCGCCGTCGGCCTCGATCCGCGTCACCGGGCAGCGGTCGATCAGGGCCGCGCGGCCGGTCTCCAGTGCCGGCAGCACCCCGGCCGAGCGGCCGTCCATCTTGCAGCGCCGCGGGCAGCGCCGCCCGAAGCAGCTTTCGCAACCCGGCAGGAAGCGCGCTGCGATATGCGTGCGATAGGGGTGCATCCCGGTGCGCTGCAGCGCGGATATCAACGCCGCATCCGAGGCGGGCAGCGGCAGGACCGGCGGCAACAGCTGCGCGCCGTTCGGGGCCAGCGGATCGACCTCGCCGTTGATGTAGAAATAATTCTCGGCCAACTGGAACCAGGGCCGCATCCCGTCATAGGAGATCGGCCAGCCGCCGGTCGGATGCGGATGCCCCTCGACCGATTCCAGATCGTGGCGCTCGGGCCGTTCCAGCGTGGCGGCATAGAAGGCCGAGGTTCCGCCGACCCCGGCGCCGATCATGCCGTCGAGTTCGCACCACGCCCCGTCGAGCTGTGCTTCCAGCAGCCGCGGCCAGGCGCCATTGGCAAGCCGGGTCTCGGGGTCGCGGCTGTCCAGGCCCAGCGCGGGCAGGTCCGCGTCGCCCAGATCCCGGCCCTTCTCCAGGTAGAGGACCGAAAGGCCCGCTTCGGCCAGACGCCGCCCTGCGGTGCCCCCGCCGATACCCGTTCCGATCACGATGGCATCCCATTCGCGGGTTCTGAGGTCATCCATGGAGGATCCGTCTGGTTTTGAACTGATGACAAAGACACTGGTCGACGAAATGTTCTAGTCCCGCGCGGCTTCGCACGGCAAGCTGAATCAAAGGACAAGGCAATTCCGGGCGCGGCGGCGCAGGGCGATTTCCGGCCGCCGGCGTGCCGGCGCGGGGCGGTTCTCAGGACGCCGGGAAAAGTTTTGCGGCCTGTGAAGGTTTTTTGCAGATCCCCCGTTGACACCCCCCGCGACTGGCCTTAATCACCCGGCTCACGCGACCTGCCCAGGTGGCGGAATTGGTAGACGCGCACGGTTCAGGTCCGTGTGCCGCAAGGCGTGGAGGTTCGAGTCCTCTCCTGGGCACCATAAGACAAAAGCCGCGCAAGCCCTTGGGTTTGCGCGGCTTTTGCATCCTCGGCCGGACGGGCCGCCGGTGGCGCGGCCGTCTGGATATTGGCGAAACCACGAAATCGCCGGCCTTGATGCCGGGGCAGCGGCAGGACGCCTGCGCCGCGGCGTGGGCGGCATCGGGCAAGGAAGGGAAGGGGGCTGGATGATACCGCGTTTCGGACCGCCGCCGGGGCGGCGGGCCTATCGCCTGCGCCCGGGCGCCTATGCGCTGCTGATCCGCGACGGATCGGCGCTGCTGACCTTCCAACAGGCCCCCGAACCCGAGTTCCAGCTGCCGGGCGGCGGCATCGATCCCGGCGAATCGGCCCTGGCCGCCCTGCATCGCGAGGTGCGCGAGGAAACCGGCTGGACCATCGGCTCGGCGCGACGGCTCGGGGCCTATCGGCGGTTCTGCTATATGCCGGACTATGAATTCTGGGCCGAGAAACTGTGTTCGGTCTGGATCGCCCGGCCGATCGCCCGGCTGGGGCTGCCCGGCGAGCCGGGGCACGAGGCGCATTGGCTGCCGTTGCCGCGGGTCGAGGCGCTGCTGCCCGACCCCGGCTCGCGCGCCTTCGTCCGCGCCGCGCTGCGCCGGCTGGCGGAATAGGGCGGTCGTCGCGGCCAGGCTAGTCCCAGGGCGGATCGGCCTCCTTTCTGCGCTCGATCAGTACGGCCGAGATGTCGTCGTTGCGCTGTCCGCCGGCATAATGCGCCGCCGACCAGCAGATCGATTCCAGCAGCGCGTCGCCGCGCAGCAGGGCATTGGTGCGCAGGATGGCCTGCAGCCCCTCCTCGCCCAGAGGCTCGCCGCGGGCATTCTCGCTTTCCGTCAGGCCGTCCGAGGTGATGAACAGCCGGTCGCCCGGCTTCAGAACAAGCTGCACTTCCTCGTAATCGGCGCGCGGAAACACCCCGACCGGCAGGCCGCCGCGTCCGATCCGCTCGATCCGGCCATCGGCGCGCTGCAGAACCGGGTGGGGATGGCCCGCCTGCACCAGTCGCAGCCGGCCGCTGAGAAAATCCAGGTCGGCATAGACCATGGTGAAATAGGAATCGGTCCGCAATTCCTCGAGCATCAGGATGTTGAGGTGGCGCAGCACCTCGGCCGGCGGGCGGGAATCGTAAAGGCCCAGCTCGGTGATGCGCAGCGCGATATTGTGGTCGGCGGCACTGGACAGCAGCGCCGCCAGCCGGGCGCTGAGCAGCGCCGCCGCCACGCCATGGCCGGCCACGTCCAGCGCGAAAAGCCCGATCCGCCGGCCGTTGATCGGGAAGAAGCCCACCAGGTCGCCGCCCATATGGCCTGCCGGCCGCATCAGCAGCGACAGGTCGAAATCGCCGAATCGCCCGTGACGCTCGCGCACCAGCCCCTGCTGCAGGCGTTGCGCCTCGCGCAGGTCGCGGTCGATCGCGGCCTGGGTTTCGCGCAGGCGGGCCAGGGTGGTGCTGAGTTGCGCATTGGCGCTGCGCAGGTTCTCCTCCATCCGCAGGATGCGCTCGCTGGCGGACAGCCGCGCCAGCAGTTCCGCCCCTGAGACCGGCTTGGTCATGAATTCGTCGGCGCCGGCCCGCAGCCCTTCGGCGATGTCCTTCTTGTCGTTGCGGGTGGTCAGCAGGATGAAATAGCCGTAGCGGTCCGACTGCATGTCGCGGAACCGCCGGCAGAATTCCAGCCCGCTCTGGCCCGGCATCATCCAGTCCGAGATCACGATGTCCGGCCGGCGCTCCAGGCAGATGCGCATCGCCTCCTCGCCGCCCGAGGCCTCGACCACGTGATAGCCGGCGCGGATCAGCTGCACGGCAAGCGTGCGCCGCTGCGCCCGGCTGTCGTCGACAAGCAGCACCAGCCGCGAACTGTGCGGGATCGAACTCACGGCCTGGCTGTCGAGGATCATCATGCCGAGCATCTAAACCGTCGGGTCTGAAAACTCCGTTAATCATGACAATTTTCGCGATTAACACGCGGTAGATGAATTTCCTGCTATCGTCAGGGCGTGATTCTCCCAAGGGTTGTCCATGCTGGATTGGAACCGGATCAACGAACTGCGCGGCGAAGTCGGCGACGACGAGTTCCAGACCATTCTGGAACTGTTCCTGGACGAGGTCGAAGGGGTGATGATGCGCCTGTCGCGCCAGGATGCGCTGCGGCTGGAAACCGACCTGCATTTCCTCAAGGGCTGTGCCTGGAACCTGGGTTTTGCGGATTTCGGCCATCTCTGCGACGAGGGAGAGCGGCATGCCTCGGCCGGCAAGCCGCGCGATGTCTGCGTCGAGCGGTTGCTGCGGGCCTATTCCGAATCGAAACAGGCATTGATGCACCGCCTGGAAGCAGAGCTGCATCCGCCCCGGTCCGCGCGCCGTGCCTGAGCCGGATCGCCCTTGGCCGACGGATCATGGGCCGTCAGATCAGGAACTCGGCCAGAACCGGGTCGCGGGTGATGTCGCGATAGCCCATCCCCGCCGCTTCCAGCCTTTCGCAGATCCGTTCCAGGTTGCCGGGGGTGGTGGTCTCGATGCCGATCAGGACCGAACCGAAATTGCGCGCCGATTTCTTCAGGTATTCGAAGCGGGCGATATCGTCTTCGGGGCCGAGAAGTTGCAGGAAATCGCGCAGGGCGCCGGGCCGTTGCGGAAGGCGCAGGATGAAATAGCGCTTGAGGCCCGAGAAGCGCTGGGCGCGCTCCTTGACCTCGGGCAGGCGCTCGAAGTCGAAATTGCCGCCCGAACAGATGCAGACCACGCGTTTGCCGGCCAGGTCGGTCATGTCGCGCAGCACGTCCACCGCCAGCGCTCCGGCGGGTTCCAGCACGATGCCCTCGATGTTCAGCATCTCCAGCATGGTGGCGCAGATGCGGTCTTCGGGCGCGGTATGGACCCGGTCGGCGCCGAAGCCGGCCAGCGCGCGAAACGGCAGGTCGCCGATCCGCGCCACCGCGGCGCCATCGACGAAATTGTCCACCGCCGGCAGCGTCACCGGCGCGCCCGCCAGCAGCGCCTCGCGCAGGCTGGCGCCGCCCTCGGGCTCGGCGAATTCGGCGCGTGTGCCGGGGGCCAGTTCGGAAAGCAGCCGGGTGACGCCGGCGGCCAGACCGCCGCCGCCGACCGGCAGCACCACCACGTCCGGCGCCCCGCCCAGCTGGTCGAGCAGTTCCAGCCCGACCGTGGCCTGGCCCTCGATGATGTCCGGGTCGTCGAAGGGCGACAGGAAGGTCGCGCCCTGCGCCTTGGCGAATTCCTGCGCCGCCGCCAGGGTCTGGTCGAAATAGTCGCCGGTCAGCACGATCTCGATGGCGCCATTGCCGAAGATGCGGGTCTTGTCGATCTTCTGCCGCGGCGTGGTGACCGGCATGAAGATCGTGCCCTTGGTGCCGAAATGCCGGCAGGCGAAGGCCATGCCCTGGGCGTGGTTGCCGGCGCTGGCGCAGACGAAATGTCCCAGCGAGCCGGCGCCGATCTTGCGCATGGCATTGAAGGCGCCGCGCAGCTTGTAGCTGCGCACCGGCGTCAGGTCTTCGCGTTTCAGCCAGATCTCGGCGCCGTATTTCGCCGAGAGGTGGTCGTTCTTCTGCAGGGGCGTCGGCTCGAAGAGGTCGCGCAGCGCGATCTCTGCCTGGCGGACAGAGGCGGCAAAGTTTTCCATGCCCCGGCCATGGCGCGAAACGGGCGGATTCGCAAGGGTTTTCACGCTCTCAGCGCAGGGGGCGGCCTTCGATGTAATGGCCGTAAAGGGTCGTGATGATCGACAGGTTGAACAGCGCCAGCATCAGATTGGCCAGGACCAGGGCGGCCGGCACGGCATATTGCAGCACGCCCTCGGCCCGCAAGCCGCCCGCCGCGGCGGCGAGCCCGCCCAGGATGACGAAAAGCCCGCCGATCATTGCGGTCACCACCTCGACGACGCCTTTCTCTTGTCCCGTCGCGCGCCAGGCCGCGCGCAGGTCAAGCTGCCGGCCAAGCGCCGCGGCGACCAGCTTGGGCGACAGGCGCAAGCCGACCCAAAGGGCAAGGATGCCGGCCAGAAGCCCGATCCAGCCTTCATGCGCCGCAGGCAAACCCAGCAGCATCAGCTGCAGGGGAAGGGCCGCCAGCCCTCCCAGGAAGGAGATCGCCACCCACCAGCCGAAATAGGCGGCGACCCGGTCCCATAGCCGCTCCGGCCCGGTCTCGTTCAGCAGCACGTAGCGGTGCCAGCTGACAGCGACCGAGAGGAGCAGGGCGATGGCCAGAACCATGCCCAGGAAACCCAGCGGAAAGGCGTCCGGCCGGGCGACCATGGCGATGGCCGAGCACAGGATCGCCAGCGCCGACACCAGCAGGCGCGGCAGGGCGATCCGCGCGCTTGCGGCCAGATTGCCGGTGACCTGGCGCCAGGAATGGCGAAGGATAGCGGTGGCCTTGGCGAACACGGTGCCTCTCTTGCTGCGATTGCGGCGATATGCGGGGTTTTGCCAGTCCCGCGGGACATTGGCCAGCCCGGGCCGCTGGGCGATGATGGACCAGCCCCTTGTGACGCGCGGCGAATGCGCCTATTCCCTGCCGAAATTTCACTGGGGGTCATCCGCATGTCCGACGCGCCGAAGAAAGTCGTCCTTGCCTATTCGGGCGGGCTCGACACCTCGATCATCCTGAAATGGCTGCAGACCGAATACGGCTGCGAGGTCATCACCTTCACCGCCGACCTCGGCCAGGGTGAGGAGCTGGAGCCGGCGCGCCAGAAGGCCGAGCTGCTCGGCATCACGCCGGAAAACATCCATATCGTCGATGTGCGCGAGGAATTCGTGCGCGATTTCGTGTTTCCGATGTTCCGCGCCAACGCGCTCTACGAGGGGCTCTATCTGCTCGGCACCTCGATCGCCCGGCCGCTGATCTCCAAGCACCTGGTCGAGATCGCGCATCAGCACGGCGCCGATGCCGTGGCCCATGGCGCGACCGGCAAGGGCAACGACCAGGTCCGCTTCGAGCTGTCGGCCTATGCGCTCGATCCGTCGATCAGGGTGATCGCGCCCTGGCGGGAATGGGATCTGACCTCGCGTACCCGGCTGATCGAATTCGCCGAACAGAACCAGATCCCGATCGCCAAGGACAAGCGCGGCGAGGCGCCGTTCTCGGTCGATGCCAACCTGCTGCACACCAGCAGCGAGGGCAAGGCGCTGGAAAACCCGGCCGAGGAAGCGCCCGACTACGTCTATCAGCGCACCGTCAGCCCCGAAGAGGCGCCCGACCAGCCCGAATATCTCGAGATCGGCTTCGAGCGCGGCGATGCGGTGTCGATCAACGGCGAGGCGCTGTCGCCCGCCACCATCCTGACCCGGCTGAACGAATACGGCCGCAAGCACGGCATCGGCCGGCTGGACTTCGTGGAAAACCGCTTCGTCGGCATGAAGTCGCGCGGCATCTACGAGACCCCCGGCGGCACCATCCTGCTGGAGGCGCATCGCGGCATCGAGCAGATCACGCTCGACAGCGGCGCCGGCCATCTCAAGGATTCGATCATGCCGCGCTATGCCGAGCTGATCTATAACGGCTTCTGGTATTCGCCCGAGCGCGAGATGCTGCAGGCCCTGATCGACAAGAGCCAGGAGCATGTGACCGGCACCGTGCGGCTGAAGCTCTACAAGGGCAGCGCCCATACGGTCGGCCGCTGGTCGGACCATTCGCTCTACAGCGAAAAGCACGTCACCTTCGAGGACGATGCCGGCGCCTATGACCAGAAGGACGCGGCGGGCTTCATCCGCCTGAACGCGCTGCGGCTGAAGCTGGTGGCGAACCGCAACGCCCGGTTCAAGTAACCGCACCGGCAGCGCAGGCCAAAGGCCGCGGACAGGTTCCGCGGCCTTTTTTCTGGCCGCACCGGCTCGCGCGCGCAATCGACGCGCCGGCCCGGCTTCCTTCGTTTCCGCAAATGCTCTCGCCGGAGGCGGCCCGGCGCCTCTCATTCACCGTTTTCCAAATACCCCCCGTTCGGCGGAACCGGGGAACCGTGGCCGCCATGGCGCGTTCGCCCGCAGGCAACGGCCCAGGGAGGAACCGGAAATGACCATGGCCAAGAACACCATCTGCCTCTGGTACGACAAGGATGCCGAGGCGGCCGCCCGTTTCTATGCCGAGACCTTTCCCGACAGCGCGGTCACTGCGGTGCGCCACGCGCCCAGCGACTTTCCGTCGGGCAAGGCGGGCGATGTGCTGCTGGTCGAATTCACCGTCGCGGGCATTCCCTGCGTCGGCCTGAACGGCGGCCCGACCTTTCGGCACAACGAGGCCTTCTCGTTCCAGATCGCCACCGACGACCAGAAGGAAACCGACCGCTACTGGGATGCGATCGTCGGCAATGGCGGCCAAGAAAGCGCCTGCGGCTGGTGCAAGGACAGGTGGGGGATTTCCTGGCAGATCACGCCGCGCGTGCTGACCGATGCGCTGGCCGCCGGCGGCGACGAGGCGCAACGCGCTTTCGAGGCGATGATGCAGATGACCAGGATCGACGTTGCGGCCATCGAGGCGGCGCGGCGCGGCTGAGCCGCGCTTCCCTTCCCGCGCCGCCTGCGGCAGGATGCGGGCATGACCCAGAACCCCGACCGCCCCGCCCATATCGCCATCGTCACCGTCTCGGACCGCGCCGCCCGCGGCGAATATCAGGACAAGGGCGGGCCGGGGGCCGAGGACTGGCTGCGCGCCACCATCACCTCGCCCATGGACATCACCCGCCGCATCATCCCGGACGGGCGCGAGATGGTCGCGGATTGTCTGCGCGACCTGGCCGACGACCAGGGCGCCGACCTGATCCTGATCACCGGCGGCACCGGGCCGGCGCCGCGCGACCAGACGCCCGAGGCCATGGCGGATGTGATCGAAAAGGAACTGCCGGGTTTTGGCGAGGAAATGCGCCGCGCCAGCCTGCGCGAGGTGCCGACCGCCATCCTGTCGCGGCAAAGTGCGGGCATCCGCGGCGCCACGCTGATGATCACCATCCCCGGCAAGCCCTCGGCCATCGCCACCTGCCTCGATGCGGTCTTTGCGGCGGTGCCCTATTGCCTCGACCTGATCGGCGCGGCCTATGTGGAAACCGACCCCGCCCGCATCAAGGCGTTCCGGCCGAAGCCGTAGGCGCGGGCCGAACCAGAAGATCGGCCGGCAGCGATTCGCGCAGCACCAGTTCGGCATTGCCGAGATCGTTCTCCAGATGCGCCATCACCTCGGCCGGCGAGCGGCCGAGGCCCTGCCAGCGCGCGGTCAGGCGGCGGTGCAGCTCCTCCATCGGCACATCCAGCATGATCGACAAGTCCCAGAGTCCGGCCAGTTTGCGCCAGGGCGTCCGATCCAGCAGCAGGTAATTGCCCTCGACCACCACCAGCCGGTGGCCGGCCTCGACCCGGCCGGCGCCGGCGACAGAGAGGTCCAGCGCGCGGTCGAAGATCGGATAGACCAACTCGCCGCCGGCCTTCAGCCGCTGCATCAGCGCCACGAAACCGGCGGCGTCGAAGGTCTGCGGCGCGCCCTTGCAGCCGCGCAGCCCGTCCGCCTCCAGCAGCCGGTTGTCCAGGTGGAACCCGTCCATCGGCACCAGAACCGCATCCTCCAGCCCGGCCACCAGCCGTGCGGCCAGGGTGGATTTTCCCGATCCCGGCGCCCCGACGATGGCGACGATCCGCCGTCCGGGCCCCAGCCGCGCAATCCGGTCCAGTATCTCATCCATGCAGACCATCCCGAGGGAAGAATAGCGGCGGCGGGGGCTGCGGTTCAAGCCGCCGTCGCCGCCTCGTCCGGCAGCTTGGCCCCGGTCATGAAGGCCACCGCGTCCGACATGGAATAGTCCTGCGGCCGGATCACGCAAAGCCGCCGGCCCAGCCGATGGATATGGATGCGGTCCGCCACCTCGAAGACATGCGGCATATTGTGGGAAATCAGGATGATCGGGATGCCTCGCGAGCGCACGTCGCGGATCAGCTCCAGCACCCGGCGGCTTTCCTTGACGCCAAGCGCCGCCGTCGGCTCGTCCAGGATCACCACCTTCGAGCCGAAGGCGGCGGCGCGCGCCACGGCCACGCCCTGGCGCTGGCCGCCCGACAGCGTCTCGACCGCCTGATTGATGTTCTGGATCGTCATCAGCCCCAGCTCGGTCAGCTTCTCGCGGGCGAATTTCTCCATCGCCGGGCGGTCGAGCTGGCGGAACAGGCTGCCCATGATGCCGGGCTTGCGCAGCTCGCGGCCCATGAACATGTTGTCGGCGATCGACAGCGCCGGCGACATGGCCAGCGTCTGATAGACGCATTCGATGCCACAGCCGCGCGCGTCCAGCGGGCTGGCGAAGTTCACCGGCTTGCCCTCCAGCGTGATCTCGCCCTCGTCGGGCTGGACCGCGCCGGACAGCGCCTTGATCAGCGAGGACTTGCCCGCGCCGTTGTCGCCGATGACCGCCAGGATCTCGCCCGGCATCAGCTCGAAGTCGCAATGGTCCAGCGCCGTGACCTTGCCATAGCGCTTGACCAGACCGCGCGCCTTCAGAAGCGGTTCTGCGGAAATGTTGGCGTTCATGCCGATGCCTTTCTGATCCATTGGTCCACCGCCACGGCGAGGATGATGAGCAGGCCGATGAGGAAGAAGGTCCATTGCGGATCGGTGCCGACCATTTTCAGCCCCATTTCGAACACGCCGACGATCAGCGCCCCGAAGAACATGCCGACGATCGAGCCCCGGCCGCCGAACAGGCTGATCCCGCCGATCACCACCGCCGTGATGGACTGGATATTGCCCAGTTGCCCGGTCGAGGCCGAGGGCGAGACCGAGCCGAAGCGGCCGATCATCACCCAGCCGGCCACGGCGCAGAACAGGCCCGCCAGGGCATAGACCTGGATCAGCACCCGCCTGGTGCGCACGCCGGCCAGTTCCGCCGCCTCCGGGTCGTCGCCCACGGCATAGACATGCCGGCCCCAGGCGGTATGGCGCAGCACATAGGCCAGAAGCGCGACCAGCGCGATCAGCAGGAACACCGCGTAAAGCACCTTGACCCCGCCGGGCTGGATGGAATTGCCCCAGAACTGCAGCGCGGGGGCGCTTTCCCCGATGGCCGAGGAACGGATGGTCTCATTCGCGGAATAGATGTAGTTCGCGGCCAGGATGATCTGCCAGGTGCCCAGCGTCACGATGAACGGCGGCAGCCTGATGCGCGCGACCAGCCAGCCATTGGCAAAGCCCATGGCCGTGCCCGCCGCCAGCCCCAGCGCGATGGAAAGCGGCGCCGGGATGCCATAGCGGAAGGTGAACTGCCCCATCAGCACCGAGGAGAACACCGCGATGGCTCCGACTGACAGGTCGATCCCCGCGGTCAGCACCACCAGCGACTGCGCGCAGCCCAGGATGCCGACGATGGCGATCTGCTGCAGGATGGTGGACAGCGTCACCGCCTTGAAGAAGTTCGGCGACAGCAGGCCGAAGACGATGATCGCCGCGACCAGCACGATCATCGGCACCGCCGAGGGCGTCATGTGCAGCCAGTGCTGCAGGCGCTTCAGGGCGGTTTTCTGTTCCTGGAACTCGGCCACCTTGTCCGAGGCGCCCTGCAGGCCCTCCTCGTAGCCGGCGGCCGTCTTGGTGTCGGATGACATGGACGGTCTCCCCCCTTTTGCACGACGCCGCTTCCGGGCGTCGCTGCCTGTGGCCAGGGCGAGGCCGCAGCCCCGCCCCGCGGTTCAGTCGCGGCTCAGCCCCAGCAAAGCTCGGCGCCCTTGGCGCTGTCGATGGATTCGACGCCCTCGACCGGCTTGTCGGTGACCAGTTGCACGCCGGTATCGGTAAAGTCCTTGCCCTCGGTCGCGGCGGGCTTGGTGCCGTCCTTGGCGAAGGCGGCGATGGCCTCGATGCCTTTCGACGCCATGTCCAGCGGATATTGCTGCGAGGTGGCGCCGATCACGCCGTCCTTGACGTTCTGCACGCCCGGGCAGCCGCCATCGACCGAGACGATCAGCACGTCCTTTTCGCGTCCGACGGCCTTCAGCGCCTCATAGGCGCCGGCGGCGGCGGGCTCGTTGATCGTGTAGACCAGGTTGATGTCGGGATCCTGGGCCAGCAGCGTCTCCATGGCTTTCAGCCCGCCTTCCTCGTTGCCCGAGGTGACTTCGTGGCCGACGATGCGCGGGTCGGTCTCGTCGCCCCATTTCTGCGGATCGCCCAGCTCGACGCCGAAGCCCTGCAGGAAGCCCTGGTCGCGCAGCACGTCCACCGAGGGCTGCGAGATCGCCAGGTCCAGCAGCGCGATCTTGGCCTCGGCCGCCTTGTCGCCCATGGTGGCCTTGGCCCATTGGCCGATCAGCTCGCCGGCCTTGAAATTGTCGGTGGCGAAGGTCGCGTCCGCCGCGTCGATCGGGTCCAGCGGCGTGTCCAGCGCGATGACCAGCAGCCCGGCGTCCCGCGCCGCCTGGACGGAATCGACGATGGCCTTGGTGTCCGAGGCGGTGATCAGGATGCCCTTGGCGCCGTCGGCGATGCAGGCCTCGATGGCCGAGACCTGGCTTTCGTGGTCGCCGTCGATGCGGCCGGCATAGGATTTCAGCTCCAGCCCCAGCTCGGCGGCCTTGGCCTCGGCGCCTTCCTTCATCTTCACGAAGAAGGGGTTGGTGTCGGTCTTGGTGATCAGACAGGCGCTGTCGGCCTGCGCCATGCCGGCGATCAGGGTCAGGGCCGTGCCCGCCAGCGCTGTGCGCAGCAGTGTCGTCTTGGTCATGATGTCCTTCCTCCTCTGGGCGGGTCTGACCGCCGCCTCCGCCAAAAGGCTGCCGAAGAAATGGGGGCTTGTCAATAAATCAATTTCGTTGATTTATAGGAGGAGGGAGGATGCAGCCATGTCGAACACCATGCCGGCGGCGGTGACGCCGCAGGGGGTCCGCAGCCAGAACGAGCGCCTGATCCTGTGGCTGATTCGCCGCAACGGGCCGATGCCGCGCGCCGCGCTGGCGCAGGCCACCGGCCTGTCGGCGCAGGCCGTGACCAACATCACCCGCGAGCTGATCGCCGCCGGCCTGCTGGATGCCGGGGGCGAGCGGCGGCGCGGCAAGGTCGGCCAGCCGCTGCTGCCGCTGGCGCTGGCGCCGGACGGGGCGCTGTTCCTGGGCCTCAAGGTCGGGCGGCGGGTGGCCGAACTGGTGCTGGTCGATTTCGCCGGCCGGACCCGGCAGATCCGGGTGCTGCCCCATGCCTATCCGCATCCCGACGCGATCCGGGATTTCGCCGTCGCCGGCACCGCCGCGATCCTGGCCGAGCTGACCGAGACGCAGCGGGCGCGGCTGTCGGGCATGGGCATCGCCAGCCCCTTCTACCTGTGGGACTGGGCCGAGGAGATGGCGCCCTGGCGCGGCCGCGACCTGCGCGCCGAACTGGCGCAGGCGCTGGACCTGCCGGTCTGGCTGGAAAACGACGGCTCCTGCGCCTGCGGGGCCGAGATGATGTTCGGCACCGACGAATTGCCCGAGGATTTCCTGTATTTCTACCTGGCGCATTTCGCCGGCGGCGGCGTGGTGCTGGACGGCAGGCTGCGGCTGGGGCCGTCGCGCAATGCCGGGGCGATGGGCTCATATCCGGTGCCGGGCGGCCGGCAGGTGCTGGACCTGGCCTCGGTCTCGGTGTTGGAGACGGCGCTGGGATGCGACCTGCCGCTGGACGATGCCGACTGGCGGCTGCCGCCGGCCATCGCCCGGCAATGGCTGGACGAATCGGCGCGGGTGCTGTCCCATGCGGCGCTGGGGGCGGTCGCGGTGCTGGACCTGCCGCTGGTGGTGATCGACGGCGCCATGCCGGCGGCGCTGCGCGAGGCGCTGGTGCAGGCGACGGCCGCCGGGCTGGCGGCGATGCGCCATCACGGCGTCACCTTGCCCGAGGTGCGCGCCGGAACCCTGGGCCGCCGGGCCCGCACGCTGGGGGCGGCGGCGCTGCCGCTCAGCGCCGGTTTCATGCCGGGCGGCAGTTTCACCGCCCCGCGACCGGGACGGAACGGGCAGGAAACCCCGGACGCGTCCGCGCGTTTCCGGGACGACAGGTGAAGAAAGGAAGCCGCGGCCATGGCCGACGATCCATACAAGGCGCTGGGGCTGAACAGGAATGCCAGCCAGGACGAGATCAAGAAGGCCTATCGCCGGATCGCCAAGACCGACCACCCGGACCTGAACCCCGACCCGGCGGCACATGAGCGCTTCAAGGCGGCGTCCTCGGCCTATGACCTGCTCAAGGAGCCCGAGCAGCGCGCCCGTTTCGACCGGGGCGAGATCGACGCCTCGGGGCAGGAGCGGCCGCAGCGGCATTACTACCGCGAATATGCCGAGCAGGGCGACAATCCCTATCGCCAGAGCCACGGGTTCGAGGATTTCTCGGACGTGTTCTCGGACCTGTTCGGCCAGCGCGCGCAGGCCCGGCGCGGCGGCGGCGGCGCGAGGAGTTTCGACATGCGCGGCCCCGACCAGCGCTTCACGCTGGAGATCGACTTCATGACCGCCGCCCGCGGCGGCTCGACCCGGATCACCATGCCCGACGGCAGCGTGCTGGAGGTCAGGATCCCCGAGGGCGCGCATGACGGCCAGGTCATCCGCCTGCGCGGCAAGGGCGGCCCCGGCATGGGCGAGGGCGAGCCCGGCGATGCGCTGCTGACCCTGATCGTCGCCGAGGACCCCGACTGGAAGCGCGACGGCGACGATGTCGAAACCACGCTGCCGATCACCATCGACCAGGCGGTTCTGGGCGGCAAGGTCGAGGCGCAGACCATCGACGGTCCGGTCATGCTGACCGTTCCGCGTGGCGCCAGTTCCGGCCAGAAGCTGCGGCTGAAGGGGCGCGGCATCAAGGGCGCCGACGGCCGGCGCGGCGATCAGCATGTCGCGCTGAAGATCGTCATGCCGCCCAAGGTCGATGACGAGCTGGCGCATTTCATGGAGCAATGGCGCCAGAGCCACGCCTATGATCCGAGGAGGGGCAAATGACCCAGCGCCATTACACCCTGGCCGAGGCGCTGCAGGCGGTCGGCGAGCTGAGCGCCGAACAGCTCGACCGCTACATCCGCGCCGGCGTGGTGATCCCGGTGCAGTCCGAGCACGGGCCGCTGTTTCGCGAACTGGACCTGGCGCGGCTGAACCTGGTGGTGGACCTGGCCGAGGGCTATCACCTGGACGAGGAAGCGTTGGCCATGGTGCTGTCGCTGGTCGACCAGCTGCACGGGCTGCGTGGCGACATGCGGGCGATGCTGGACGCCGTGGCGCGCGAGCCGGTCGAGACGCGGGTGCGGCTCAAGGCCGCGATCCGCGAGGTGCGGGTGGTGACGCGGGATTGATCGTCACCAAATCGTCACCGGCCTGACAAGGCCCTGTCACGCAAGGCCGCCAAATCCCCGGGGAAGCCAACCCCCGAGGGAACCATGACATTCCGCCTGACCTTCTGTTCGTTGATCGCGCTGGCCGCGGCCTCGCCCGCCCTGGCCGAGCCGGTCTTCAACCGTATCGCCAGCTTCGCCACCCTGGACAACATGGCCGGGGACGAGGACCGGACGCGCGCCACCTCGGCCGAGATCATGACCGCGACGCCCGATGGCAAGCGGCTGATCTATTCCGACAGCCCGCTGGGTGCGATCGGCCTGATCGACATTGCCGACCCGCGCGCGCCGAAGCCGCTGGGCAACATCGCCATGGACGGCGAGCCGACGACCACGGTGGTACTGGGTGACACCGCCTTTGTGGGCGTGAACACCTCGGAAAGCTATGCCAAGCCCTCGGGCGTGCTGCGCTCGGTCGATCTGGCCGGCGGGCAGGTGGTGGCGAATTGCGACCTGGGCGGCCAGCCCGATTCGGTCGCGCTGTCGCCGAAGGGGGACATGATCGCCGTCGCCATCGAGAACGAGCGCGACGAGGAGGTGAATGACGGCGCCATCCCGCAGCTGCCCGCCGGCTTCGTGCTGCGCCTGCCGGTCAAGGACGGCCAGGTCGATTGCGCCGGAAAGCAGGTCATCGAACTGACCGGCCTGGCCGGCATCGCGCCCGATGATCCCGAGCCGGAATATGTCGATTTCAACGCCCAGGGCGACCTGGTCGTCACCATGCAGGAAAACAACCACATCGTGGTGATCGGCGCCGATGGCGCCGTTGCGTCGCATTTCAGCGCCGGCAGCGTCGACCTGGACGGCATCGACACCGACAAGGACGGCAAGCTGGACTTTACCGGCAGCCTGAAGGCGGTTCCGCGCGAGCCGGACACCGTCGCCTGGCTGGACAATGACCATTTCGCCACCGCGAACGAGGGCGACTGGCAGGGCGGCTCGCGCGGCTTCACCATTTGGAACCGCGACGGTTCGGTGGTCCACGAATCCGGCCCGGCCTTCGAACATGCGCTGGTCCGCATCGGCCATTATCCCGAGGGGCGTTCCGGCAAGAAGGGCGCCGAACCCGAGGCGGTGAAATATGCCGAATTCGACGGCGCGCGGCTGCTGTTCGTCGGTTCCGAGCGCGGCAGCGCCATCGGCGTCTATGACGTGGCCGACCCGTCCGCCCCGGTGCTGCGGCAGATCCTGCCCTCGGGCATCGGTCCCGAGGGGCTGGTGGCGATCCCCGGCCGCAACCTGTTCGCCAGCGCCAACGAGACCGACCTGGGCGAGGATGGCGGCGCCCGCGCCCATGTGATGATCTATGAGCGGGCCGAGGGCACCCCGGCCTATCCGACCATCGCGTCGCAGGATCTGCTGGGCTGGGGCGCGCTGTCGGGTCTGACGCTCGATCCGGCCGATTCCTCGGTGCTGTTCGCGGTCAGCGACAGCGCCTACAAGAACCAGCCGGCGATCTATCGCATCCAGGCCGGCAGCCCGGCGACGATCACCGACAAGATCGTGATCAGCAAGGACGGAAAACCGGCCGAGACAATCGACCTGGAAGGCATTGCCGCGGACGGCAAGGGCGGGTTCTGGCTGGCCTCGGAAGGCAATCCCGAGAAAGAGATCCCGCACCAGATCCTGCATGTCGACGGCAAGGGTGCCGTGCAGCAACAGGTGGCGCTGCCCGAGGATCTGACCGCCGGCTCGACCCGGTTCGGGCTAGAAGGCATCGCCATGGCCGGCGATGGCATGCTGTGGATGGCGGTGCAGCGCGAATGGAAGGACGATCCCAAGGGCCAGACCAAGCTGCTGTCTTTCGACCCCGCCACCGGCGAGTGGTCCGGCGTCCGCTATCCGCTGGAATCGGGCGAGGGCTGGGTCGGCTTGTCGGAACTGGCGATCCATGACGAGCGCCTCTACCTGATCGAGCGCGACAACCTGATCGGCCCGGCGGCGAAGCTGAAGCAGGTGACTTCGGTGGCGCTGCAGGGCCTGAAGCCCGCGCCGCTTGGCGGTGCGCTGCCGCTGGTCGAGAAGCGGGTCGAGCGCGACCTGATCCCCGACCTGCAGCAGTGGAACGGCTATGTGCAGGACAAGGTCGAGGGCATGGCGATCGCGCCGGACGGCACGGTCTGGACCGTGACCGACAATGATGGCGTGGACGATGCCTCGGGCGAGACCTTCCTGTGGTCCTTCACGCTGGGGACGCAGACGGCGGCGAAGTGAAGCGCGCCTTGCGCTCGGGCAGGCTGGCCATGACGGCCAGCCTTTCCGCCTCCGTCATCCCGCCCCAGGCCGCGATCTCGTCCAGAAAGCGCCAGCAGCCGGTGCAGAGCCGGCTTTCCGCGTCGATGCGGCAGATCTTGATGCAGGGGGTCGAGACGGTCATGACCCCAGATGCCGCAGCCGGTCCAGCGCGCCCTGCAGGATATAGCCGGCCGCCACCTGGTCGATGACCTCGGCCCGGCGCTTGCGCGAGGTGTCGCCTTCCAGCAGCGCCCGTTCGGCGGCGACCGTGGACAGCCGCTCGTCCCAGAAGGCGATGGGCAGCGGCGTCAGCCGTTCCAGGTTGCGGGCGAAGGCGCGGGTGGATTGCGCCCGCGGCCCCTCGCTGCCGTCCATGTTGCGCGGCAGGCCCAGAACCAACCCGACCAGCGCCCGGTCGGCGGCGATCTTCAGCAGCGCCTGCGCGTCTAGGGTGAACTTCTCGCGCCGGATCACCGTCAGGGGCGAGGCGACGCCGCGCAGCCCGTCGCTGACCGCGACGCCGATGGTCTTGGTCCCCAGATCCAGCCCGGCCAGGGCGCCGGTGCGGGGCAGGGCGGCGGCGAAGGCCTCGATGTCGTTGCAGATCATTCCAGCCCCGCCTTTTGCGCCGCCGCCTCGATCGCCGCACGGGCGGTCGGGTCGGCCGAGAAACGCTGCCGCGCCTCGTCCAGGATGTCGGCAGCATGGTCTTTCTGTCCGATCACCACCAGCGAGGAAATCAGCCGCGCCCATTCCTCGGGCGTGCCGCCCTGGGCGGCCAGCCGGGTTTCCAGCCCCTTCACCATGCCCTCGATCATCTGCTGGCGCTGCTCGGGCGTCATGTCCCCGGCTGCGGCCATGGCGTCGGCATCGGGTCCGGGCAACGCCGGCGCGGCGCTTGCCGGTTCGGGCGGGGTATAGTCCGGCCGGCCGGCGAACCAGGCCAGATCGGGGATGGCGGCGCGGATCGGCGCGATCCAGGGCGCGCTTTCCGGCCCCTCGGCCAGCAACCCGGCCCAGATCGGGAAGGCCCGGTCGGGCCGGCCGTTCTGCAGGTGTAGCAGCCCGGCCATGAACCGCGCCTGCGGATTGTGCGGGTCGCGCTGCAGCGCGCCGGCCACCGCCTGCTCGGCCTCGCTGGTGATGAGGCCGCCGGCGGCTTCGATGGTCAGGCCGGCCAGCCGGGCCAGGTCTTCGGCGCCGGCCGTGTCGCCCTTCAGCGCCACCAGACGGCGCTGCGCCTCCTTGGCGGCGACGACATTGCCCAGCTTTTCCTCGTGCTCGGCCAGCAGCTCCAGGCCGCGCGGATCGTCGGGGTTCTTGGCCACCGCCTCGCGCAGCCGCTCGATCAGCGCGACATAGTCGGCGTCCGGCGCGGGGCGTTGCGGCTTCGGCGCCTTGGCCTCGGCCTCGGCCTGGCTGGGGCGGTCCTCGTAAAGCGCCTGGGACTCGGCGATACGCCGGGCGATGGGCGCGTCCGGGCGTTCGGGCTGGCCGACGCGCTGATAAAGCAGGAAGGCCCCGGCCAGCAGCAGCGCCAGCACCACCAGCGCCGCCCAGCCGCCCGGCGCCCGGCAGGCGCCGCCGGCGCGCTCCAGAGCCCGGTCGGCGGCCAGAACCTTGCGGCCGATCTCGATCCGCAACCGCTCGGCATCGGCCTGGTCGATCACGCCGCGTTCCAGATCGCGCCCGACCTCGCGCAGTTGGTCGCGATAGACCCGCAGGTCATAGGCGGCGGCGGGCTCGGCCCCCGCGCCCTGCCGGCGCAGAAGCGGCGCGGCGATGGCGATGGCCACCACCCCCGCCAGTGCGGCGCAGATCATCCAGAACATCGGCTTCCCCTTTTGGCTGCCGTCGGTGATAGCCGGTTTCGGCGCGGTGAAAAAGTCAAAGCCATGCGACAAATGCGCGGCCGGAAGTTCGGGACATCTGCGCCCGCCTCTGACGCAATTCGACGATCACGCCGTCGCAAGCAGGCTTGCTCGAAAACCGCCCCGGCTTCACTCTGCACGGGTCGAGTCGCAAGAGGTTCCGCCATGCCCGCATCTGCAAGTTCCAGCACCGGCCGCTATTCGGTCTTTGCCATCGCCCGAGAGGCGATGCGGCTGCATACCGGCTGGAAACGCGCCTGGACCAGCCCCGCGCCGAAGAAGAAATACCAGGTGGTCATCGTCGGGGCCGGCGGCCACGGCCTTGCCACCGCCTATTACCTGGGCAAGAATTTCGGCGTCACCGATGTCGCCATCATCGAGAAGGGCTGGCTGGGCGGCGGCAATACCGGCCGCAACACCACCATCATCCGCAGCAACTATTTGCAGGATCCTTCGGCGGCGATCTATGACAAGGCGCTGAAACTTTACGAGAATCTGTCGCAGGATCTGAATTACAACATCATGTTCAGCCCGCGCGGCCTGCTGATGCTGGCCCAGACCGAGCATGAGGTGCGCGGCTACAAGCGCACCGTCTATGCCAACCAGCTGCAGGGCGTGGCGACCGAATGGGTCAGCCCCAAGCGCATCAAGGACATGCTGCCGATCATCAATATCGACGGGCCGCGTTATCCGGTCCTGGGCGGGCTTTACCAGGAGCGCGGCGGCACCGCCCGCCACGACGCCGTGGCCTGGGGCTATGCCCGCGCCTGCTCGGCCATGGGCATGCACATCATCCAGAACTGCGAGGTCACCGGCATCGAGACCGCCAATGGCCAGGTCAGGGCGGTGAACACCGGCAAGGGCCGGATCGAATGCGACAAGCTGGCGCTGATCGCCGCCGGCCACAGCTCGGTCCTGGCCGAGATGGCCGGTTTCCGCCTGCCCATCGAATCGCTGGCGCTGCAGGCGCTGGTTTCCGAGCCGATCAAGCCGTGCTGCGACATCGTCATCATGGCCAACACCGTGCATGGCTATCTGTCGCAATCCGACAAGGGCGAGATGGTGATCGGCGGCGGCACCGACGGGTTCAACAACTATACCCAGCGCGGCTCGTGGCAGCATGTCGAGGAGACCGTGCGGGCGCTGATCGAGACCTTCCCGATGCTGTCGCGGCTGAAGATGCTGCGGCAATGGGGCGGCATCGTCGACATGACCGGCGACCGCTCGCCGATCCTGTCGACCACGCCGGTCGGCAACATCTTCGTCAATTGCGGCTGGGGCACCGGGGGGTTCAAGGCCATCCCCGGCTCGGGCTGGGCGATGGCGGAACTGCTGGCCAAGGGCCAGCCGGGGGCGCTGGCCAAGGACTTCGGCCTGAACCGGTTCATCGAGGGCCGCTTCATCGACGAGAGCGTCGCCGCGGGGGTGGCGCACTGATGGCGAAAGCGCGCGGGATCCTGCCTGCGCCCGGCCGCCATTGGCCGGTTTCCGCCCATCCTGCGCTGGCGGCGGAAAATTTCGCGCAACCCATGGGAAACTCTTGCTGCACTTGCGAATTTAGGTTGCACGTCACCATGACCAAGGAGTTTTCTTCATGGCCGAACAGAACAAGAGCAACCTCTGGCTCATCGCCGGCGTCATCGTCGTCGTGCTGGTGGTCATTTACTGGTTCATGTCATCGGGCACCGAGCCCGCAGCGACGACCGAACCGACCGACGCACCGGCCGCGGCAACCGAGCCGGCGCCTGTCGATGACGGGGCCGTCTCTGTCGAACCCACTGCTCCCGCCGAGCCCGCAACCCCGGCTCCGGCCGAGCCTGCGACTCCGGCTCCGGCCGAACCCGCGGCGCCTTCCACCAACTAAGGCGACCGCCCAGGCGCCGCAAGGCGCCTTCCCTGCCAAGGACCGGGGGGCCTTCCGCCCCTCGGTTCCCGGCCATGTCCGGCCTGCCGCGATGATGCGCCGCGCCGGTCTGTCCGGCGTCCGGCCCGGCGCCCGGCCCGGCCTTGCCGCAGCCAGCCTCGGCCGCCTGCTTTCCTTTTCCGTCCGCAGCCTCCACACCGGCCAGCCGTGCCGTGCCATGGATCCTGCCGCCGGCATCCGCCCGATCCCTGCGCCCAAGGCGCCTGCCTTGCCCGTGTCTCATGGCCGGGCGCGCGTGTCGGGCCATGCCGACCGATGCCCGTTTCCCGATCTCGCCACGCGCGCCCGGCCGACCGTCCGGGCCAAGGATCGCGTGCGCCATTTGCCGCCGAAGGAGTGACCCGATGCTGATCCTGACCTGTCCCTATTGCGGCGTCGCGGCCGAGGAAACCGAGCTGCAGCCGGGTGGCGAAGCCCATCTGAAGCGCTTCGGCCCCGGTTCGACGGACGAGGAATTCGAGACCTATCTGTTCGCCCGCAAGAACCCCAAGGGCGTGCATTTCGAACGCTGGCGCCATGCCTATGGCTGCGGCAAGTGGTTCCTGGCGGCGCGCGACACCGCCACGCTGCAGGTCTTCGGCACCTATAGCGCCCAGACCCCGCATCCGACGCCCGGGATCGTCGCCGCGATCCGGGCGGCACGCCCCGACTGGCAGCCCGACTGGACCGAGACCGCCGCCGCAAACCCCGGCGAAACGCCCGCTGACACCCCCGCCGAAAGCCTGAACGCATGACCGAGACCGGACCCTTCCGCCTGCCGCGCGGCGGCCGCCTGATCGACCGCGCCTATCAACTGCCCTTCCGCTTCGACGGCCGCCAGATGCGCGGCCTGGTGGGCGATACCCTGGCCTCGGCCCTGCTGGCGAACGGCCAGCTGATGATGGGCCGCAGCTTCAAGTATCACCGGCCGCGCGGCCCCATCGCCTCGGGGGCCGAGGAACCGAACGCGCTGCTGGGCCTGGGCCAGGGCGGCCGGTTCGAGCCGAACCAGCGCGCCACCACCACGCCGCTGGTCGGCGGCATGGTCACCACCGCGCAGAACTGCTGGCCCAGCCTGAACGCCGATATCGGCGCGATCAACAACTGGATGTATCGCTTTTTCCCGGCGGGCTTCTATTACAAAACCTTCATGCATCCGCGCCCGTTCTGGAAGCATGTGTTCGAGCCGATCATCCGCCGCTCGGCCGGTCTGGGCAAGGCCCCGACCGAGGCCGATCCGGACAAGTATGAACAGGCCTATGCCCATGTGGATGTGGTGGTGGTCGGCGGCGGCATCGCCGGCCTGACCGCCGCCCGTGACGCGGCCCGCGACGGCAAGTCGGTCTGGCTGGTCGAGCAGACGCCGCATTTCGGCGGCCGCACCCCCACCGACCATGCCGAAGGCCAGGCCCGTCTTGATGCGCTGCTGGCCGAACTGCGCGGCATGGCCAACGTCACCCTGCGCCGCTCGACCCAGGCGACCGGGCTATACGACCACGGCTATCTGCTGGCGCGGGAATCGCTGGCCGATCACGACCCGAACGCCGGCATTCCGCGCCAGCGCCTGTGGCGCATCCGCGCCGGCCATGTCATCGTCGCCACGGGCGCGCTGGAGCGGCCGCTGAGCTTTGCCGGCAACGACGTGCCGGGCGTCATCCTGGCCTCGGCCGTGCGCGATTATATCGACAATTACGGCGTGGCGCCCGGCCGCCGCATCGTCATCGTCACCAATAACGACGACGCCTATCGCACCGCGCTGGCGGCGCTGGATGCGGGGCTGGAGGTGCCGGTGGTGATCGACGCCCGCAGCTCCGCCGGCGGCGCGCTGCCCGCGGCGGTTCGCGCCCGTGGCGTGCGCATCCTGACCGGCAGCGCCATCGCCGGCATCAAGGGCGGCCAGGGCGTCGAAGCGGTCAAGATCTGCGCCCATTCCGGCTCGGGCGAGGTGACCGAGACGGTGGCTGCCGATTGCGTCGCCATGTCCGGCGGCTGGTCGCCGGTCGTGCATCTGTGGAGCCATTGCGGCGGCAAGCTGAATTGGTCGGACGCGCAGTCGATGTTCGCCCCCGACCCGAACCGGCCGCCGACCGGCGCCGACGGCAAGGCGATGGCCAGCTGCGTCGGCGCGGCGGCGGGCGATCTGCTGGTCCCCGAACTGACCGGCGCGGCGGCGGAAGCCGCGACCATGCCGGTCTGGGTCATGCCGGCCCACGCCACCCGCAAGATGAAGTTCAAGATGTGGCTCGACTTCCAGAACGACGTGAAGGTCTCGGATGTCGAACTGGCCGCGCAGGAAGGCTATCACAGCGTCGAGCATACCAAGCGCTATACCACCCTTGGCATGGCGACCGACCAGGGCAAGGTCAGCAACATCAACGGCCTTGCGGTGCTGTCCAATGCGCTGAACCAGCCGATCCCGGCCACCGGCACCACGACCTTCCGCCCGCCCTATACGCCGCTGACGCTGGGCGCCATCGCCGGCGAGGCGCGGGGCGAGGTGTTCCAGCCGCTGCGCAAGACCCCGATGCATGGCTGGCACCAAAGCCGCGGCGCCTTTTTCGAGCCGGTCGGCCATTGGCGCCGCCCCTATTGCTATCCGAAATCCGGCGAAAGCCATGGCGACGCGGTGGCGCGCGAGATCCGCGCGGTGCGGGCCAGCGTCGGCACGCTCGACGCCTCGACGCTGGGCAAGATCATCGTCAAGGGCCCGGATGCGGGCAGGTTCCTCGACATGATGTATACCGGCATGATGTCGACGCTGCCGGTCGGCAAGTGCCGCTATGGCCTGATCTGCAACGAGAACGGCTTCCTGGTGGACGACGGTGTCGCCGCGCGCCTGTCCGAGGACACCTGGCTGGTGCACACCACCACCGGCGGCGCCGACCGCATGCACGGCCATATGGAAGACTGGCTGCAATGCGAATGGTGGGACTGGAAGGTTTATACCGCCAACGTCACCGAGCAATGGGCGCAGGTCGCCGTGGTCGGCCCCAAAGCCCGCGTGCTGCTGGAACGGCTGGGCGGCATGGACCTGTCGGCCGAGGCGCTGCCCTTCATGGGCTGGGCCGAGGGCGAGATCGCCGGCATCCCCGCCCGGGTCTATCGCATCAGCTTCTCGGGCGAGCTGTCCTTCGAGGTGGCGGTGCCCGCGAACCGGGGGCTGGAGCTGTGGGAAAAGCTGCATGAGGCCGGCCGCGACCTGGATGTCACCCCCTACGGCACCGAGGCCATGCACGTCATGCGCGCCGAAAAAGGGTTCATCATGATCGGCGACGAATCCGACGGCACGGTGATCCCGCAGGATCTGGGCCTGACCTGGGCGATCAGCAAGAAGAAGGCCGACTATATCGGCAAGCGGGCCCAGGAACGCAGCCACATGACCGATCCCCGGCGCTGGAAGCTGGTGGGGCTGGAAAGCGTCGACGGCCGGGTGCTGCCCGATGGCGTCTATGCGGTGGCCGATGGCGTCAACCCGAACGGCCAGCGCAACACCCAGGGCCGCGTGACCTCGACCTATATGTCGCCGACGCTGTCGAAGCCCATCGCCATGGGCCTGGTGCAGAACGGCCCCGAGCGCATGGGCGAGGTGCTGGAATTCCCGGTCGCGGGTCAGGAAAGCTACAAGGCGCGGATCTGCGATCCGGTCTTCTACGACAAGGAAGGGAGCCGGGCGAATGGCTGAGGCACTGGCAAAGATCTCTCAGGTGCAGGACTGGGGCATGATCCAGATCCGCGCCGACCTGGCGCGCGCGGGCGAGGCCATCGCCGCGGCCGCCGGGGTGGCGCTGCCCGAACGGGGCCGCATCACCACCGATGGCCGCCGGTCGCTGGGCTGGATGTCGCCGGACGAGCTGCTGCTGGTGCTGCCGCGGGCCGAGACGGCCGAGGCGCTGGCGGCGCTGCAGGACGCGCTGTCCACCGAACACGCGCTGGTGCTGGACGTCAGCGACATGCGCGCCGCGTTCCGCATCCAGGGCGCCAGGGCGCTGGACGTGCTGGCGAAGCTTTGCCCGACCGACCTGGCGGCCATGCCCGAGGACGGGCTGCGCCGCACCCGCGCCGCCCAGGTCGCCTGCGGCATCTGGCGCGAGCCGGGCGGCTATGTGCTGATCGGCTTCCGTTCGGTGGCCGACTACCTGCGCGGCATCCTGACCGGCGCCGCGGCGCCGGGCACGCAGCTCGACCCGCGCTAGTTCCGCGCCGCGGGTCCGGACGGGGGCTTGTGGCGGCGGCAGGGCGGCGTATGGATGGGAGGCAAAAGCCATCCGGTTGATTCCATGCGTCCCGCCCTGATCCTGCCCGCCCTTTTCCTTGCCGGCCTGCTGCTGCCGGCCCCGGCCCTGCGGGCGCAGGATCTCGCGCAGGAACCGCCGGTGGTGATGATGTGCCAGATCCTTGACGAAAGCGGCACCGGCTGGGTGCCGGAATTCATCATGCTGACCCGCCAGACCTCCGGCCCGCGCCAGGGCCGGATCGAGGTCTTCGACCCGATCCTGCAGAACCTGCTTGGCCACCCGATCGAGGCAAGGATCACCGCCGACGACCGCCGCAGCCGCAGCTATGGCTGGGCGCTGGCCGGGGTGCGCAACGCCTCGGGCCAGCGGACCGAGCGGCTGGACTACCGGCTGATGGTGCGCAAATCCGACGGCACGGCCTCGGTCACCGCCGTCGCGCAGGGCTATGACAACGTCATGACCGGCAGCGGCGTCTGCGGCTCGCCCGGCGACGGCTAGGGCCGGAACCCGCGCCGCGTTGAAGGCGTTTAGCGGCCGACAGGGCTTTTCCCCGACTGGCTCCTGTGCCAGAACACAATCCGAAACCGTTGGAAAGGAAATCGAAAATGGCCTTCACGCTTCCCGATCTTCCCTATGCTCACGACGCGCTGGCCGCTGGCGGCATGTCCAAGGAGACGCTGGAATACCACCACGACAAGCACCACAAAGCCTATGTCGACAAGCTGAACGAGCTGGTGGCCGGCACCGAGTGGGAAGGCAAGAGCCTCGAGGACATCGTCAAGGGCACCTACCAGTCGGGCGCGGTGGCGCAGAACGGTATCTTCAACAATGCCAGCCAGCACTGGAACCACGCGCAGTTCTGGGAAATGATGGGCCCGAATCCGGGCGCCATCCCGGGTGCGCTGGAAAAGGCCCTGACCGAAGCCTTCGGTTCGGTGGACGAGTTCAAGAAGAAATTCGCCGAGGCCGGCGCCGGGCAGTTCGGCTCGGGCTGGGCTTGGCTGGTCAAGGACAAGGACGGCAGCCTGAAGGTCACCAAGACCGAGAACGGCGTGAACCCGCTTTGCTTCGGCCAGACCGCGCTTCTGGGCTGCGACGTGTGGGAGCACAGCTATTACATCGACTTCCGCAACGCCCGGCCGAAATATCTGGAGAACTTCCTGAGCAATCTGGTGAATTGGGAAAACGTGGCCTCGCGCCTCTGATCCCCGTCGGGACACCGCATCAAGGCCCGCCCGCCCGGCGGGCCTTTTTCGTTGCTTGAGCCCCATCACCGCCGGAAGCGGCCCCCTTGCCCCGGCCGCGAATCGGCCGCATGGCTGGGCGGATGGAAAGGGGCTGCGCATGAGCGAATGGAGCAAGGGTTTCTGGGCGATGATCGGGGTCTGCGTGACCTGGGGCCTGTCGCCGATCTTCTACCGCGCCTTGTCCGAGGTGCCGGTGGTCGAGGTGCTGGCGCATCGGACCCTGTGGTCGCTGCTGCTGTTCCTGGCGGTGCTGGCCGTGCAGGGCCGGCTGCGCGAACTGCGCGGGGCGCTGACCGGCCCGCATGTCGGGCGCATCGTGCTGGCGGCGCTGACCGTGTCGCTGAACTGGGGGCTGTTCATCTGGGCGGTGCAGGCCGGCCATGTCGTGCAAAGCTCGCTGGGCTATTACATCTTTCCGCTGATGGCTGTGGTCGCCGGCGTGCTGATGTTTGGCGAGGCGCTGAGCCGGGCGCAGGCCATGGCCGTGCTGCTGGCGGGCTTCGCCGTGGCGCTGCTGACCTGGGGCCTGGGCGTGGCGCCCTGGATCAGCCTGGGCCTCGCCGTCACCTTCGTGCTTTACGGCGCGATCAAGAAATCGCTGCCACTGGGCCCGGTGCTGTCGGTGGCGGCCGAAGTGGCGCTGCTGACGCCGCTGGCCGCGGGCTGGCTGGTCCTGCAGGCGTTGGGGCTGCTGCCGGCCGGGGTGGCCGAACCGATGCGGTTCGGCGCCGATCTGCCCGTCTCGCTGCTGCTGGCCGCCTCGGGGGTGATCACGGCGGTGCCGCTGATCCTGTTCAGCTATGCCGCGCGCCGGGTCGGCATGGCGACGCTGGGGCTGATGTTCTACCTGAACCCGACGCTGCAGTTCCTTTGCGCGGTGCTGCTGTTCGGCGAGGCGTTCACCCGCTGGCACATGATCGCCTTCGCGATGATCTGGGCGGCGCTGGCGATCTACAGCGCCTCGGCCTTCCGGCAGGCCCGGCGCGTCCCGCCATTGGCAAACGGGTGAAACCGCGTATAGAACAGCGCCAAAGAACTTCCCGGGGGCGACATGGCCAATCAGAACGACAGCTTCATCGACGAGGTCACCGAGGATCTGCGCCGCGACCGGCTGTTCGGATTGTTCCGCCGCTATGGCTGGATCGCCATCCTGGTGATCCTGGGCATCGTCGGCGGCGCCGCCTGGCGCGAATATGCGCGCAACCAGGACGAGGCGAAGGCCCAGAGCTGGGGCGACGCCATCCTGACCGCGCGCGAGGCCGAGGACCGGGTGGCGGCGCTGTCCGCCGTCGATCCGCAGGGCTCTGCCAGCCGCAAGCTGCTGTCCGAGATGCTGGCCGCCGGGGCCGAGGCCGAGGCCGGGCTGACCCAGCAGGCGGCCGAGCGGCTCAAGGCCGCGGCCAAGGGCGTCGAGGGGGATGCGGTGCTGCATGACCTGGCCATGCTCAAGGCGGTGATGGCCGCCGGCCCGGCGATGGACGCGGCCGAGCGCGACCGCGTCCTGGCCGAGCTGTCCAAGCCCGGCGCGCCCTTCGAGCTGCTGGCACTGGAACAGAAGGCCGTGGCGCTGATCGGCGCCGGCCGCAAGGAGGACGCGGTGATGCTGATCGGCCAGATCCAGCAAAAGGACGGGCTGTCCGAACCCTTGCGCCGCCGTCTTTCCGAGATGATGATCACCCTGGGCGCCGAGCCCGACCGCGCCGAGGGCCCCGGCCCGCAGACCATGCCGGCCCCCGGCGCCAACTGAAGCCCGGCACCGCCGGCAAGACAAGAAACTGCGCCCGCGGCCGGGTTTCCGACCTCACGCCCGGCCCGGATAGAGGAGAGAGCGATGACGAGGCTGCCCCTGATCGCCGCTTTGGCCGGGCTGACCGCCCTTTCGGCCTGCCAGCAACGCGAAACCGTCCTGTCGGGCGAACGGCTGGACCCGCGCGCGGTGCTGTCGCCCGACGGCCCCGTGGTCGAGGGCACCGCCGCGCCCATCACCACCGCCCTGTCGCTGCCGGCGGTGCGCGGCAACAGCGACTGGCCGCAGCGCGCCGGCAACGCGGCCCATGTCTCGGGCAACATGGCGATCGGCGCCGGCACCAGCCGCATCTGGGCGACGAGCATCGGCCAGCCTTCGGATCGCCGCCACCGCGTCGCCGCCGCCCCGATCGTCGCGGCGGGCCTGGTCTTTGCCTTGGACAGCCAGTCCACGGTGACCGCCACCAGCACCGGCGGCGGCCGGGTCTGGAGCCGCGACCTGCGGCCCGGCGGCGAATCCGACCGCAGCGTCTCGGGCGGCGGCCTGGCCTTCGAGGGCAACCGCGTCTTTGCCACCACCGGCTATGGCGAGCTGGTGGCGCTGGACGCCCGCACCGGCGGCGTGGTCTGGCGGCAAAAGGTCGATGCGCCGATCAGCGGCGCGCCCACGGTGCAGGACGGTGTCGTCTATGTGCTGGGCCGCGACGCCACCGGCTGGGCGGTGCGCGCCAATGACGGCAAGGTGCTGTGGCGGGCCTTCGGCAATGACGGCATGGCCGGGGTGATGGGCGTCGCGGCGCCGGCCGTCTCGGGCTCGACCGTCGTCTTCCCCTTCGCCACGGGCGAGCTGATGGGCGTGGACGGCGCCAGCGGCAGCCAGATCTGGACCGCCAATGTCGCCGGCCAGCGCCTGGGCCGTGCGGTGGGCTATTTCCGCGACGTGACCGGCGATCCGGTGATCGCGGGCGGCACGGTCTATGCCGGCACCAGCTCGGGCCGGGTCGCCGCCTTCGAGCTGGCCACCGGCGCGATGAAATGGGAGGCGCGCGAGGGCGCATCGAGCCCGGTGGTGCCGGCCGGGAACTCGGTCTTCCTGGTGAACGACCAGGCGCAGCTGTTGCGGCTCGACGCCGCCAACGGCGCACGGGTCTGGGCGCAGAAGCTGCCCTATTTCACCAAGCAGATCATCCGCAAACAGGACAAGGTCTGGAACCATTACGGTCCGGTGCTGGCGGGATCGAAGCTTTACCTCGCCTCGTCGGACGGCTATCTGCGCGTCTTCGATCCCGCCTCGGGCGCGCTGATCGGCACCGCCGAGATCCCGGGCGGCGCCGCCGCGGCGCCGGCCGTCGCGGGCCAGACCCTTTACGTCGTCACCCATGACGGCCAGTTGATCGCATACAGATGAGCTTCACCCTCGCCATTGTCGGGCGTCCCAATGTCGGCAAGTCCACGCTGTTCAACCGTCTTGTCGGCAAGCGCCTGGCCCTGGTCGACGACCAGCCCGGCGTGACCCGCGACCTGCGCGAGGGGGCGGGGCGGCTGGGCGACCTGCGCTTCATCGTCGTCGATTCGGCCGGGCTCGAGATTGCCGAGGACGACAGCCTGCAAGGCCGGATGCGCCGCCTGACCGAGCGCGCGGTCGATGAGGCCGATGTCTGCCTGTTCGTGATCGACGCCCGGGTGGGCGTGACGGCGGCCGACGAATATTTCGCCGATATCCTGCGCAAGCGGGCCAAGCACGTCATCCTGGCCGCCAACAAGGCCGAGGGCCGGGCGGGCGAGGCGGGGGCGATGGAAGCCTATGCGCTTGGCCTGGGCGAGCCCCTGCGCATCTCGGCCGAACATGGCGAGGGGATGGACGATCTTTATCGCGCCTTGCAGCCGCTGGCCGAAGCCTTCGAGGCGCAGAACGTCCAGCAGGCGCCCGAGACCGACGTTGCCGTCGAGGATGGCGACGAGGAGATCGAGGATTGGCGTCCCTCGGCCGCGAAGCCCCTGCAGATTGCGGTGATCGGCCGGCCGAATGCCGGGAAATCGACGCTGATCAACAAGATCCTGGGCGAGGACCGCCTGCTGACCGGCCCCGAGGCCGGCATCACCCGCGATTCGATCAGCGTCAGCGCCGATTTCATGGGCACGCCGGTCCGCATCTTCGACACCGCCGGGATGCGCAAGAAGGCGCGCGTCACCGACAAGGTGGAAAAACTTTCCGTCGCCGACGGCCTGCGCGCCGTGCGCTTCGCCGAGGTGGTGGTGGTGCTTCTGGACGTGGGTATCCCCTTCGAACAGCAGGACCTGCGCATCGCCGATTTCGCCGAAACCGAGGGCCGCGCCGTCGTCGTGGCCGCGAACAAATGGGACCTGGAAGAGGACAAGCCCGAGAAGCTCAAGGAACTGCGCGAGGCTTTCGAGCGGCTGTTGCCGCAGCTGAAGGGCGCGCCCTTGGTCACGGTCTCGGCCCGCACCGGCAAGGGGCTGGACCGGCTGCACAACGCCATCCTGAAGGCGCATGAAGTCTGGAACCGCCGCGTCCCCACCGCGCGGCTGAACCAGTGGCTGGGCGCGATGACCGAGGCGCATCCGCCACCCGCGCCGGGCGGCCGCCGCATCCGGCTGCGCTATATCACCCAGGTCAAGACCCGGCCGCCGGCCTTCGTGGTCATGGCGACCCATACCGACAAGCTGCCCGACAGCTATCAGCGCTATCTGGTGAACGGGCTGCGGGCCGATTTCGACATGCCCGGCACGCCGATCCGGCTGACCTTCCGCGATCAGGGCAGCAAGAACCCTTACAAGGACAAGGCCAGCAAGATCAGCCAGTCCGGCGCGCTGTCCAAGCACAAGCACCGGCAGAAGCCGAAGGGCAGCGCCTAGGTCGTCACCCGCACCAGCGCCACGGCGATGATGGCGATGGCGATCACCGTCACCGTGGCGATGGCGGCATCGGTGGTGACGGTGTTGGCGGCAATGCCGATCAGCCCCCAGATCAGCGCCACGCTGAAGCCGATCCGCTTCGGCATGCGCAATTGCACGCTGACCGCCGCGACCGAGCCGATCAGCATGGCGATCACCGCCGCCACCTCTTGCGGGGCGCCCAGCCGGTCGCGCAGCAGCGAGGTGAAGGCGGCGAAGCAGACCAGCAGCCCCCAGCCCGCCACGAAACCCAGCGCGGAACTGCGATGCACCAGCAGCCCCTCGCGCACGCCGCGCAGGGCTGCGGCCAGGAAACAGGCCAGCATCAATGCCGAAAGCAGAAAGGCGGTCAGCGGATAGGCCCCCAGCAGCCAGGGCCAGAGCGCGCCGGCCAGCAGGCCCAGGATCAGCGGCCCATGCTCTTGCAGGGTGTCATCGCGGCCGTGCAGTTGCAGCATGTCGCGCGGCAGCGGCGGGCCGACCTCCGGCGGCGCCTCGCTGGCTTCGTCAAGGGGCGACAGCCGGGCCTGCCGCATCCGCTCCGCCTTGGCCAGGCGCCGGGCCGCGTGAAAGCCGAGCGCCGCCCAGGTCAAGCCCAGCAGCGCCATCATCCCGGGGTTCTTGGGCTGGAGGAACAGGCCGGGCAGGTCCACCGCCTGACGGCCAGAGGGAAGCCCGTGCAGCAGCGCGGCGGCATCGCCGCCGCCCGGGACGGCCGGGGCAGGGGGCGACGGTGCCAGCGCATAGGCCAGCGAACTGGCCAAGAAGACCAGCACCGCTAGCAGCAGAAGGATCGGGCCCGCGCGAGACATGGTTGGAAACGCCGCCCGCTCGCAGCGGGTTTCGCGCGATTTATCTTTTGTTAAGTCACGCCAGCGTGCCGTCGGCGCCCAGCCGGGTCTTGCCGCGCAGATAGGGGTGCAGCGCCTCGGGCAGCAGGACCGAGCCGTCGGCCTGCTGGCCGTTTTCCAGCACCGCGATCAGCGTGCGCCCCACCGCCAGGCCCGAGCCGTTCAGCGTATGCACGAATTCCGGCTTGCCGCCGCCCTCGGGGCGATAGCGGGCATTCATGCGCCGGGCCTGGAAATCGCCGCAATAGCTGACGCTGGAAATCTCGCGATAACGGTCCTGCCCGGGCAGCCAGACTTCCAGGTCATGGGTGATGCGGGCGCCGAAGCCCATGTCGCCGCCGCACAGCACGATGGTGCGATAGGGCAGGCCCAGCCGCTCCAGCACCGTCTCGGCGCAGCGGGTCATGCGGGCATGTTCCGCGACCCCCGATTCCGCATCGGTGATCGAGACCATCTCGACCTTCTCGAACTGGTGCTGGCGCAGCATTCCGGAAGTGTCGCGGCCGGCGCTGCCGGCTTCCGAACGGAAGCACTGGCTATGCGCCACCATGCGCCGCGGCAGGCTGGCATGATCGACCAGATCGCCGTTCACGGTATTGGTCAGCGTCACCTCGGCGGTCGGGATCAGCCACCAGCCCTCGCGGGTCTGATAGCTGTCCTCGCCGAATTTCGGCAGCTGGCCGGTGCCCTCCATCATCTCCGAGAGCACCAGCACCGGGGTCCAGGTCTCGGCCAGCCCGTGTTCCTCGCTGTGCAGATCCAGCATGAACTGCGCCAGCGCCCGGTGGATGCGGGCGACGCCGCCCGAAAGCAGCACGAAACGAGCGCCCGACAGCTTCGCCGCGGTTTCGAAATCCATGCCGGGCCTGACGCCCTCGATCTCGAAATGCTCGCGCGGGGCGAAGTCGAATTGGCGCGGCTCGCCCCAGCGGCGGATCTCGACATTGTCGTTCTCGTCCGCGCCCGGCGGCACGCTGTCCAGCGGCAGATTCGGAATGGTCAGCAGCAGCTCGCGCAGCTTGGCGTCCAGCGCGCCGGCCTCGGCTTGCAGGCGGGCGGTCTCGTCCTTCTTGGCGGTGACCAGGGCGCGCAGGCGCTGGAACTCGGCCTCGTCGCCGCGGCCCTTGGCGGCACCGGCCTCCTTGCTGGCGCGGTTCTGCTCGGCCTGCGCGGTTTCTGCCGCACTGATGCGGGAGCGGCGGTCGGCATCCAGCGACAGGATCTCGGGCGAAACCGGGGCCATGTTGCGCATTGCAAGCGCGGTGTCGAATGCGGCGGGGTTTTCGCGGATGGCGCGGATGTCGTGCATGGCTGACCCGTGTATAGGAAGTCCTTACTGTAAGCCCGGATAACCCAAAGCGGCGCAAGGCGAAAGCCTTGGCCGGCCATCTTAAGCCGCCGCCTGGGCCAGCATGTCGCGCAACACGTCGAAGAACCGCTCGCGCCCCGGATAGCCCTCGAATCGCGCCCGTTCGACCCCGCCCTGCAGCAGGATGAAGGTGGGCGTCAGCCAGGGCCGCCGCGCCAGCGCCAGGCCGTCGGGATAGGGTCCGTCCAGGTCCACCGTCAGCAGCGGTGCGGCGCGGCCTTCGGGGTGGCGGGCATAGATCGGGGCGATCTCGCGATCCCATTGCGCACAATAGACGCAGCCCTTGCGCCGGACCATCAGCAATTGCAGCGCCGGGGCCGCCATGCCGGGCGCCGCCGCCATCGCCGCCATCCCGGCCAGAATCGCCCGCCGTGTCAGCATCGTCCCGCTCCGTTTCCGGGGCCAGACTTACCGCCCGCGCCGATCCGCCACAACCGTCGGCGTTTACATGACGGGCCTGTGCCCATATCCACGGGGATGCGGGGCAGTCGGCGCCCGCGTCGCAAGGATGCTGCCGGGATGGCCATGGACGAACTGACCGAACCCCTGATGCAGGGCAATCGCCGCGCGCTGTCCCGCGCGATCACGCTGATCGAAAGCACCCGCCCCGACCACCGCGCCCGCGCCGTGGCGCTGCTTGCCGAACTGCCCGAGCGGCAGGCGCTGCGCATCGGTCTGTCGGGCACGCCGGGGGTCGGAAAGTCCACCTTCATCGAGGCCTTCGGCAAGCTGCTGACCGGGCAGGGCCTCAAGGTCGCGGTGCTGGCCGTCGATCCCAGCTCGGCGCGGTCGGGCGGCTCGATCCTGGGCGACAAGACCCGGATGGAGACGCTGTCGCGCGATCCCAACGCCTTCATCCGCCCCTCGCCCTCGCGCGCCGAACTGGGCGGCGTCGCGCGCCGCACCCGCGAAACCGTGCGGCTTTGCGAGGCGGCGGGCTTTGACGTGGTGCTGATCGAGACCGTGGGCGTCGGGCAATCCGAGACGCTGGTGGCCGAGATGTCCGACCTGTTCATCCTGCTGCTCGCCCCGGCGGGCGGCGACGAGCTGCAGGGCGTCAAGCGCGGCATCATGGAGATCGCCGATATCGTCCTGGTCAACAAGGCCGATGGCGAGCTGCGCGAGACCGCCATGCGCACCGTCGCCGATTATGCCGGGGCGTTGCGGCTGCTGCGCAAGCGCCCCTACGACCCCGAGGGATTCCCCAAGGCGCTGCCGGTCTCGGCCTATACCGGCGACGGGCTGGACAAGGCCTGGGCCAGCATGACCTGGCTTGCCGACTGGCGGCGCGAGCACGGGCATTTCGCCAGCCGCCGGGCCGAGCAGGCGCGGCACTGGTTCCTGTCGGAACTGCGCGCCGGGCTGCTGGCGCGGCTCGACCGGCCCGAGGTGCGCGCCCGCTTGCGCGAGCTGGGCGATGCCGTGGCGCGGGGCGAGAGCGATCCCGATTCGACGGCGGCGCGGATGCTCGACTGGCTGGGCGCCGCCGAATGCGATTCGCCGATCGCCGGGCGACAGGCGCATGAGCGCCGGGCCTGACCCGCAGGCGGATGCCGGCGCGATGCTGGCTGCGCTGCTGGGGCCGCCGCACGGGGTGGCCGAGCTTGCGGCCGCCTGGATCGACACACCGCTGGGCGGCATGATCGCGGTCGCCGACCGGGAGCGGCTGCACCTGCTGGAATTCCAGGAACGCGAAGCGCTGCCGGCCGAGCTGCGCCGCCTTGCCGCCAAAGGCGGCATCGTTTCCGGCCGCACCGCCGTCACCGACCGGACCGAGGCGCAGGTCGCCGGCTATTTCGCCGGTGAACGGTCGGCTTTCGATCTGCCGCTGGCCCTGCATGGTACGGATTTCCAGCGGCAGGTCTGGCAGGAATTGCAGCGCATTCCGCCCGGCACCACCATCCGCTATGCCGAACTGGCGCGACGCATCGGCCGGCCCTCGGCGATCCGTGCCGTGGCGCGGGCCAATGGCGCGAACCAGATCGCGGTGGTGATTCCCTGCCATCGGGTGATCGGCGCGGATGGCGGGCTGACCGGCTATGGCGGCGGGCTGTGGCGCAAGCAGGCGCTGATCCGCCACGAGGCGGCGCGCGTCGCCGCCGTGGACTGCGGCGGCAGGGCGGAAAACCGGGGCAAAAAGGCTTGACGCGCCGCCCGTCTGGCTTTATCCCCCGCAAACGGATTTCCGGGCGCTGCCACGCGGCGCCCTTTCATATTGCGGGCCCACGCCCGTGCAGGATCGAATCGAAGGAACAAGATCATGTCGCGCGTTTGCGAACTGACCGGCAAGGGCCCGATGAGCGGCAACAACGTCTCCCACGCCAACAACAAGACTCGTCGTCGGTTTCTGCCGAACCTGAACGAAGTCTCGCTGCTGTCGGAAAAGCTGGGCCGCAGCTACCAGCTGCGCATCTCGGCCGCGGCGCTGCGCTCGGTCGACCACCGCGGCGGCCTCGACGCCTTCCTGGCGAAAGCCAAGGATGTCGAGCTGTCGGACCGCGCCCTGAAGATCAAGCGCGAGCTGGCGAAAGCCTGATCCGCCGGTTCCGGGAAGGGGCCAGTCGATTCGAGGCCCCCTCTTGAGACCTCGTCGCGGATGCGATGCGCCCTGCCTTCACCGGCGGGGCTTTTGCATATCCGGACCTGATCCGTCCCAGACCGGCTTGCGGGTGGGGGCGGGACCAGCGCCTGCGTCGGTCTGGCCCGCAATCGGAACGGAGCCGCCCTGTGGCTGGCGGCCGGCCCCAAGGGGTATCAACGCCGGGCTTCGGTCTCGGCGATCAGTTCCTCGACCTTCGGCCCCAGCGTCTCGACGATCAGCCTGACCCCTTGGGCCGAGGCATGCAGCCCATCGCTTTGCAGCAAGGACATATAGGCCTCGCCCGGACCGTCGTAGAGCGGCTGGTACAGGTTATCCAGCACCAGCGCCCCGTGCCGGGTGCCGAGGCGCGGCCAGATCCCGGCCCATTCCTCGCGCTGCGGGGCGTCCGCGTCGGGCAGGGCGATGCCGACCAGCAGCAGCGGCCTGCCGCCCTTGCCCGCCTGTTCGAGGATCGAATCGAGATTGTCCTCGGCCATGTCCGGGGTGAAGCCCAGCAGCAGGTCGTTGCCGCCCAGCTCGACGATCACCGCGTCGGGCTTGTGGCGGACCAGCGAATAGCCGATCCGCACCCGCCCGCCGGCGGTGGTGTCGCCGGATAGCCCGCCGTTCAGCACCACCGCGTCATGCCCCCGCGCCTTCAGCCAGGCCTGCAGTTGCGGCACCAGCCCGTCGCGGGCGGGCAGGCCGTAGCCCTCGGTCAGGCTGTCGCCGAAGGCGAGGATGCGCAACGGCGCGGCCGCGGCGACCGGGGCGACGGCCAGCGCCAGGAACAGGACAAGGGCTCTCAGGATCATCCGGCACGCCTCAATCGCAACGCGTTACTGACCACGAAGACCGAGGAGAGTGCCATCGCCCCGGCCCCCAGCATGGGTGACAATTGCGGCCCGCCGAAGGGTACCAGCCCCCCCATGGCCACGGGAATCAGGGCGGCATTGTAGCCGAAGGCCCAGAACAGATTCTGCCGGATATTGCGCATGACGTTGCGTGACAAGCGGACCGCCCGCGCCACGCCCGCCGGATCGCCGCCGACCAGCACCACCTCGGCCGATTCGATGGCGACATCGGTGCCGGTGCCGATGGCGATGCCGGTCTCGGCCGCGGCCAGCGCCGGGGCGTCGTTGATGCCGTCGCCGACGAAGACCGTGCCCGGTCCCATCTCGCGGATGGCCTGCAGCTTGCCTTCCGGCAGGACGCCGGCGGTCACCCGGTCGATGCCCAGCTTGCGGCCCACCGCCTCGGCCGTGGCCTGCACGTCGCCCGAGATCATCGCGGTCTGCAGGCCCAGCCCGTGCAGCTCGGCGATGGCCTCGGCCGCCTCGGGGCGGATCGGGTCGGCCAGCGCCATGGCGGCGGCGTGGCGGCCGTCCACCGCCAGATGCACCGGCGTCGCACCTTGCGCGGCCCAGTCCTCGGCCGCGGCGATCAGGGCGGGCGAGGCACTGACGCCGGCCTCGGCCAGCGCGGCGGCATTGCCGATCAGCAGCGCGCGCCCCTCGACCCGGGCGGAAAGCCCGCGTCCGGCGGTGGCCGCGACCGCCTCGGCCGCCGGCAGGTCCAGCCCCTTGTCGCGCGCGGCGGCCAGGATGGCGGCGGCCAGCGGATGCTCGGAGCGCGCCTCGGCCGCGGCGGCAAGGCGCAATGCCTCGAGCGGGGCGATGTCCTCGGTTTCCAGCGCGGTCAGGGCGGGCGCGCCCTGCGTCAGGGTGCCGGTCTTGTCGAAGCCGACGATGCGGGCATCGGCCAGCCTTTGCAGCGCGTCGCCGCGCCGGAACAGCACCCCCAGCTCGGCGCCGCGTCCGGTGCCGACCATGATCGAGACCGGCACCGCCAGCCCCATGGCGCAGGGGCAGGCGATGATCAGCACCGAGATTGCCGCGACCAGCGCCTGGCCCAGCGAGCCGGTCAGGATCATCCACAGCGCGAAGCTCAGCAGCGCCAGTCCGATCACCACCGGCACGAAGACCGCGGTGATGCGGTCCACCAGCGCCTGCACCGGCAATTTGGCGGCCTGCGCGTCCTCGACCATGCGGATGATGCGGGCCAGAACCGTGTCGCCGCCGGTCGCGGTGACGCGATAGGCCAGCGCGGCATTGCCGTTCACCGTGCCGCCCGTCACCGGATCGCCGGGGTTCTTGGTGACCGGCACCGGTTCGCCCGTCAGCATGGATTCGTCGATGGCGCCGCTGCCCTCGGTCAGCACGCCGTCCACCGCCACCCGCTCGCCCGGTTTCAGGTGCACGATGTCGCCGGAGCGCAGTTCGGCCACCGGGATCTCGACGATGCGGCCGTCGCGCTCGACATGGGCGCTGTCGGGCGCCAGTTCGATCAGCCGGCGGATGGCGTCGCCGGCCCGGCCCTTGGCGCGCGCCTCGAGCCAGCGGCCCAGCAGGATCAGCGTCACGATGACGGCGGCGGCCTCGAAATAGACATGCACCGAATCCGCCGGCAAGAGGCCCGGCGCGAAGGTCGCCACCGTCGAATAGAGCCAAGCCGCCGAGGCCCCCAGCGCGACCAGGCTGTTCATCTCGGGGGCGCGGCGCAGAAGCGCGGGGATGCCGATGCGGAAGAACATCCGGCCGGGCCCGGCCAGAACCGCACTGGTCAGCAGAAATTCCAGCACCCAAAGCGTGCGCTGGCCGATCGCCATATGCAGCCAGTGATGGAAGGCCGGGAAGGCATGGCCGCCCATCTCGGCGATGAAGACCGGCAGGGTCAGCGCCAGCGCGATCAGGAAGTTGCGCTTCAGCGTTGCCGCGTCGCCGCCATGGTCGTGCATGTGATGGCCGGCCTCGGCCTGCACCTGCGCGGGATAACCCTTGGCGCTTACGGTATCGGCCAGCGCCTGCGGCGCGACGGCGGGCGAATGGTGGATGGTGGCGGTGCCGGTGGCCAGATTCACCTGCGCCGCACTCACGCCCGGCATGGCGGCCAGGGCCTTTTCGACCCGGCCCACGCAAGAGGCGCAGCTCATGCCCTCGACGGCCAGCCGGGTCTGCCGGGACTCGGCCGGGTAGCCGGCTTTGGCCAGCGCCTCGACCGCGCGGGGCAGGGCCTCGGGGGTGTCGATGTGGAAATGCGCCCGGCCGGTGGCCAGGTTGACCTGCGGGTTCTGGATGCCCGGCACGGCGGCCAGGGCCTTTTCGACGCGCCCTACGCAAGAGGCGCAGCTCATGCCGGTGACGGTCAGCTCGGCGTCGTTCGTGTGAGGTTTCATGGTTTTGTCCTGTCAGAATGGCGGAAAAGACGCGATTCAGACAGGATGGGGCGGGGCCTGCGGATGCTGGGGCAGATGGTGCAGAACCTGGTGCCGCGGCGGCGTTTCCGCCGCGTCGGGGCACCAGCGCAGGGCATGGCCGTTCCCGGCCAGAACCGGCCGGGCCAGCCGCAGGCGGGCCGCGACATGACAGCGACAGCCGCGCCCGCCCCGGCCCCGGCACAGATGCGGGACGCGGGTCGCCGCCCGGCGGGGCCGGGGGGTGGGGCAGCAGGCTGTGGCGGTCGCGCTGGTCATGGCGGGCGATCCTTTCCCGATGCAAGCTAGGCACGCTGGCGGCGCGTTTCAACCGCGTCACGGCGCTTTGAGTTGATCCCGCGCGCCCGAGCGGTTAGGCGGAGACCAAGGATTCCAAGGATTCAGGACGTAAACATGAACCGCAGACAGATGCTGTTGGCTACGCTGCCGCTGGTCGCCGCGCCGACGCTGCTTCTTGCGCAGGACAAGGCGATGCCGGCCGCGCCCAAGGCCGAACCCCGGCGCGACCCCTATGCCCCGACCGAGGTCTCGATCCGCAACGATTTCGAGGTCGGCAGCATCGTCGTCGTCTCGAAGGATTTCTTCCTTTACCATGTCGTCGCGCCGGGCCGGGCAGTCCGCTACGGCGTCGCCGTCGGCAAGGCCGAGCTGGTCTGGAAGGGCCGCGCCACCGTCGGCCGCAAGACCGAATGGCCGAGCTGGAGGCCGACCCCGGCGATGATCAAGCGCAAGCCCGAGCAATACGGCAAATGGGCGGACGGCATGCCGGGCGGCCCGACCAACCCGCTGGGCGCGCGCGCGCTGTATCTTTACGACGCGCGGGGCAACGATACCTCGATCCGCATCCATGGCACGACCGAGCCGGGCTCGATCGGCCGCGCCGTCTCGAATGGTTGCATCCGCATGCGCAACGAGGCGGTGATGGCGCTGTACGAGCAGATCCCGGTCGGCACGCCGGTCTATGTCTATTAAGTGGACATCCGCCTGACATCGCTGTCGGATCCGGCGCTGTCCGGGTTCGACACCCTGATCGACACGCGCTCGCCCCTCGAATTCGCCGAGGATCACCTGCCGGGCGCCATCAACCTGCCGGTGCTTTCGGACGAGGAACGCGCCCAGGTCGGCACCATCTACAAGCAGGTCTCGCCCTTCGACGCCCGCAAGCTGGGCGGCGCCATGGTCGCCGCCAATGCCGCGCGCCACATCGCCGGGCCGCTTGCGGGGTTCGGCGGCGGCTGGCGGCCGCTGGTCTATTGCTGGCGCGGCGGCCAGCGTTCGGGCGCTTTCGCCACCATCCTGCAGCAGATCGGCTGGCGCGTCGGCCGCATCGAGGGCGGCTACAAGGCCTGGCGGGCGCTGGTGGTGGCGCGGGTCACGGCACCCGTGACGGCGCCGGTCGTGGTGCTGGATGGCAATACCGGCAGCGCCAAGACCGAGATCCTGGCGCGGCTTGCGGCGCGCGGCTATCAGGTCATCGACCTGGAAGGGCTGGCGAACCATCGCGGCAGCCTGTTCGGCGCCATGCCCGGCGGCCAGCCCGGCCAGAAACTGTTCGAGAGCCGGCTGGCCATGGCGCTGGAGGCGCTGGACCCCGCACGGCTGCTGCTGGTCGAGGCGGAAAGCTCGCGCATCGGCGATCTGAACCTGCCGCGCGGCATCTGGCAGGCGATCGTCGCCGCGCCGCGCATCCGTCTGGCCGTTCCGGTCGAGGCCCGCGCCGCCTATACGGCGCAAAGCTATGCCGAGGCCTGTGCCGATCCGGAAACGCTGGCGCGGATCGTCAACGGCCTGCGCCCGCTGCACCCGGCCGAACGGATCGAGGACTGGCTGCGCATGATCGACGCCGCCGACTGGCGCGGCTTGGCGGCGGGGCTGATGCGCGACCATTACGACCCGCGCTATGAGAAACACCGCGCCCGCCATGACGACGGGCGGGGACCGGTGGTGGCGCTGGAGAGCCTCGACGATCTGGACGGCGCCGCGGTCCGGGTCGAGGCGGTGTTGGCGGGGCTGGCCTAGCGCCGGTGGCGCGGTGCTTTGCCTCCGGCGGGGGTATTTGGCAACGGTGAATGAGGGGCGTCAGGCGCCCTGGCCAAGAAAGCGGCGCAGGATGCGTTCCAGCTTGGCCGCGCCCAGGGGTGCCATGGCCTTGGTGTGGTCGTGGCTGATCGCTTCGTCCGAGAGACCCGCGCCCATGTTGGTGATGACCGAGACGGCGGCGCAGCGCAGGCCCAGGAAACGCGCCAGAATCACCTCGGGCACGGTGGACATGCCGACGGCGTCGGCGCCCAGGATGCGGGCGGCGCGGATTTCGGCCGGGGTCTCGAAGGAAGGCCCCGAGAACCAGCAATAGACCCCCTCGGGCAGCGGGATGTCCTCGGCCGCGGCGGCGGCCTGCAGCGCGGCGCGGATTTCGGGATCATGCGCATCGGTCATCGGCACGAAGCGCGCCTCGGACGGTTCGCCGATCAGCGGGTTGGTGCCGGCGAAGGCGATGTGATCCGAAAGCAGCATCAGCGCCCCGGGCGGCATGTCGGCGCGCAGGCTGCCGGCCGCATTGGTCAGGATCAGCCGCTTGCATCCCAGCGCCTGCAACACCTCCAGCGGTAGGCGCATGACATCGGCGCGGCCGGATTCGTAGTAATGCGCCCGCCCGCCCAGGACCGCGACCCGGCGTCCCTGCAGCCGTCCGACGACCAGTTGCGGCACATGGCCCGACACCCCGGCATGCGGAAAGCCCGGCAGGTCGGAATAGGGGATCGCCACGCCCTCGACCGCCGCCGCCAGATGCCCGAGGCCCGAGCCGAGGATCAGCCCGTATTCCGGCGGCGCATCCCCGGCGCGGTCGCGGATCAGGCGGGCAAGCTCAGCGCTCCTTGACATAAGGCTCTCCTCCGGCGCGGGGCGGGATGGCGCGGCCGACGAAGCCGGCCAGGATGATGACGGTCAGGATATAGGGCAGGGCGTTCATGAACATCGAGGGCACGGTGATGATCCCCAGGTCGAGATCGGGGAAGCGGTTCGCCACCGCCTCCATCAGCCCGAACAGGAAGGTGGCGAACAGCGCGCTCCACGGCCGCCACTTGGCGAAGATCAGCGCCGCCAGCGCGATGAAGCCGCGCCCGGCGGTCATCTCCTTGACGAAGCCGGCCGAGATGCCGGTGGCGAGATAGGCCCCGGCGATGCCGCACAGCACCCCGCAGATCATCACCGCACCATAGCGCAGCCGGGTGACCGAGACGCCGGCGGTATCGACCGAGGCCGGGTTCTCGCCCACCGCGCGCAGCCTGAGGCCGAAGCGGGTGCGATAAAGCACCCACCAGGTCAGCGGCACCATGGCGAAGGCGACATAGACCAGCAGCGTGTGGCCCGAGATCAGCTCGGCATAGACCGGGCCGATCACCGGCACCGGGCGCAGGCTGTCGGCGAAGGGCAGGGTGATCTCGCCGAAGCGCGCCGCGCCGGAAAGCGAGGGCGTGCGGCCGCCCAGCCCGAAGATCTTCTGCCCCAGAAGCACCGTCAGCCCCGAGGCGAGGAAGTTGATCGCCACGCCCGAGATCAGCTGGTTGCCGCGAAAGCTGATCGAGGCGAGGCCATGCAGCCCGGCCATGGCCGCGGCGCCGGCGATGCCGGCCAGCAGGCCCAGCCAGGCGCTGCCGGTGGCATAGGCGACCGAGGCCGAGGTGAAGGCCGCCATCAGCATCTTGCCTTCCAGCCCGATGTCGAAGACCCCGGCGCGTTCGGAATACAGCCCGGCCAGGCAAGCCAGCAGCAGGGGCGTCATCAGCCGCACCGCCGAATCGAGGATCTGCAGGACCGTCGCGAAATCCATCACGCCCCCTTCCGGCGCAACGCCATGAACAGCCGTTCCAGCGGCATGCGCACCATGTTGTCCAGCGCCCCGGTGAACAGGATCACCAGCGCCTGGATGACCACGATCAGCTCGCGCGGGATGGTGGTCCACAGCGCCAGCTCGCCGCCGCCCTGGTAGAGGAAGCCGAACAGCAGCGCCGCCAGCAACACGCCGAACGGATGGTTGCGGCCCATCAGCGCCACGGCGATGCCGATGAAGCCGGCGCCTTCGACGGCGTTCAGCACCAGCCGCTCGGCCTCGCCCATGACGTTGTTCACCGCCATCAGCCCGGCCAGCCCGCCCGAGACCAGCATTGCCACCACGGTGATCCGCAGGGCCGAGATGCCGGCGTAAAGCGCGGCGGGTTCGGACTTGCCGAAGGCGCGGATCTCATAGCCCAGCCGGGTGCGCCAGATCAGCAGCCAGACCAGCAGACAGGCGGCCAGGGCGATGAAGAAGGCGATGTTCACCGGCGTGTTCTCGCCCCAGTTCAGCCCCAGCGCCTTGGCCATGCCCGACAGCTTCGGCAGATGCGTCGCCGGCGCGAAGTTGGCCGAGGCCGGGTCCATGCTGCCCACCGGGCGCAGCAGGTTGACCAGAACGTAGTTCAGCAGCGCCGCGGCGATGAAGTTGAACATGATGGTGGTGATGACGACATGGCTGCCGCGCCGGGCCTGCAGCCAGGCCGGGATCAGTGCCCAGGCCGCCCCGAACAGCGCCGCCCCCAGCATCGCCGCCGGCAGCGCGAGGGCCCAATGCGGCCAGGGCAGGGCCAGCAGCACCAGCGCCACGCCCAGGCCGCCCACCGCCGCCTGCCCTTCGCCGCCGATGTTGAACAGGCCGGCATGATAGGCGACCATCACCGCCAGCCCGGTGAAGATGAAATTCGTGGTATAGTACAAGGTGAAGCCCCAGCCATAGCTGGACCCCAGCGCCCCCTCGACCATGACCTTCAGCGCCTCGGCCGGGCTTTCCCCGATCGCCAGGATCACCAGCGCCGAGAGAACGAAGGCCAGCGCCAGCGAGATCAGCGGCGTCAGGATCACATCCGCCCATTTCGGCATTCGCTCCATCAGCTCGCCTCCCCCGGCTTTCTCTGTTGTCCAAATACCCCCGCCGGAGGCGAGCGGCCGATCATCCCGCGCCCCCGCCGGCATCGGAGCCCGGCGCCGCAGCCGGCGGAATCGCCGCCCCGGGCGGGGTGACGGCGGGGTCGACCCCGGCCATCAGGCAGCCCAGCTCGCCGGTCGTCGCCTCGCCGGGCAGCCGCTCGCCCATAATGCGGCCGTCGAACATCACCGCGATGCGGTCCGACAGCGCCGTGATCTCGTCCAGCTCGACCGAGACCAGCAGCACCGCCTTGCCAGCATCGCGCAGCGCCAGGATGCGCTTGTGGATGAACTCGATGGCGCCGATATCCACGCCGCGCGTCGGCTGGCCGATCAGCAGCAGGTCGGGATTGCGCTCGATCTCGCGCGCCACCACGATCTTCTGCTGGTTGCCGCCCGAAAAGCTCTTGGCCGCCAGGTCGGGATCGGGCGGGCGCACGTCGAAACGCTCGATCTTGCCCATGGCGTCGGCGCGGATCGCGGCATTGTCCATCAACCAGCCCCGGTTGAACTCGGGCGCGTCGTGATAGCCGAAGGCCGCGTTCTCCCAGGCGGTGAAATCCATGATCAGCCCCTCGGCCTGCCGGTCTTCGGGAACATGGCCGATGCCGGCCTGCCTGCGCGAACGCCCGTCGGCGCCCTTGCCGCTCAGCGGCAGCGGCTTGCCGTTCAGCCGGATCTCGCCCGAGATGTGGCTGCCTGCTTCCGGAAAGCCGCCCAGGATCTCCAGCAGTTGGGTCTGGCCGTTGCCGGCCACGCCGGCGATGCCCAGGATCTCGCCGGCGCGGATCTCCAGGTCGATGCCGCGCAGCCGCTCGACCTTGTCGTGATCGACCATGCGCAGGCCGCGGATCTGCAGCACCGGGGCGCCGGGGATGGCGGGCGGCTTCTCCACCCGCAGCAGCACCTTGCGCCCGACCATCAGCTCGGCCAGTTGCGTCGGGCTGGTCTCGGCGGTGCGGACCGAGGCCACCATCTCGCCGCGCCGCATGACCGAGACATTGTCGGTGATCTCCATGATCTCGCGCAGCTTGTGGGTGATCAGGATGATGGTCTTGCCCTCGTCCTTCAGGCCGCGCAGGATGCGGAACAGGTGGTCGGCCTCGGCCGGGGTCAGGACGCCGGTCGGCTCGTCCAGGATCAGGATGTCGGCCTGGCGATACAGCGCCTTGAGGATCTCGACCCGCTGCTGGTGGCCGACCGACAGCTCCTCGACCAGGGCGTCGGGATCGACCTGCAATTCGTATTCCGCCGCCAGCCGCTTCAGCTCGCCGCGCGCCCGCGCCAGCGAGGGGCGCAGCAGCCGGCCGTCCTCGGCCCCCAGGATGACGTTTTCCAGCACGGTGAAGTTCTGCACCAGCTTGAAATGCTGGAACACCATGCCGATGCCGGCACGAATGGCGGCCTGGCTGTCGGTGATGGCGATGGGCTGGCCGCCGACCAGGATCTCGCCGGCATCGGGCCGGTAGAAGCCGTAGAGGATCGACATCAGCGTCGACTTGCCGGCGCCGTTCTCGCCGATGATGCCGTGGATGGTGCCGCGCGGCACGCTCAGGTCGATGTTCCTGTTGGCCTGCACCGGCCCGAAGGCCTTGCAGATCCCCCGCAATTCGATTGCGGGGGCCGTGTCCGTCGCGCCAGCAAGCGCCATGTTACTCGACCGGGCAGGTATTGTCGGTCATGTAGTCATGCACCTTGATCTCGCCCCCGACGATGGCCTTGGTGGCGGCCTCGACGGCGGCGGTCATCTCATCGCTGATCAGCGGCTTGTTGCTCTCGTCCATGGCGACCGAAACCCCGCCCGAGGCCAGGTCCATCACCTTCACGCCGGGCTGGATCTCGGCCCCGGCCTTGAAGGCTTCATAGACGGAATTGTCCACGCCCTTGACCATCGAGGTCAGCACCTTGCCCGGGTGCAGGTGGTTCTGGTTGCTGTCGACGCCGATCGACAGGATGCCCGCATCGGCCGCCGCCTGCAGCACGCCGATGCCGGTGCCGCCGGCCGCCGCATAGATCACGTCGGCGCCCTGCGAGATCTGCGCCCTGACCAGCTCGCCGCCCTTGACCGGGTCGTTCCAGGCCGCGGGGGTGGTGCCGGTATAGTTGATGATGAGCTTGCCGTCCGGTTTCGCGGCCTTGAAGCCTTGGGCATAGCCGCATTCGAACTTGTGGATCAGCGGGATGTCCATGCCGCCGATGAAACCCACGGTGCCGGATTTCGACGCCTGCGCCGCCAGCACCCCGGCCAGATACGAACCCTGTTCCTCGGTGAAGACGATGGATTGCACGTTCGGCTGTTCGACCACCATGTCGATGATGACGAATTTCGTGTCCGGATAGTCGGGGGCGACCTTGTTCAGCACCTCGCCGAAGGCGAAGCCGGTCATGACGATGGGATTGGCCCCCGATTGCGCCAGCCGGCGCAGCGCCTGCTCGCGCATGGCCTCGGACTGCATCTCCAGTTCCTTGTAGCTGCCCCCGGTCTCGGCCTTCCAGCGCTCGGCGCCGTTATAGGCGGCCTCGTTGAAGGATTTGTCGAATTTCCCGCCCAGGTCGAAGATCAGCGCCGGATCCGCCAGCGCCGCCAGCGGCAGCAGGGTCAGGCAGGCGCCGGCCAGCAGGGATTTCATCAGGGACATGTCAGAACCTCAACCTGTTGCGGGCGATTCAGCCCGAGAATAGCCGGATTAGGGCGCAAGGGCCGGATTCCGTCAACCGTTTGTCTTGGCTGGCAGGGCGCAGCGCATCAGGATCGCGTCGAGGCCGGGGGCGTAGTAATTCCGCCGCCGGCCGGCCACTTCCCAACCCTGCCCGGCATAAAGCGCGATGGCGCCCGCATTGTCGGCCGCGACCTCCAGGAAGGCCTGCTCGGCGCCGCGCGCCCGTGACGCTGCGGCGAAATCCCCAAGCAGGCGCGAGGCGAGACCCTGCCGCCGCGCCTCGGGGGCGACGGCCAGGGTCAGCAGCTCGGCTTCGTCGGCGACGGCGCGGCCCAACAGGAAGCCCTGCGGCCGCGCCAGCAGGAAGTTCAGCGGGCTTTGCAGCAGATCCTCGAACTCGGCCGCCGACCAGGGTCGGGGATGCGCCCCGAAACAGCGCAGGTGCAGGGTGGCAAGCTGGTCGGGATTCATCTGGGGGTCATCGGGCCGTCAGGGCAGCATGACCGGGCCGCGGTCGCGGGCCGGCGCGGCATCGGCGGGACGCAGGTAGATCGGCGCCGGGCGCGGCAGGTCGGGCTGTGCCCGCCGGGCCATGGCGATGCGGGCGATGGCCTCGGCCAGCGGCATGGCCGGGGGCAGGGCGGGCGGGCCGGGCGGCAGGTCCTGCGCCAGGGCTTGGCGCGGCGCGGTTTCGGGGTCGCCGCCGGGGCCGAAATCCTGCCAGATGACCTCGCCCGAACGCGCGGGCAGCGCGACGCGGCAGGGGCGGGGCAGGCCGAAGGCCGCAGCTTCGGTTACGCCGACGCCGATGGCGGGGATGTCCAGAGACAGCGCCAGCCCGCGCGCCGCCGCGACCGCGATGCGGATGCCGGTGAAATTGCCCGGCCCGATGCCGCAGCCGATCACGTCGAGGTCGCGCCAGCCCAGGCCCGCCTGCGCCAGCACCTCGGCCAGCAGCGGCATCAGCCGCTCGGCCTGGCCGCGGGCCATGTCCTCGTGGCGCTGGGCCAGCACCCGGTCGCCTTGCAGCAAAGCGGCCGCGCAATGCGCGGCCGATGTGTCGAAGCCCAGCGAGAGCGCCTCAGCCAACGGGGCGGACCTCGGTCACTTCCGGGATGTAATGGCGCAGCAGGTTCTCGATGCCCATCTTCAGCGTCAGCGTGGAGGAGGGGCAGCCGGCGCAGGCGCCCTGCATGTGCAGGTAGACCACGCCGCGGTCGAAACCGTGGAAGGTGATGTCGCCGCCATCCTGCGCCACGGCCGGCCGGACGCGGGTATCCAGCAGTTCCTTGATCTGGTTCACGATCTCGGCGTCGGGGCCGGTCTGGTCGTTATGGCCGCTGGTGCTGGCCGGGCCCTCGATCGCCGGGGCGCCGGACTGGTAATGCTCCATGATCGCGCCCAGGACCGAGGGCTTCAGATGGTCCCAGACCGCGTCCTCGGCCTTGGTCACGGTGACGAAATCCGAGCCGAGGAACACGCCGGTCACGCCCGGCACCGCGAAGATGCGGCGGGCAAGCGGGCTGGTGGCGGCGGCATCGGCCTGCGGGAAATCCGCGGTGCCATTGCCCAGCACGGTTTCGCCCGGCAGGAACTTCAGCGTCGCGGGGTTCGGGGTGGTCTCGGTCTGGATGAACATGCGCGGGACTCCTTTGTGCCCGGATATGGGGATCGAAGGGGGGGCAAGTCAAGCTAGAGGGTGGCGCCTTTGCCGGCGGCAAGCCCGGCGAAGATGAAGAAATTCACCAGCGCATGCGCCAGGGCGCCCGCGCCCGCCGTGCCCGAGGACAGCCGCGCCGCCATCATGAAGGGCGCGATCAGCGCCGCGCCGGCGATCATCGTCGCGGCACCCTGCCCGGAAAGCCGGGCGGCGCCCATTGCCGGCGCCAGGTGCCACAGCACGAACAGGGCCGCCGCCAGAACCTGCGCGGCTGGGCCCGGCCGCGGGATCAGGGCGCCGCGCCAGAACCCTTCCTCGAGCGTGCCGTTCAGCAGCGCCGCCAGCGCCACCGCCGCCAGCACATGCGGCGAAAGCCGGCCCGGCGCATCGCCCGACCACAGCGCGGCGGCCGCGACCAGAGCGGCCAGGGCCAGCACCGCCGGGGCCGAGGGACGGCGCAGGCGCAGCGACCATTCGCCGCAGCGGCGCAGCGCCAGGGCCAGCAGCGCCCAATAGACGGCCAGCCCGGCCAGATAGCCGTCGAGCGGCCGCAACCCGCTTTGCCCCAGCAGGTGGAACAGCCCCGCCAGCGCCGGAAACGCCAAAAGCGTCGCCGCCGCCAGCCGGCGGTTCATCAGGTGACCTGTTCCAGCCGCTCGCGCGAGATGTCGCCCGGCACGATGGTGATCGGGCAGGGCAGGCTAGCCATTTCGCGCAAAAGCCGGGTGACCAGCGGCCCCGGCCCGGCGCTTTCGGTCGAGGCGGCCAGCACCACCACGCCGATTTCGGGATCCTCGTGGATCTGCGCCAGCAGTTCGGTGCCCGGCTCGCCCTCGCGCACCACCAGCTCCGGCTCGATGCCGGGGCGGTCGCGCATCCATTTGGCAAAGACCTCGTAATGCGCCTCGATCCGCTCATAGGCTTCGGCGCGCATCACCTCGGCCACGCCCATGCCGTGCTGGATGGCATTGGCCGGAATCACCGCCAGCACCTGAACGCCGCCGCCGGTCTTGGCGGCACGCAGGGCGGCATAGCGGATGGCGTTCAGACATTCGCGCGAATCGTCCAGAACCACCAGAAATTTCCGCATCGTCCCCTACCGGCAGCCCCGATTTGAGCAAAGACTGGCCGAAAGGACACTGTTGCGCAAGTCTTGTGCTGTTTCCCTCTTGCGTCGGTTCCTAATTCACAGACCCTGTGTTACGCGAGATATGTTAGCCAAATCGCCGAACACGGGACGGAATCGTGACGATCCATCAAGACTGGGAAAAGACCGACATCGCGCGGCTTGCCACATTGCCCCAGCCCGAGATGTCGTGGTTCAAGGGCGAGGCGCATGGACGCGACGTGGCGGCCATGCCGGTCTCGAAACGGCTTTTCGACATCGCGCTGGCGCTGATCCTGCTGGTGCCGCTGTCAGTCGTCATGGCGGCCTTCGCGCTGCTGCTGGTGGTGGTGCAGGGGCGGCCGATCTTCTACACCGCGCCGCGGATGATCGCGCCGGGCCGGTCCTTCACCCATCTGAAGTTCCGCACCATGCTGCGCCAGGACGGCGATTTCGGCGTCACCGGCGCGCACAAGGCCTGGCGCATCACGCCGCTGGGCCATTTCATGCGCCGCACCCGCATCGACGAATTGCCGCAGCTTTTCAACATCCTGCGCGGCGACATGAGCTTTGTCGGCCCGCGTCCGACCATCCGCGAATACGTGGACCGCTACCCGGTCGTCTATGGCCAGGTGCTGAAAAGCCGCCCCGGCGTCACCGGTCTGGCGACGCTGATCTATCACCGGCACGAGGACAAGATCCTGCGTCGCTGCGACAGCGCCGAGGCCACCGAGGCCGCCTATGCGCAGCGCTGCCTGCCGACCAAGCTGAAGATCGACCTGATCTACCAGCGCAACCGCACCATCTGGCTGGATCTGTGGATCCTGTGGCGCACGGTGCTGATCGTCGTCTACAAGGACGAGCGCCCGCGCCGCCGCGGCCGCGACTGATCCCGCCTCCTGCCGCCTTTTCGCGATCGGCGCCCTTACCCATCTGGTCCAAGCCCGCATTGCAGCGTAAGAGCTGACCTGAAAGCGTAAGGGGAAGATCTTGCATCGAAAGATCCTGGTAACGGGCGGGGCAGGGTTCATCGGCAGCCATCTGGTCGAACGGCTTCTGGCCGCCGGCGACGAGGTGATCGTGCTCGACGACCTGTCGAGCGGCCGGCGCTGCAATCTGCCCGCCGGCCTGCGGCTGGTTCCGGGCGACGTGCTGGACGCAGAGCTGCTGGGATCGCTGCTCGTCGGCGTGGATTGCGTCATACACCTGGCGGCGCGGGTCTCGGTGCAGCTTTGCATCACCGACTGGATGGCGGCGCACCGGGTCAATCTGGGCGGCACCATCGCTGTCCTGCAAGCCGCGCAGCGGGCGGGCAATGTGCCCGTGGTCTATGCCTCGACGGCGGCCGTCTACGGCAACCGTTCGGGCACCGATTGCCGCGAAACCGACCTGCCGCTGCCGATCTCGCCCTATGCCGCGGACAAGCTCGCCTGCGAGCATCAGGCCCGGGCCATGGCCGAGGTGCATGGCCTTGCCTCGGTGGGGCTGCGGTTCTTCAACGTCTATGGTCCGCGCCAGGATGCGGCCTCGCCCTATGCCGGGGTGATCTCGAAATTCTGCGCCAACCGGCTGGCGGACCGCCCGCACCTGATCTTTGGCGACGGGCTGCAAAGCCGTGACTTCATCTATGTCGCCGATGTGGTCGACGGCCTGCTGCGCGCCGCGGATCATGTCGCGGGTCAGGGCGGCGCCGAGGTCTTCAACCTGTGCACCGGCACCGAGACGACGCTGCTGGAGCTTGCGGCGCAGATCGACCGGGTGGCGGGGCGCGGGACAAGCGCGATCGACCATGCCCCGGCGCGCGGCGGCGACATCCGCGCCTCGCGCGGCAATCCCGAGGCGGCGCGGGCCCGACTGGGTTTCACCGCGCGCATCCAGGTTGCCGAAGGGCTGCTGCAGTTCTGGGCGGCTCAGGCGCCGAAGGGCGCCGGCGCGTAGCCCACGCCCGTCAGATACAGCCCCTGCGGCGGGCAGACCGGGCCGCAGGCGGCGCGGTCGCGCGCCTGCAGCGCCTCGGCCACGCGCGCGGGCGGCCATGCCCCGGCACCGACCCGTTCCAGCGTGCCGACGATCGAGCGGACCTGGTTGTGCAGGAAGGATCGCGCCCGCAGGTGAAAGCGGTATTCGCGGCCCTGCGGCACGGCCAGTTCCTCGATGCGGATCTCGTCCAGGGTCTTTACCGGGCTTTTCGACTGGCACATGGTCGAGCGGAAGCTGGTGAAGTCGTGCAGGCCGATCAGATGGGCGGCGCCGGCCCGCATCGCCCCGGCATCCAGCGGCTGCGACACCTGCCAGACCCGGCCGCGGTCATGGGTGGCGGGCGCGCGCCGCGCCAGCAGGCGGAAGGTATAGCGCCGCTCATGCGCCGAGAAGCGGGCGTGGAAATCCTCGGCCACCCGCGTCGCGGCAAGGATGGCGACCGGGGCGGGCTTCAGGTGCCAGTTCAGCGCCTCGGACAGCCGGAACGGATCCCAGTCGCGGACCAGGTCGGCATGGGCGACCTGGCCGGTGGCATGGACGCCGGCATCGGTGCGCCCCGCCGCGGCGATCCGGCTGCCTGCGGCGAAACCGGGATCGAGCCGGGCCAGCGCCGCCTCGACGGCGCCCTGCACGCTGGGCCGGTCGGCCTGGGCCTGCCAGCCGGCGAAGGGACCGCCGTCATATTCGATCAGCAAGGCAAAACGGGGCATGTCTCTCAGCGGCGCTGCTTGTCCGCGTCGCGCGGGATCAGCAGGTCGTCCATGGTCATCGGTCGCTGCAGCTCGGCAGGGTCCGATGCGGGGTCGGGCAGGGTGGCGGCGGGGCGCAGCCCCTCGCGCGCCAGGCGGTCGCGCAGCACGCTGATCTCGATGTCGAGGTCGGTGCGCCCGCCCTCGAGCAGCCTGGCGCTGCGGGCGGCAAATTCGGTTTCCAGGTCGTCGAGCAGGGTTTCGTAATCCTGCCGCGCCCGCGGGTCGCGGGACTGGGCGTAGAGATCGGCGAATTTCACCGTCGCGTCGCGGGCGCCCTGCAGATAGACGCCCAGATAGCGGCGCAGGGCGCCGATATTGTCGGGATTGTCCTCGACATGGCCGAAAAGCTCGCGCGCGGTGGCGGCGAACAGGCCGACCCGGGCCTCGAGCCGGCGGTCGCCGGTGCGCAGGATGGCGTCCTGCATGGCCTTGAGATGCGCCTCGCCCTCGGTGACGATGCGCTGGGCGCGGTCCTGCTGCACGCCGTCGATGCCTTCCATGCCCTTGTCGCGCAGGGGATCGGTGCCGAAGGCCAGCCAGTGCAGCACCGCGCCGGCGACGCCGATCACCCCGGCGCCGGCCTCGGCCCCCGGCACATAGGCGCCGACGGCAAGGCCGAGCCCGGTCAGGATGCCGCCGAACAGCTTGCGCGGGATCGCCGGACGGCGGGCGACGCGGCGGGCGTCATAGGCGGCCTCGGCCTGCAGCCCCTCGCGGGTCATCCACATGCCCGAGGCGAGGCTGCCGAAGCCGATGAGCTGCAGCGCGAGGCCGGTCGGATCCTGCCAGAAGGCGCTGATCAGCAGCGGCGTCGCCATGATCGTGACCCAGCGGGTGCGCGATTCCAGCGGGTGCCGGACCTCGCCCGGCGCCGGGCGCGCGGGCGGGCGCGGGTCGGTTCCGTCCAGCCGGGGCTGCGGCGAGAAGCGGCCGCCGAAACGCCTTGCCATCGCTGCCCCCTTTCAGCCCGCGCCCACGAAGGAGGCGTAGAGCGTCAGGCCCATCAGCAGGAAGAAGGACAGGCGCTGCATGGCTTTCTGGGACATGGGCTTCCTTTCGGTGCGTCGGGCTTTGGGTTCGGCGGAGGATCCGCAGGGGATTTGCCCGCAGGATATAGGGCTTGCCGGCCGCGAACGGAAGGGCGGGGGCGCGAGGGCTCTGCCCCCCGGCCTGATGCGCCCCGAGGCGGGACGCATCAGGCGCTCCCCCCGGGGTATTTGGGAAACGGCGAAAGCCGGTTCCGGGCCGGAGCGGATGCAAGCGGGGCAGGCCGGAGCGGGTGATGCGACGCGCCCTGGTTCCGACCACCGCAAACGAAGGGCGCAGAAAACCGCGGAGGCGTTCCCCGACCGCTTGCCCGGCGCCCCGAATTTCTTGCGATTTGCCTGGAATCATGGAGCGGGTGATGGGAATCGAACCCACGTATTCAGCTTGGAAGGCTGCTGCTCTACCATTGAGCTACACCCGCGTCGCGCCCTTCTATAGGGGCTGGCGGGGCGTCGCGCAAGCGTCGCGCGCTTGACGCCTGCGGGGCGGCGGGGCAAGCAGGGCGGCATGATCGATATCCGTCCCGTGGCCAATATCGTCGGCAAGGTCGTCGTCACGCTGGGGGCGGCGATGGCGCTGCCGATGCTGGTCGACTGGTGGCATGGCGACCCGCACTGGCTGATCTTCCTGGAATGCGGCATCCTGACCATGCTGGGCGGCGGGCTGGTGGCGCTGTCGACGCGGCAGGCCGACAAGTCGCTGACCATCCAGCAGGTGTTCCTGCTGACCGCGATGCTGTGGCTGGTGGTGCCGGTGGCGGGCGCGCTGCCCTTCATCCTGGGGGCGCCGCAGGTCGGCTTCACCGACGCCTATTTCGAGGCCATGTCGGGCCTGACCACCACCGGCACCACGGCCTTTCCCGATCTGGACGGGCTGCCCAAGGGCACCAACCTGTGGCGCGCCTTCCTGAACTGGTCCGGGGGGCTGGGGATCATCGTGGTCGCCATGATCTTCCTGCCGGTGATGAAGGTCGGCGGCATGCAGTTCTTCCGCTCGGAGGGCTTCGACACGCTGGGCAAGATCCTGCCCCGCGCCTTCGACATCGCCCGCGAGATGACCGGCGTCTACATCGCCATGACCGGGCTGTGCATGGTGGTCTACATCCTGCTGGGCATGAAGGGCTTCGACGCGCTGGTGCTGGCCCTGTCCACCTGCTCGACCGGCGGGTTTTCCAATTACGACGCCAGCTTCGCGCCCTTCATCGGGCCGGCGGAATATGCGGCGTCCTTCTTCATGATCCTGGCCTCGATTCCCTTCATCCGCATGGTGCAGCTGATCCGTGGCTCGGCCGAGCCGATCTGGAACGACACCCAGATCCGGGCCTATCTGCGCTGGACCTTCTATGCCATCGCGGTGATCGTGCTTTATCGGCTGTTGTGGCTCGAGACGCAGAATCCGTTCGACGTGATCCGCGAGACCGTCTTCAACGTGATCTCGACCTTTTCCGGCACCGGCTTCGCCTCGACCGACATGACGCAATGGGGGCATTTCCCGCTGGTCATCCTGATCATCGTCGGGCTGATCGGCGGCTGCACCGGCTCGACCTCGTGCTCGGTCAAGGTGTTCCGCTATCTGGTGCTGTTCCAGGCGGTCAAGGCGCAGCTGCGGCGGATGCAGTCGCCGCACCGGGTCTTCCCGCTGCTTTACGGCGGCCGACCGCTGGAGGAGGACGTGGTCGATTCGGTCATGGCCTTCTTCACCCTGTTCATCCTGTCCTTCGGCCTGCTGATCGTCGGGCTGGCGCTGACCGGGCTGCATTCGCGCACGGCGCTGACCGCGGCCTGGACCGCCATCGCCAATGTCGGCGTGGTCTGGGGGCCGGAGCTGACGCCCAGCGGTGCGGTGACGGATTTCCCCACCGCCGCGAAATGGCTGATGACCTTCGGCATGTATCTGGGCCGGCTCGAGCTGATCTCGGTGCTGGTGCTGTTCCTGCCGCGGTTCTGGCGCGCCTAGTTCCGGCTAGTCCTGCGCCACGGCCGGGGCGATGGCCGGGGTCTCGGGCCGGGCCTCGCCGGCGCCGGGGGCGAAGCGGCTCAGATTGTCCGAGATCTCGGCCGCCAGCCGGTGCTGGTCCTCGGGGTCCGAGATCGGCCAGATCAGCACGAAGCCCTGCACGCGGCCGTCCACCACCCGGCCCTCGGCATGGCCGATATGGGTCTGGTTGCGCCCGTCCAGCGTGACGCTGCCGCGTTCCACCCTGCGTTCGGGCGCCGGCACCCAGCCAAGCGCGGTGACCAGGCCGGCAAGGTCCAGCATCTCTTGCCGGCCGCCGGGCTGGCTGAACAGGATCAGCGCCGCGCCCGAGCCTTCCTTCGGCCCATAGATCGACAGCGCCCGCTCGGCGCGGTCGAATTGCAGCTTGTCCATCGGCGCCGGCAGCGCCAGCCCGGTATGGCTGTCCCGAAGCGCGGTCAGGCCCATCTCGGCGCGCCAGGCCTCGCGCCGCCGGATCAGCTCGGCCATGGCGGTGGCGGTGTCGGGCGAGGCGCGCAGGCGCACGATCTCCTCGGCGATGGCGGCGCGGGTCTTGGGGCCGTCCTTGCCGTCGATGCCGCCGTCGTAATGGCCCGCCCAACGCAGGGCGCGCTGAATGTCCTCGAGCGGCGGCATGGCCGCCGGGGCGGCGTCCGGGGCAGGAGGGGCGCCCAGCTCCGGCACCTTGCCGATGATCGCGATCTCGCCCATGTCCTCGGCGGCCGAGAGGAACGCGTCCCTGGGTACGGCGCCGGCGGCCTTGAACGCCTTCAACCAGGCGGCGCCGGTCGCCTCGTCCAGCGGGCCGAAGGCGATGGCCGAACGGCCGTTGGGCAGGGTCCAGAGCCCGGCTTCGGGCAGGGTCTCGCGCCATTTCGCCAGCAGCTCCTCGGCACGGGCCCGGTCGGTGCTGGATTCGAGGCGCAGGAAGAATTGCGCCGGCGCGGGTTCGGCGGCGGGGGCCGGCTCGGCTGCCGCGGTTTCGGGTTCGGCCGCAGCCGCATCCGCAGTCGCCGGCTGACCCGCGCCCTGCGGGAAGGTCGAGGCATTGCCGGTCGCCGTCTCGGGCGCTGCCGGCGCGGCCGCCGGGGTCAGATCGCGGCCCGCCGCGGCGGCCAGGAAGCTGTCGCCCGGCACCTTGCGTTCCTGTTTCAGTCGCTCCAGCCGCGCCGCCGCCTCGTCGCGCGGCATCGGACCAAGCGCGATGCCGACCCAGCCATCGGCCAGCGGGAAGGTCACGACATCGGAGAATTGCGCCCCCCAGCCTTCGGCACTGGCGCGGGCGGCTTCGGCGCCGCGCTTGGCCTCGATGCGGATCACCACATCCTCGGCCTGCGCCGCCGGGGCAAGAGCCAGCGGCAGAGCCGCGCCGATGACGAATGCAAAGCGCCGCATGGGCATGTCCCTCTTACATTGACCCTGCGCCGCCCTCTGCCTAGAAGGCGGCAGACATTTCCTGCCAGTTATGCCGAAGGAAGCCCCGATGACCAGCCCAAAGGACAATCAGACGGCGAAACCCGTCTGCTTCCAGGACGTGATCCTGCGCCTGCAATCCTATTGGGCGGCCCAGGGCTGCGCGGTGCTGCAACCCTATGACATGGAGGTCGGCGCCGGCACCTTCCACCCGGCGACCACGCTGCGCAGCCTGGGCGCCCGGTCCTGGGCCGCGGCCTATGTCCAACCCTCGCGCCGGCCGACCGACGGCCGCTACGGTGAGAACCCGAACCGGCTGCAGCACTACTATCAGTATCAGGTCATCATCAAACCCTCGCCGGCGAATCTGCAAGACCTGTATCTAGGCAGTCTCAAGGCTATCGGCCTCGACCCGATGATCCACGACGTGCGCTTCGTCGAGGACGACTGGGAAAGCCCGACGCTCGGCGCCTGGGGCCTGGGCTGGGAGGTCTGGTGCGACGGCATGGAGGTCAGCCAGTTCACCTATTTCCAGCAGGTCGGCGGCCATGACTGCAAGCCGGTCTCGGGCGAGCTGACCTATGGGCTTGAACGGCTGGCGATGTATGTGCTGGGGGTCGAGCATGTCATGGACATGCCCTTCAACCACCCCGACAGCCCGATCCCGCTGACCTATGGCGATGTCTTCCGCCAGGCCGAGCGCGAATATTCCCGCTGGAACTTCGAGCAAGCCGACACCGAGACGCTGCTGCAGCACTTCAAGGACGCCGAGGCGGAATGCGAGCGCATCCTGTCGGCCCCGGAAACCGACAGCGCCGGACGCCGGATCCCGATGGCGCATCCGGCCTATGACCAGGCGATCAAGGCCAGCCATCTGTTCAACCTGCTGGACGCGCGCGGCGTGATCTCGGTCACCGAGCGGCAGGCCTATATCGGCCGGGTCCGGGCGCTGGCCAAGCGCTGCGCCGACCTGTTCGTCACCACCTCGGCCGCCACCGGCGAACCCTTGCCCGCCTTCCCGGTCGGAGCCTGACACGGTGAGCGGCAAGGTCATCGCCATCTTCTTCGCGGTGCTGGCGCTGGTCGCCGGCATCGGCATGTATTACCTGCAGGTCTATCACTATTACCGCGAGGTCGAGGAGCCGCCGCGCAGCATCGCCCTGGCCGGCGGGCCGGTGCTGCCGGTTTCGGACTATCGCGGCATCTATTCGGTCAGCTCGCCGCTGGCCGACCGCGCCTGCTTCACCACCGACCCGGCGGCGGCGACTGGCGCGCAGGTCTATGCCACGCCGACGCCGCTGATCCCGCCGCGCTGGTTTCGCTGCTTCGACCCTGCCGCGCTGACCGAAGACCTGGCCGCCGGCCGGGCCACCGCTTATCTGGGGCAGCACGACGTGGCGCCCAAGATCGACAATGTCATCGCCGTCTATCCCGACGGGCGTGCCTATGAATGGCATCAACTGAACGAAGAAGCCGAAGAGAAAAGGACCATCGACTGATGCCCGATTTGCTGATCGAACTCTTTTCGGAAGAAATCCCGGCCCGGATGCAGGCCCGCGCCCGCGAGGACCTGAAGAAACTGGTCACCGACGGGCTGGTCGAGGCCGGCCTGACCTATCAATCCGCCGGTGCCTTTTCGACCCCCCGCCGCCTGGTGCTGGCCGTCGAGGGCCTGACCGCCCATAGCCCCACCACGCGCGAGGAGCGCAAGGGCCCGCGCACCGATGCGCCCGCGGCGGCGCTCGAAGGCTTCCTGCGCTCGACCGGACTGACGCGCGAGCAGCTGGAAGCGCGCGACGACAAGAAGGGCCAGGTCTGGTTCGCCAGCATCACCAAGCCCGGGCGCCCGGCCGCCGAGATCGTGGCCGAGGTGCTGGAAACCGCCATCCGCACCTTCCCCTGGCCCAAGTCGATGCGCTGGGGCGCGGGCAGTCTGCGCTGGGTGCGGCCGCTGCACTCGATCCTCTGCCTGCTCTCGGACGAAACCGGCGCCAATGCCGTGCCGCTGGAAATCGAGGGCATTCGCGCCGGCGCCACCACCCGCGGCCACCGCTTCATGGCCCCCGACGCCTTCACCGTCTCGGGTTTCGAGGATTACGCCGCGAAACTGCGCCGCGCCCGCGTCATGCTGGACCCTGCCGAGCGCGAGGCGGCGATCCGGCAGGAAGCCGCCAACCTCGCCTTCGCCCGCGGCTGGGAGATCGTGCCGGACGAAGGGCTGCTCTCCGAGGTCGCCGGTCTGGTCGAATGGCCGGTGGCCCTGATGGGCGCCATCGAGGACCGCTTCCTGACGCTGCCGCCCGAGGTGCTGCAAACCTCGATGAAAGAGCACCAGAAATTCTTCTCGGCCCGCAACCCCAAGACCGGCCGCATCGAGGGCTTCGTGACGGTCGCGAATATCGAGACCCCGGACCATGGCGAGACGATCCTGAAGGGCAACCAGCGCGTGCTGGCCGCCCGCCTGTCCGACGCCGCCTTCTTCTGGGAAAACGACCTGCGCGAGGCGCGCGCCGGCATGGCCGACTGGGCCGAGGGGCTGGCCCACGTCACCTTCCAGAGCAAACTCGGCTCGCAAGCCGACCGCATCGCCCGCATCGCGGCCTTGGCGCGCGAGATCGCGCCGCTGGTCGGCGCCGATGCCGGCCGGGCCGAGGAAGCCGCCCGGATCGCCAAGCTCGACCTGCGCTCGGCCATGGTCGGCGAGTTCCCCGAGCTGCAAGGCACTATGGGTCGCTATTACGCGCTCGAGGCGGGCAAGGACGCGGCGGTGGCCGACGCCGCCCGCGACCATTACTCGCCGCTGGGGCCATCCGATGCCGTGCCCACGGCGCCGGTTTCGGTGGCGGTGGCGCTGGCCGACAAGCTCGACACGCTGACCGGCTTCTGGGCTATCGACGAAAAGCCCACCGGCTCGAAAGACCCCTTCGCGCTGCGCCGCGCCGCGCTGGGGGTGATCCGGCTGGTGCTGGGGAACGGGGTGCGCGCCAGTCTCGCCCGGACCATCGGCAAGGCCTATCCGGGCGCCGATGCCGCCGATCTTCTCGCCTTCTTCCACGACCGCCTGAAAGTCTTCCTGAAAGACCAAGGCATCCGCCACGACATCATCGACGCCGTGCTGGCCATGCCCGGCAACGACGACCTGGTGCTGCTGGTGAACCGCGCCACCGCCCTCAACGACGTGCTCAAGACCGGGGACGGCACCAACCTGCTGCAAGGGCTCAAGCGCGCCGGCAACATCCTCGCCCAGGCCGAGGAAAAGGACGGCGTCGAATACAGCTTCGGCGCCGACCCGAAATTCGCCGAGACCGACGCCGAACGCGCCCTGTTCGCCGCCCTCGACCAGGCCGAGCCCACGATCCGCGAGGCCGTGCGGCTCGAGGATTTCCCGGCCGCGACCCAGGGCATCGCCAGCCTGCGCGCGCCCATCGACGCCTTCTTCGAGACGGTGCAGATCAACACCGACAACCAGATCACCCGCCGCAACCGGCTGAACCTGCTGTCCCGGATCCGCGAAGCCGGCCGGCTGATCGCGGATTTCGGCCGCATCGAGGGCTGACCGGCCCTTCACCGTTTCACAAATACCCACCGGGGGCGCGGGGGCGGTCGGCCCCCGCTCTTCGCACTTGCAGCAATGCACCGGCCATGCCTAATGTGACGGCACCATGACCGCGCTGACAGATCCCGGAGCCATCGTCGAAATCACCCCCTCGGCGGGGATCCAGACCGCACGCCACGGCTGGCGCGCCAAATGCCTGCAGCGCCTGATCCGCATGGAGCTGCCGGTGCCGACCAGCTTCGCGCTCTCGGCCGAGGCGGTGCGCGCCATCTCCGCCGGACAGATGCCCGACCGCGCCCGCCTCGCCGCCATCATCGAGCGCGCCGACGGGCTGGTCAGCGTGCGGCCCTCGGCGATGAACCCGGCCTGGGGCGGACCGGGCACGGTGCTGAACGTGGGCATCAACCACGCATGCCACGCCCGGCTGGTGGAAAGCCGCGGCAAGGCGGCGGCCGACGCCATCTATCTGGGCTTCGTGCAATCCTACGCGATCCATGTCGCCCGGCTCGACCCCGACATGTTCTCGGACAGCGAGGGCGGGCTCGACGCCGCGCTGCGCGCCTATGAGGACGAGACCGACGAGGAATTCCCCCAGGATCCGGCCCGGCAGCTGGCCGAGGTGCTGCGCAGCATGGCGCGGGCCTGGGACGGGCCGACCGCCCGGCTTCTGCGCCAGGCCAAGGGGGCGCCGGCCATCGCGCCGCTGGGGCTGGTGGTGCAGGATATGGCGCTGGCCATCGGGCCGGGCGTCACCGGCTCGGGCACCATCCAGTTCATCGACAGCGTGACCGGCGCGCCGCGCATCACCGGCCGCTTCCGCGGCCAGAGCCAGGGCCGCTCGAAGGGCGAGGGGGCCGAGACGCTCTACCTGACCTGCGATCCGCGCGGCCCTTCGCTGCAGGAAGCCGCGCCCGAGGTCTTTGCCGACCTGGTCCGCTTCGGCGTTGCCGCCCGCGAAAGGCTGCGCGAGGAGATGCAGATCGAATTCGTGGTTTCGGACAGCCGGCTCTCGATCATCGATGCGGTGCGGGTAAGCCGCAGCTCGCGGGCCAGCGTCCGCATCGCCGTGGCGCTGGCCCGCGACGGCATCATCCCGGCGGAAGAGGCGGTGATGCGGGTCGAGCCGCGGGCGCTTTCGGACCTGTTGCACCACCAGGTCGATCCGCGCGCGCCCCGCGACATCATTGCCCGCGGCATCAATGCCAGCCCCGGCGCCGCCACCGGCCGCGTCGTCTTCACCGCCGCCGCCGCCCAGGCCGCCGAGGCGCGGGGCGAGCGCTGCGTGCTGGTGCGCCGCGAGACGGTGCCCGAGGACATCCGCGGCATGCATGCCGCCGTCGCGGTGCTGACCGAGCGCGGCGGCATGACCAGCCACGCCGCGGTGATCGCGCGCGGCATCGGCCTGCCCTGCATCGTCGGGGCCAGCGGCATCTCGATCGACCCGCGCGCCCGCACCATGCTGGTCGGCGGCCGCATTTTCCGCGAGGGCGAGGAGCTGACCATCGACGGCACCTCGGGCGAGGTGCTGGCCGGCGCCGCCGAGATGCTGGAGCCGGCGCTGGACGAGAGCTTCACCCAGCTTCTGGAATGGGCCGACGCGCATTGCCGCATCAAGGTGCGCGCCAATGCCGACACGCCCGAGGACGCCCGCACCGCCCGCATGTTCAACGCGCAAGGCATCGGGCTGTGCCGCACCGAGCACATGTTCTTCGACGACGAGCGGCTGCCGGCCATGCGCGAGATGATCTTCGCCGGGAAGCCCGAGGACCGCCGCCTGTCGCTGGAGCGCCTGCTGCCCATGCAGCGCAGCGATTTCGCGGCGCTGTTCGAGATCATGGCCGGCCTGCCGGTCACCATCCGGCTGTTCGACCCGCCGCTGCACGAATTTTTGCCACATGACCGCGAGGGGATGCGGGAACTTGCCGAATCGCTTGACCTGCCCTTGTCGGACGTGACCCGCCGGGTCGAGGCGCTGTCGGAATTCAACCCGATGCTGGGCATGCGCGGCGTGCGGCTGGGCATCACCGTCCCCGAGATCTATGACATGCAGGCCCGCGCCATCTTCGAGGCCACCATCGAGGCCAGCCATAACGGCGACCCGGTGGTCCCGGAAATCATGATCCCGCTGGTCAGCGCCCGGCGCGAGGTCGAACTGGTCAAGACCCGCATCGACGCCGTCGCTGCCGCCGTCCGCAACGAGACCCGCAAGGACTTCACCTATCGGCTGGGCGTCATGGTCGAAACGCCGCGCGCCGCGCTGCGCGCCGGCGACATCGCCGAGCATTCGGCGTTCTTGTCCTTCGGAACCAATGACTTGACCCAGATGACCTATGGGCTGTCGCGCGACGATGCCGGCCGCTTCATGGGCACCTATGTCAACCAGGGCGTCTATGCCGAGGATCCGTTCCACATCCTGGACCAGGACGGGGTGGGCGAGCTGGTCGCCATCGGCGCCGACCGCGCCCGCAGCCACAAGCCGGGCATCACCATCTCGGTCTGCGGTGAGCATGGCGGCAACCCCGAATCGATCGCCTTCTGCTTGCGCGCCGGGGTGAATTACGTCTCGTGTTCGCCCTTCCGGGTGCCGGTGGCGCGGCTTGCCGCGGCGCAGGAATCGATTCTCATGGCCCGCGAAGAGGCGGAATCGGCGGCTGGCGACAGGTCCTAAGACCAGCCGGTTTTGGCCGGAATTCGCCCGTTAACCTTTTTGCGGTCGGCGGGTTTCCGCCAGAATCCAGCAAATTCAATCGAATCCGGCCTCTCACGCGCATGTGGGCTGGATCGGTCTTGGCGGTTTCGGGCCTTTAACGGTCAGTTCACGGCCCGGAACGGGTCTTCCCGACGAAACTGACCGGGTCTGCTCCCCGGACCGAAAACAGGACCGACATGCTGCTCAACAAGTCATGGCTGGCGCGCGTTTCCGTGTGTGTTGCCGTCGCACTCTCGCCCTTCGCCGCCGCTCCGGTCCTGGCCGATGCCCAGCACCAGGTCGCCCACGAGACCAAGCAAGAGATCAAGACCGTCCGCACCGCGACCGGCCTGCACCAGATCAGCCAGCGCGATCTGCAATGCCTGTCCGAGGCGCTTTACTTCGAGGCCCGCGGCGAAGGCGTCAATGGCCAGCGCGCCGTGGCCGAGGTCATCCTGAACCGCGTCGATCATCCGCGCTTTCCCAAGACGGTCTGCGGCGTGGTCAACCAGCGCGGCCAGTTCACCTATAACAAGGGCGCCCGCATCCGCGAAAAGGGCACCTTCGCCCGGGTGCAGAAGGTCGCGATGGCGGCGCTGGCCGGCGCGCCGCGCACGCTGACCAATGGCGCGACCTATTTCCACGCCCGCGGCGTCCGGCCGTCCTGGTCCAAGCGCTTCGAGCGCACGATCCGCATCGGCAGCCACACCTTTTATCGCTCGGATCGCCGGTTCGCCTCGAACTAAGGTCGCAGGCTGACGCATTCCTTCCGTGGATTTCGCGATCCCGTCTCTTGCGGCGGGGCCATTTTCCTGAAAACACAGGCGGCATGGACCAGCCAGACCGCATCCACCTGCGCGACTACATCGTCTCGGCCGAGATCGGGGCGTTTCAGACCGAGCGGGGTCACCCGCAGCGGCTGCGCTTCAACATCGACGTCGACCTGGCGACCCATGTCGTCGGCGTGAACGACGAGGTGGACCGGATCCTCAGCTATGACATCCTGACCGGCGCCGTGGCGGCCGGGCTGGCGGATCGCCGCTATGACCTGCTGGAGACGCTGGCCGAGAAGATCGCCGCGCAGATCCTGGCGCATCCGCGCGCCGCGCAGGTCTCGGTCATGGTCGAAAAGCTGGACCGCATCCCCGGGGCGCTGGGCGTGACGCTGGTGCGTCGCCAGGCGCGGGTCGAGGCCGACGACATCGCGGCGCCGATCCGGGTGGTTTTCCACGGCCGCGACATGGTGCTGCCCGACGGCGCCGTGGCGCTGGTCCCCGACGCGCCGCGCCTGCCCCTGCCGCAGGGCGGCAACGCGCGCGAGATCGAGTTGCTGGCGCTGGACCAGGCCGCCTGGGCCCTGGCCGGCCATCTGGGACTGACCGTCGCCGACAGCCGCACCGAGCTCGACTGGGCGGCAAGCGAAGGCCGCGTCGTGGTCTGGGCCCCGGCCCGGATGGTGCGCGACGTGGCGGGTCTCGCGGCCGAGCCGCAGGCGCTGGCGCTGTGGCTGGCCGAACGGCTGGGGGCGAGCCGGCTCGACTGGGCTCTGCCCTCGGGCGCGGCGGAGCCTTCGGTGCCGGCGGGTTTTCGCGTTCCGACCGGACGGATCTGATCTTCGCGCTTGAATCGGCTGCCGGCCGGCGTAGAGACCCGAAGCATGACCGATTACTTCCGCCCCATCCCTTGCGAAACCGGCCGCTGGCAGCTTGCCGGCGGCTGGCTGCGCTTCTCTCGATTCGAGCTTTTGCGCCGCGGTCAGGCGCCGCGCGTGGTGGACAGCGCCCCCGACGCGGTGCTGGCGGCGCTGACCGGGCCCCGCGCGCCGCTCCTGGGCCTGTCGCAGGACCGGCCGCGCATCATGGGCATCGTCAATGCCACGCCCGACAGCTTCTCGGATGGCGGCGCCTATGACGGGGCGGCGCAGGCGCGGCGGCTGGCCGGGCAGGGGGCCGAGATCCTGGATATCGGCGGCGAATCGACCCGGCCCGGCGCGCAGGAGGTGCCCGCGGCCGAGGAAATCGCCCGCGTGACCCCTGCCATCGCAGCGGGCCGTGCACTGGCGGCGGTGTCGATCGACACCCGCAAGGCCGAGGTGGCGCGGGCCGCCATCGCCGCCGGGGCGGGACTGGTCAACGATGTCTCGGGCTTCGATTTCGACCCGGCCATGGCGGCGACGGTGGCGACGGCGGGCGTGCCGGTCTGCCTGATGCACGCCCAGGGCATCCCCCAGACGATGCAGGACAACCCGACCTATGGCGACGTGCTGCTGGACGTCTATGACGCGCTGGCCGAGCGCATCGCGCGGGCCGAGGCGGCGGGCATACGCCGCGACAGGATCGTGATCGATCCGGGCATTGGTTTCGGCAAGACGCAGGCGCATAATCTGGCGATCCTGCGGCGGATCTCGGTCTATCACGGGCTGGGCTGCGCCGTGCTGCTGGGGGTGTCGCGCAAGCGGTTCATCGGCAGCATCGGTGGCGCCGACGAGCCGGCCGAGCGGATGGCGGGCACGCTGGCGGTGACGCTGGCCGGGGTCGCGCAGGGCATACAGATCCACCGCGTCCATGACGTGGCGGAAACACGGCAGGGCCTCGCCCTCTGGCGGGCCGTGACCACAGAAACGAGTTGAGCGGGGCAAGATGAGCAGGAAACTTTTCGGCACCGACGGCGTCAGGGGCCGCGCCAATACCCATCCGATGACGGCCGAGATGGCGCTGCGCCTGGGTGCCGCCGCCGGCCGCTATTTCCGCCGCAACGGCGAGGATCGCCACCGCGTCGTCATCGGCAAGGACACCCGCCTGTCGGGCTACATGCTGGAAAACGCGCTGACCGCCGGGCTGACCTCGACCGGCATGAACGTGTTGCTGCTGGGCCCGGTGCCGACCCCGGCGGTGGGCTATCTGACCCGCTCGATGCGGGCGGATGTGGGCATCATGATCTCGGCCAGCCACAACCCGGCGCATGACAACGGCATCAAGTTCTTCGGCCCGGACGGCTTCAAGCTCTCGGACGAGGCCGAGGCCGAGATCGAGGCCATCGTGGCAGGCGAGATCACCCCGGCGCAGCCACAGAACATCGGCCGCGCCAAGCGCATCGACGATGGGCGCGGGCGCTATGTCGAATATGCCAAGACCACCTTCCCGGCCGGACAGCGGCTCGAGGGGCTGAAGGTGGTGGTCGATTGCGCCAACGGCGCCGCCTATCGCGCCGCCCCGGACGTGCTGTGGGAACTGGGCGCCGAGGTGATCCCGCTGGGCGTGTCCCCGAACGGCCACAACATCAATGACGGGTTGGGCTCGACCCATCCCGAGGCTTGCGCCCGCGCGGTGCTGGAGCATGGCGCCGACATGGGCATCAGCCTGGATGGCGATGCCGACCGGGTGATGATCGTCGATGAAAGGGGCCAGGTGGCGGATGGCGACCAGATCATGGCGCTGCTGGCCGATCGCTGGGCGGCGCAGGGCCGGCTGCGCGGCGGGGCGCTGGTGGCGACGGTGATGTCGAACCTGGGGCTCGAGCGGTTCCTGCAGGGCCGGGGATTGCGGCTGGAGCGGACCGCTGTCGGCGACCGCTACGTGGTCGAGCGGATGCGCGGCCAGGGCTTCAACCTGGGCGGCGAGCAGTCGGGCCATATCGTGATGACCGATTACGCCACCACCGGCGACGGGCTGATCGCCAGCCTGCAATTCCTGGCGGCGCTGGCGGATAGCGGCCGGCGCGCCTCGGATCTAGTGGTGCAATTCCAGCCGGTGCCGCAGTTGCTGAAGAACGTGCGCTATGCCGTCGGGGCCGATCCGCTGTCCCAGGAAAGCGTGCAGGCCGAGATCGCGCGGGCCGAGGCGCGGCTGGACGGCTGCGGCCGGGTGCTGATCCGCAAGTCCGGCACCGAGCCGTTGATCCGGGTCATGGCCGAAGCCGAGGACGAGACCGTGCTGCGCGAGGTGGTCGAGAATATCGTCGCGGCGGTGGAACGGGCGGCCTGACCGCGGGCGCGGGTCGCGCCGCTGGCGAGGTTGGCCGGGGTATTTGGAAAACGGTGAAACGGGGCACAGGCGTGCCATGGCGGCGCGGCGGCGCTTTCACCGTTTCACAAATACCCATGCTGCGGTGACGCGGGCGTTCCGCATGAGCGTTGCAGCACAGGGACGCGTCAGAGCGCCGTCGGGTCGTAATCGTAGAGCCAGGCGAAGCGCTCGATCAGCCGGGTCGGGGCCAGGCGCGAGACGGCGCGCAGCCCGGCATGGGCGACGGCGCGGGTCGGGCCGCGCAGGTGGTAGTTGCGGGCATTGGCATTGGCCGCCTCGACGATCCGCTGGCAGCGCGGCTGGCGCAGGGCCTGGAAGCGCGCCAGGGCGGTCTGCTGGTCGGGGCCGGCGTCGAGGCAGGCGGCCAGTATCCAGGCATCCTCGATCGCCATGACCGCGCCCTGGGCCATGAAGGGCAGGGTCGGATGCGCCGCATCGCCGATCAGCGCCCGCCGGCCGTCCTGCCAATGCGCGGCGACCGGATGGCGAAAGAGGCCCCAGATGCCGACCCGCTCGACCTGTTCCAGCCAGCCGGGTACCGGGCCGCCGAAGCGCGCGAAGGCGGCGCGCAGTTCGGCCGGATCGCCGGAGATGGACCAGCCTTCCTCGTGCCAGTCGGGACGTTCGACCACGGCGACGATATTGCGCTGGCCCTGGCCCAGCGGATAGCTGACCAGGTGCCGGCCCGGTCCCATGAACACCTGGGCCGCGGGCACGGCATCGGATTCGGCCGGGATCAGCGCCCGCCAGGCGGTCTGGCCGGTGAAGAACGGCGTCTCGGCGCCGTTCAGCGCCGGGCGCAGCCGGCTTTTCACCCCGTCGGCGCCGATCAGCAGCGGCACGTCGGGCAGGGCGGTGACCTCGTGGCCCAGCTCGATCCGGGCACCGGCCTCGCGCGCCGCCTGTTCCAGCAGCGTGACCAGCCGGGCGCGATGCACCAGCCGGAAGCGGTCCTGCGGGCGATGCCGGGCCAGGTCCAGCACCGCGACCGGCCGGCCGGCGGAATCGCGCAGTTCGACCCGCTGCGAGGGTGCCGAGATCGCCCGGAAGCGCGGCCACAGCCCCAACGCCTCGATCACCCGCACCGCGTTGGGCGAGATCTGCAGGCCGGCGCCGACCTCGCGCAGCGCGCCGGCGCGTTCCAGCACGGTGACAGCAAAACCGCGCTGCGCCAGCGCGCAGGCGGCGGTCAGGCCGGCGATGCCGGCGCCGATGATGGTGACGGGGGGCGGGCTCAGCGTCGCACCTCGGCGCTGGTGCCGGCGCGGACCTGGTCGAGCCGGTCCTGCGGCAGATCGGGGCGTCGCCGCCGCATCTCGGTCAGGTCGGGGGCCGCGGCGCCGGTCCAGCTTTCGCCGCCGCAAAGCACCACGACCTTATCCTCGCGGCGGATCGTGTTCCCGAGCCCGGTCACCATCGGCCTGCCGGTGGGGCGGACCGTGCCGCCGCCCGGCGCGGCGTGGCGGACCCCCAGCCTATGGAAATCCCGGCCGACGCCAGAGATCGGCGGGGTTCCCCAATCCGCGGCCCGGTCGGGCGGCAGGATCGTCACGGGTTTCAAGCTGTGGTCCGGCATGCTTGCTCCTTTCGGGCTGCGAGGCCGGGGCGGCTGCGGGCTCAGTCGTCGCGATGCACGCGCTCGCGCCGCTCGTGGCGCTCCTGCGCCTCCAGCGTCATGGTGGCGATGGGACGCGCGTCCAGCCGCTTGAGGCTGATCGGCTCGCCGGTCATCTCGCAATAGCCGTATTCGCCGGTCTCGATGCGGCGCAGCGCCGCGTCGATCTTGGCGACCAGCTTGCGCTGGCGGTCGCGGGTGCGCAGCTCCAGCGAGCGGTCGGTTTCCTCGGAGGCGCGGTCGGCCAGGTCGGGCACGTTGCGGGCGCTATCCTGCAGACCTTCCAATGTCTCGGCGGACTGGTCCAGCAGCTCCTGTTTCCATGCAATCAGCTTGCGGCGGAAATATTCGAGTTGCCGCTCGTTCATGAAAGGTTCGTCTTCGGCGGGGCGATAATCTTCGGGCAGAAAGGTCTGGGCTTTCATCGTTCCTCCGGGAGCCGGGCGACTGGATGCCCGATCCTTGGCGCCCGCATAAAGTATGGCAGACCAATTGTCACTAGGCCATTCCGTCAGGTTTTGTCCGCCGCTTGCGAAGCCGGCGGCTGCTGGCTAGGGTCGCGCAGATTGCGCAAAGGACAGGCGGATGCAGTTTTCCTCGACCGAAACCTATGTGGCGCCCGCCGATCTGGCGATGGCCGTCAACGCGGCGATCACGCTGGAACGCCCCCTGCTGGTCAAGGGCGAGCCGGGCACCGGCAAGACCGAACTGGCGCGGCAGGTCGCCGCCAGCCTGAACCTGCCCATCGTCGAATGGAACGTGAAATCGACCACCCGCGCGCAGCAGGGGCTTTACGAATACGATGCCGTGTCGCGGCTGCGCGACAGCCAGCTGGGCGAGGCGCGGGTGCATGACATCGGCAATTACATCCGCAAGGGCAAGCTGTGGCAGGCCTTCGAGGCGCCGGGCAAGGTCGTGCTGCTGATCGACGAGATCGACAAGGCCGACATCGAGTTCCCGAACGACCTGCTGCAGGAACTCGACCGCATGGAGTTCCACGTCTACGAGACCGGCGCGACGGTGGTGGCCCGGCACCGGCCGGTGGTCATCGTCACCTCGAACAACGAAAAGGAATTGCCGGACGCCTTCCTGCGCCGCTGCTTCTTCCACTACATCCGCTTTCCCGATGCCGAGACGCTGAAGCGCATCGTCGAGGTGCATTATCCCGGGCTGAAGCGCCGCATCCTCGACGAGGCGCTGAGCCAGTTCCTGGAACTGCGCGAGGTGCAGGGGCTGAAGAAGAAGCCCTCGACCAGCGAGCTTCTGGACTGGCTCAAGCTGATCCTGGCCGAAGACCTGTCGCCCGAGGATCTGAAGCGCCCGGCCGGCGAGATGCTGCCCAAGCTGCACGGCGCGCTGCTGAAGAACGAGCAGGACGTGGCGCTGTTCGAGCGGCTGGCCTTCATGGCCCGGCGGCAGCGATGATCCGCGAACTGCGCCCCGAGGACCGCGCGCCCTGGCAACGCCTCTATGAGGGGTACCAGGCCTTCTATGGCTTCCACGACCGGCCGGCGGCATTCTACGACAAGGCCTTCGCCCGGCTGGTCTCGGGCGATGCGCGCGATTTTCACGGGCTGGTCTGGGACGAGGGCGGCCGGCTGCTGGGGCTGACGCATTACGTCTTTCACCCGAATCTCTGGCGCGACGAGGGGGTCTGCTATCTGCAGGACCTGTTCACCGCGCCCGAGGCGCGCGGCCGCGGCGTGGCGCGGGGGCTGATCGAGGCCGTCTATGCCGCCGCCGACCGGGCCGGCGTGCCCGCGGTCTATTGGCTGACGGCCGAGGACAACTATCCGGGGCGGATGCTTTACGACCGGGTGGCGGCGAAATCGCCGTTCATCCGCTACAACCGCAAGCTCTGAAACGGAGAAGGGCGGCCCAGGGCCGCCCTCTCGCATCACCGTCCCAAGTGATCAGCGCAGGCCGGTGGCCTTCAGCAGGCCCTTCTTCTTGGCCTCGTAGTAATAGCCGCGCGCATACCATTTGACGGCGGCGTCCTTGTTGCCATCGGCGACCATATAGGCGCCGCGCAGGTATTTGACCCCATATTTGAGGTTGGTCTCGGCATCCAGAAGCCCCTGGGCGCTGCCCTGGTAGCCCATGCCGCGCGCCGTGGCCGGCAGGATCTGCATCAGCCCGTAATAGGGGCCGTTGCGGGCGCCGGGGCGATGGCGCGATTCGCGGATGATGACGCGATGCACCAGATCGGTCGGCACATCGTATTCGGCGGCGTATTTGTTGATCAGCCGCCGCAGTTCCGGGGTCTCGTTCGCGTGCAGGCCAACGGTCTCGGCGGCCGAGGCGCGCGGTTCAACCAGATAGCGGCGGTCGGGGTCAACCCGGTTATCGCCGCAGGCGCTGACGGCCAGCACACCGCTCAGCACCAACAGACCGATCATGGATTTCATGGCTGCCCTCGTGTTTTCATTGACCAAGGGATTAGCCACAGCCGCGAGAGTCGGGGAATTCAAAAGAAACGGCCGCCCCGGTCGGGACGGCCTGTCGGCGGAATTTCGCCGTAAGGTTGCGGCAGTTTCGGTGGCAATCCGCCGATATGGCCCGATCAGGCGTGGATCGCGCCGTCTCCGCAGGCCAGCGCCGCCTCGCGCACCGCTTCCGAGCAGGTCGGATGCGCGTGGCAGGTCAGGGCGATGTCCTGCGCCGAGGCGCCGAATTCCATCGCCACGCAGACCTCGTGGATCATTTCGCCGGCATTCGGGCCGATGATGTGGCAGCCCAGCACGCGGTCGGTCTCGGCATCGGCGATCAGCTTGACGAAACCGTCGGCCTGGAACAGCGCCTTGGCCCGGGCATTGCCCATGAAGGGGAACTTGCCGATCCTGACCTTGCGGCCGCCTTCCTTCGCCGCTTCCTCGGTCAAGCCGACCGAGGCGACCTCGGGCGTGGTATAGATCACGCCGGGGATCACGTCGTAATTCACATGGCCATGCTTGCCGGCGATGACCTCGGCGACCGCCATGCCCTCGTCCTCGGCCTTGTGGGCCAGCATCGGGCCGGGCACCGTGTCGCCGATGGCATGGATGCCCGCCACATTGGTCTGCCAATGGCTGTCCACCTTGACGAAGCCGCGATCGGTCAGCGCCACCCCCAGCGTGTCGAGGCCCAGCCCGGCGAGATAGGGGCGGCGGCCGGTGGCGACCAGCACCGTCTCGGCCTCGATGGCATGTTCGCTGTCATCCTTGCGCAGCTTGTAGCTGACCTTGGCCTTGTCGCCCTCGACCGTGGCGCCCTGCACGGCGGCGCCGAGGACGAATTTCAGCCCCTGTTTCGCCAGGATCTTCTGGAACTGCTTCTGCACCTCGGCGTCCATGCCGGGGGTGATGGCGTCCAGGTATTCGACCACCGTCACCTGGGCGCCCAGCCGGGCATAGACCGAGCCCAGCTCCAGCCCGATCACGCCGGCGCCGATCACCACCATCGACTTGGGGATCTTCGGCAGCGCCAGCGCCCCGGTGGAATCGACCACCACGCCCGCCGCGTTGTCGACCTCGACCCCTTTCAGGCTGGCCGGCTCCGAGCCGGTGGCGATGACGATCTTTTTCGTCTCGTGGGTGGTGTCGCCGACCTTGACCTTGCCCGGCGCCTCGATGCTGGCCCAGCCCTTCAGCCAGTCGATCTTGTTCTTCTTGAACAGGAATTCGATGCCCTTGGTGTTGCCGCCGACCGTCTCGGCCTTGTAGCCCTGCATCTTTTGCCAGTCGACCTGCGGCGCGGCGCCGATCAGGCCCATCTTCTCGAAGTTCTCATGTGCCTCGTGCAGCATGTGGCTGGCATGCAGCAGCGCCTTCGAGGGGATGCAGCCGACGTTCAGGCAGGTTCCGCCCAGCGTCTCGCGGCCCTCGACGCAGGCGACCTTCAGGCCCAGCTGGGCGGCGCGGATCGCGCAGACATAGCCGCCGGGGCCGGCGCCGATCACGATCAGGTCATAGGTGGACATTCAGGACTCCTTGCATCAGCCGGTGCCGCTTGCGCCGGCGCGGTTCAGGTAAACAGGCTGGTGACGATCATCACCAGGGTGGCGAGAAATCCGACCGCCCAGATCAGCGAGCGCCAGGGCGACCAGCCAAGCGCATAGGCGGGGACATAGAGGATGCGCGCCAGCAGATAGAGCCAGGCGCAAAGCGTGGTCAGCGGGCTGCCGGCATCGGACAGCACCACCAGCACCACGGCGATGGTGAACAGGACCAGCCCCTCGAAATGGTTGTCCACCGCGCGGCGCAGCCGGCCGGTCAGGGCCGAGAATTCCGGCTGCCGGTCGCGCGGGCTGGCATTCCATTTCGCGCCCACGTCGCGGTTCATCGAGGCTGCGGCAAGGCCGATCTGCATGGCCTGCAGCAAGGCGGCCAGGGCCAGGGCGGTGGTCTCGGCGGCCATCAGGCGGTCTCGACGAAGTGGAACTCGGTGGCCGAAACGCCGGCCTGGCTGTTGAAGACCCCGGCCGCGCCCTCAAGATAGGCCCTGGCGGCCACGGCGTCACCGACCTGGAACAGCGCCCAGGCGCTCTGGTCGCTCTCGCGCCAAAGCTGCAACAGCGACAGGCCGTTATTGCCGCGATCCTCGGCATCCGCGTCGAAGGCGGTCTTGAAGGCGGCATAGCCGGCGACGGTGTAATGGGCGATCAACTGGGTCATGGGACAATCCTCCGTTGCGGCCCGGCTTCCCGTCAGGATGAGCGGCAAGGCGGCCCCGTGCGGGACAACGGAACAGGCCGGAAAGAGTTGCGCGAGACACGCATGGCGCGGATGCGCGCCCCGAGCGGGCCGGGGCGCGGCCGAAGCCGCACCCCGATGCGATCACAGATCCATCAGCAGCCGGCGCGGATCCTCCAGCGCCTCCTTGACGCGGACCAGGAAGGTCACGGCGCCCTTGCCGTCCACGATGCGGTGGTCGTAGCTCAGCGCCAGATACATCATCGGCCGGATGACGATCTGGCCGTCGACGACGACCGGCCGCTCCTGGATCTTGTGCATGCCCAGGATGCCCGATTGCGGCGGGTTCAGGATCGGCGAGGACATCAGCGAGCCATAGACGCCGCCGTTCGAGATGGTGAAGGTGCCGCCCTGCATCTCGGCCATGGTCAGCTTGCCGTCGCGGGCGCGCAGGCCCAGTTCGGCGATTTCCTTCTCGATCTGGGCGAAGCTCTTCTGATCGGCATCGCGCACCACCGGAACCACCAGACCGTTCGGCGTGCCCACGGCCACGCCCATATGGACGAAATGCTTGTAGACCACGTCGCTGCCGTCGATCTCGGCATTGACCTCGGGCACTTCCTTCAGGGCATGGCAGCAGGCCTTCACGAAGAAGGACATGAAGCCCAGCTTGACCTTGTGCTTCTTCTCGAACTGGTCCTTGTAGGTGTTGCGCAGGTCCATGATGCCCTTCATGTCCACCTCGTTATAGGTGGTCAGCATCGCGGCGGTGTTCTGCGCGTCCTTCAGCCGGCGGGCGATGGTGGCGCGCAGGCGGGTCATCTTGACCCGCTCCTCGCGCGCCGCGTCATCGGCCGAGCTGGGCGCGCGCGGCGCCTGGGCCGGTGCCGGGGCGGGCGAGGCG
>NZ_JBHRXE010000036.1:0-63621 GCF_042648325.1 Paracoccus simplex | reverse complement strand
GCAAGACCAAAAATAAAGAAAAATGACAAAGATCCGTAAGTGGCTGAAAAATATGGGGGAACTTTTAAAGCGGCAGAGCGCCGCAGCGCTTGGACCCTGCCCGGGAGATTCGACGAAGGAGCACTCTCCCGCTCGGCCCTGGCCGATAACCACGGCGAAACCGCAGCTTTTACTGGCCTTGGGTCATCGGGAAAGCAGAAGCGGATGATTCCGTCACCAGAATCGCTTGGGGATTCGCAGAGCCGCTTCGGCGGACAGCTTCGGGAATCCGGAATCGGCCGCGGGCCGACCGGGGCTTCGCCCCTGCCCATCCGGCCCGTGGACAGAGCCGGATGGCGTATTTGGAAAATACGGAAAAGCCAGTCGTCCCGCCGGGGTCAGTCGGCGTGGAACTCCGGCTTGCGCTTTTCCAGGAAGGCATTCATGCCCTCGCGCTGGCCGGACGTGCCGAACAGCCGGTGGAACAGCCGCCGTTCCCAGGCGACGCCCTCGGCCAGCGACAGCTCCTCGGCCCGCATCACCGCCTCGCGCGCCAGCCGCGTCGCCGGCCGCGAATAGCCGGCGATCTGCCGCGCCGCCGCCATCGCCTCGGGCACCACCTGATCGTCAGGCACCACCCGCGCCACCAGCCCGGCGCGCAGCGCCTCGGCCGCGTCCATCATCCGGCCGGTCAGATGCAGGTCCATGGACAGCGCCCGGCCGATCAGCCTGGTCATGCGCTGCGTGCCGCCCATGCCGGCGATCACGCCCAGCTTGACCTCGGGCTGGCCGAACTTGGCACCCTCGCCGGCGATGGCGAAATCGCACATCATCATCAGTTCGCAGCCGCCGCCCAGAGCATAGCCGTTCACTGCCGCGATCTTCGGCGTGCGGGTGGCGGCGAAGCGGTCCCAGGTCGAGAAGAAATCCGCCTCGACCATCTCCTCGGCGGTCTTTTCGGCCATTTCCGAGATATCGGCGCCGGCGGCGAAGGCGCGGTCCGAGCCGGTAACGACGATGGCGCCGACACCCTTGTCCGCATCAAGCGCCTCGGCCGCCGCCGTCAGTTCCTCGGCCAGCGCCGTATTCAGCGCGTTCAGCGCCTGGGGCCGGTTCAGGCGGATCAGCGCCACGCGGCCCTCGTGGGTGATCTGGATCAGGTCTGCCATGGGTCCTCACAGGTTGCGGGCGATGACGAGGCGCTGCACTTCGCTGGTGCCCTCGTAGATCTGGGTCACGCGCACGTCGCGATAGATGCGCTCGACCGGGTAATCGGCCAGGTAGCCATAGCCGCCATGCAGCTGGATCGCCGCCGAACAGACCTTCTCGGCCATTTCCGAGGCGAAAAGCTTGGCCATGCTGGCCTCGGTCAGGCAGGGCTTGCCGGCCTCGCGCAATTGCGCCGCGCGCAGCACCATCAGCCGCGCCGCGTCGATCTGCGTGGCCATGTCCGCAAGCTTGAAGGCCACCGCCTGATGCTCGATGATCGGCCGGCCGAAGGTGATGCGCTCCCGCGCATAGGCCAGGGCCGCCTCATAGGCGCCGCGCGCCATGCCGACCGCCTGCGCGGCGATGCCGATGCGCCCGCCTTCCAGGTTCGACAGCGCGATCCGATAGCCCTCGCCCTCCTCGCCCAGCCGGTTCCCGACCGGCACCCGCATCCCGCTGAACGCCAGCGCGCAGGTGTCCGAACTGTGTTGCCCCAGCTTGTGCTCGACCGAGACCACCTCGTAGCCCGGCGTATCCGTCGGCACGATGAAGGCAGAGATCCCCTTCTTGCCCGCCGCCGCATCCGTCACCGCAAAGACGATCACCACCTTGCCGTTCTTGCCCGAGGTGATGAACTGCTTCGCCCCGTCGATGACGTAATGGTCGCCCTCGCGCCGCGCCTTGCTGCGCAGGTTCGACGCGTCCGAGCCCGCATGCGGCTCGGTCAGCGCGAAGCCGCCGATCCATTCGCCGCTGGCCATCTTCGGCAGGAAGCGCGCCTTCTGCTCGTCGGTGCCGAAGCGCAGGATCGGCACGCAGCCGACCGAGCTGTGCACCGACATGATGGTCGAACACGCCCCGTCCGCCGCCGCTATCTCCTCCAGCGCCAGCGCATAGGCGACGGCGCCGGTCTCGGAACCGCCATGGTCCTCGGGCACCAGCATGCCCAGGAAGCCCAGCGCGCCCATCTCGGTCAGCTCGGCGCGCGGGAATTCATGCGCGCGGTCGCGCGCAGCCGCACCGGGCGCCAGCCGCCCCTGCGCGAAATCGCGGGCGGCGTCGCGGATCTGCTCCTGTTCCTCGGTCAGCATCATTGCATCCTTTCGATGGCCACCGCCGTCGCCTCGCCGCCGCCGATGCACAGCGACGCGATGCCGCGCCGGCCGCCATGCGTCTCCAGCGCCGCCAGCAGCGTCACCAACACCCGCGCCCCCGAGGCGCCGATGGGATGGCCCAGCGCGCAGGCGCCGCCATGCACGTTCACCGCATCATGCGACAGGCCAAGGTCGCGCATCGCCGCCATGGCGACCACGGCGAAAGCCTCGTTCACCTCGAACAGATCGTAATCCGGAAGCGCCGTGCCGGTGCGTTCCAGCAAGCGCCGGACCGAGCCGATGGGCGCGGTCGGAAACAGGCTGGGCTTGTCGGCAAAGGTCGCATGGCCAAGAATCCGCGCCCGCGGGGTCAGCCCGCGCCGCTCGGCTTCCGAGGCCCGCATCAAGACCAGCGCCGCCGCCCCGTCCGAGATCGAGGAACTGTTCGCCGCCGTCACCGTGCCGTCCTTGCGGAAGGCGGGCTTCAGCGTCGGGATCTTGTCCAGCCGCGCCTTGCCCGGCTGCTCGTCGGTATCCACCACGGTCTCGCCGCCGCGCCCCTTGACCGTCACCGGCGCGATCTCGCCCGCGAAATGCCCCGCGGCGATCGCCTTCTGCGCCCGGGTCAGCGACGAAATCGCGAATTCGTCCTGCGCCTCGCGGATGAACTGATAGGCCTCGGCGCAATCCTCGGCGAAGGTGCCCATCAACCGGCCCTTGTCATAGGCGTCCTCCAGCCCGTCCAGGAACATGTGGTCCATCACCTGGCCATGCCCCATGCGATAGCCCGTCCGCGCCTTCGGCAGCAGATAGGGTGCGTTCGACATGCTCTCCATGCCGCCCGCCACCACCACCTCGGCCGAGCCGGCCAGGATCAGGTCATGACCCAACATCGCCGCCTTCATGCCCGAGCCGCACATCTTGTTGACGGTCGTGGCGCCGGCGCCCAAGGGCAGGCCCGCCCCCAGCGCCGCCTGCCGGGCCGGGGCCTGGCCCTGGCCGGCGGGCAGCACGCAGCCCATGATGATCTCGTCCACCGCCTGCGGGTCCAAGCCCCCCAGCGCGGCGCGGATCGCGGTCGCACCCAGCGCCGCGGCCTCGACCCCGGCGAAATCGCCCTGGAAGCCGCCCATCGGCGTGCGGGACGCGCCCACGATGACAATCGGATCAGTAGCCATGATGAACCCCCTTATTTCGGTGCCATGCGCAGCGCGCCGTCCAGCCGGATGACCTCGCCGTTCAGCATCTGGTTCTCGACGATATGGCGCACCAGCGCCGCATATTCCTCGGGCCGGCCCAGCCGCGGCGGAAACGGCACGTTGGCGCCCAGGCTGTCCTGCACCTCCTGCGGCAGCCCGGCCATCATCGGCGTGGCGAAGATGCCCGGCGCGATGGTCACCACCCGGATGCCGTGCCGCGCCAGTTCCCGCGCCGCCGGCAGGGTCAGCGCCGCCACGCCGCCCTTCGAGGCCGCATAGGCCGCCTGCCCGATCTGCCCGTCATAGGCCGCGATCGAGGCGGTATTGACGATCACCCCCCGCTCGCCGCCGGCGCCCGGCTCATTGCGCGACATGGCATCGGCGGCCAGCCGCAGCATGTTGAATGTGCCGATCAGGTTGATCTGGATGGCGCGGGCAAAACTCTCCAGCCCGTGCGGCCCGTCGCGCCCGACGATCTTCTCGCCCGGCGCCACGCCGGCGCAGTTCACCGCCACGTCGATCCGGCCGAACGCCGCCAGCGCCGCGGCCACCGCCGCCGCGCCCTGTTCGCCGCTGGTCACGTCGGTCCTGACGAAGCGCGCCGCCGCGCCCAGTTCCGCCGCCATGGCCGCGCCGGCTTCGGCGTTCACGTCCAGCAGCACCGCCCGCGCGCCCGCCTCCACCGCCATGCGCGCCACCGCCGCGCCCAGGCCGGAACCGGCGCCGGTGACCAGAAAGGTCTTGTCCTCGATCTGCATGATGCGTCCTCAGTTCCGGGCCAGTTTCTCGACTTCCGCCTTGCGCAGGATGAAGCGCTGGATCTTGCCGCTCGGCGTCTTGGGCAGGTCGGCGACGAAATCGATCATCCGGGGATAGGCATGGGCCGACAAGCGTTTCTTGACATGCTGCGCCAGCTCCTCGCGCAGCGCCTCGCTGCCCTCGACGCCCTTGGCCAGCACCACGAAGGCTTTCACGATCTCGGTCCGCTCGGGGTCGGGCACGCCGACCACCGCCGCCTCGATCACCGAGGGATGCTCGATCAGCGCGCTTTCCACGTCGAAGGGTCCGATGCGATAGCCCGAGGAGGTGATGACGTCATCCGACCGGCCGATGAAGCTGATCGAGCCGTCCGGCTCGAACTCCACGCTGTCGCCGGTGCGATAGTAACCGCCCGCCAGCGCCGGAGTCGCCTGGTTCAGATAGCCCGAGAACCACATCAGCGGCGAGCGCTTCATGTCGATGGCCAGCACGCCCGGCTGGTTCGGCCCCAGCTCGCGGCCCTCGTCGTCCAGCACCACGACGCGATACCCCGGCATGGCGAGGCCGGCCGAGCCCGGACGCACCGGATGTTCCAGTCCGTGATGGTTGTTCACGCACATGCCCATCTCGGTCTGGCCGTAATGGTCATGGATCGGCACCGACAGATGCTCGGCGAACCAGCGGATGATCTCGGGGTTCAGCGGCTCTCCGGCGGAACTCACGACCCGCAGCTGCGCCTTGACCCCCTCTGCCGGCGCGGGCCCCGCCGCGATCAGCAGCCGGTAGGCGGTGGGCGATCCGGCAAGGCTGGTCACCCCCATGCGCCTGATGATGCGATAGGTGGTCTCGGCGGTGAAGCCGCCCTCGTAGAAGATCGTCGGCTGGCCCAGCAGCAGCGGCCCGGTCAGCGCATAATAAAGCCCATAGGCCCAGCCCGGATCGGCGATGTTCCAGAACACGTCCGTCTCGCGCAGGTCGATCGCGTCACGCATATAGCCCCCGAAGGCCAGAAGCGCCCGCAACGGCACCGGCACCCCCTTGGGCAGGCCGGTGGTGCCCGAGGTGGACATCATCATGAACAGGTCTTCGCCCCGGCGCAGCACCGGCTCGAACGCATCCGAAGCCGAGGCCAGCCCGTCGCGGAAATCGACATCCTGCGGCGCCAGCGCCTCGCCCTCGCCGCGCACCGTGGCGACCAGCGGGCAATCCTCGACCTCGTCCAGCTTGGGCCGCTGCGCGGTATTGGTGACCACCAGCTTGGCGCCGCTGGTCTTCAGCCGGTGCTCGATGGCCTTGGGACCGAAGGCGGTGAACAGCGGCTGATAGACCGCGCCCAGCCGCCAGGCGCCCAGCACCACCGCGACCAGCTCGACCGTGCGCGGCAGCAGCCCGGCCACCACATCGCCCGGCCGGACGCCCTTGTCGCGCATCAGGTTCGCCGCCCGCGCCGACATCTCGCGCAGCTCCTCGAAGCTGTATTCCGTCAGCGCCTCGTCGGCCGACAGGCAGCGCAGCGCCACCCGGTCCGCGCCGCAATGGCGGTCGCAGCATTCGACGCAGGCGTTCAGCCCGGTCTCCAGATCGCCGCGCAGCCCGGCGATGGCGTCCTCGATGCGGAATTGCGCCACGGCCTGGTCGTAACCGGGGCGCGACCGGGACAGGGTCGTTCCAGACATGTCTCTCCTCCTCACACTCTCCGCCCCCCTCATGCTTCAGGCGGGTGCGGCTCCTCGAGCTTGCCGGCAGCTTAGCGTCGGCTGCATTGCAAACAATGACATTCGCGGCCAGAATAACTGAACGTTTTTGCAATAGGGCCGCCATGGAGCGTCGTACCATCACCCCCGGCTTCGTCGAGGACGCGCTGGACTGCCTTCACCGCCGCGGCCTAGATCCGCGCCCGCTGCTTGCCGCCGCCGGCATCGACCCGGCGCTGGCCGAGCCGGTGTCGAACCTGCAATACGGCAAGCTCTGGCTCGCCATCGCCGACCAGATCCGCGACGAGTTCTTCGACGAGGCCGCCCGCCCGTTGCGCCCCGGCAGCTTCCAGTTGCTCTGCCATGCGGTCCTCAATGCCGGCACGCTGGAACGCGCCCTGCGCCGGGCGCTGCTGTTCCTGTCCGTCACCCTGGACGACCCGACCGGCACGCTGCGCCTGCGCGACGGCCAGGCCGAGATCCTGCTCAGCGACGCCGGCCCGCCGCGCCGCGCCTTCGCCTATCGCACCTATTGGCTGGTCCTGCTGGGGGTGATGTGCTGGCTGATCGGCCGCCGCATCCCGCTGATGCAGGTCGATTTCGCCTGCCCGGCGCCGGAAAACCGCCGCGACTATCACCAGTTCTTCGGTGCGCCGGTGCATTTCGACCAGCCCGCCAGCCGGCTCCGCTTCGCGGCCAGCTACCTGTCGCTGCCGACCATCCGCGACGAGAAGGCGCTGCAGGGCTTCCTGCGCGGCGCGCCGGCCAACATCCTGCTGCGCTATCGCCACGACCAGGGGCTTTCGGCCCGCATCCGCAGCCGGCTGCGGGCGGTGCCGCCCGAGGACTGGCCGGATTTCGACCGGATCGCCGCCGACCTGCGGCTGTCGCCCGCCACCCTGCGCCGCCGGCTGCGGGCCGAGGGCCAGGGCTTTGCCGCCATCCGCGCCGAGATCCGCCTGATGCACGCCCGTCAGCTTCTGCGTGACACCGATCTCAGCGTGGCCGAGATCGCCGCCCGGCTGGGCTATGGCGAACCCAGCGCCTTCCACCGCGCCTTCCTCAAGCTGGCCGGCACCACGCCCGCCGCCTTCCGGCGTGAGGCCGCCTAGCCCGCCAGCACCCACAGCCGGAATCGCCGACCGCCGGTGATCTCGCGTGCCAGCCCCAGGTCGCGCATCCGCGCCAGCATCCGCTCGGCCGTGTCGCGGCTGATGCCGGCGCTGGCCTCCAGCATGGCCGCGTTCAGGATCGGATGGGCGACCAGCGCCTGGATCACCCGGGCCGGATTGTCGCCCTTGATCCCGGCCATCGCCGCATGCGCCCGGCCCTGCCACTCTGCGACCCGCGCCAGTTCGTGCCGGGCGTCCTGCAATCCGGCCGTCACCGCCGCCAGATGCCGGGCCATGCGCTCGGCCGGGGTGCCGGAATCGATCCAGACCGCGCGGCCGTGCCGGCCCAGCGGCACGAAACGCAGCGCCTCGCATCCCTCGGCCATGGCGCGCGCCGTCCAGACCGCCGGTTCGGCCAGCAGCTCGGGCGCCGACAGGCCGCAAAGCCGCCACAGCACCCGCAGCGCCGACGCCCGCAGCAGCGGCGCCAGCCCGGCGATCCCCGCCGCCAGCTCCTGGAACTCGGCCGCCGCCGCATCGAAATCCCGCCCGGTCGGTCGCGCCGCCAGCCGATCGTCCAGGCCCGAGACCTCGGCCCGGTGCAGGCCCAGAAAGCCGCGCAACGCCTGCGGATCGCCCTGCCCTTCCAGCCGCCGGATGCCCCAGCGCGCCAGCCGCATCGCCTCCAGGTCGGCGCCGGCCCGCGCCTCCATCAGGTCGCGGCCGATCTCCTCGCGCCGCAACGGCGTGCCCTGCGCCCACAGCATCGCCTCGACCTCGATCAGCGCCAGCCGCCGGTTGGCGCCGGTCCGCGCCTCGGGCTCCAGCGCGGCGATGGCGCCGTCGAGCCGCCCCAGCGCGAAACCGGCCCGCGCCAGCCCCGTCGCCAAGCCGCCCTGCGCGGAAAGCCAGTCGCGGGCGTCAAAAAGCTGGTGCACGGCGGAATTTTCGTGATAACCTGGCGTGGAAGCGGAGCACATGTTTCCCGACCTGCGAAAGCATCTATCCGCAGAATAGCCCCTAAACGCGGATCACTGGAACCCCCGGTTTCACCTCTCGGGCGAGATCACCGTCAGCTTCGGGAAATAGCTCTGATAGCGCCCGGAATCGCGGGTCAACAGCCGATAGCCGCGGATGGCGGCATGGGCGCCGATATAGAAATCCGGCAGGGGCGAGCGGCGCTCGCCGCCGCGCCGCCGATAGGCAAGATAGGCCTTGCCCGCCAGGAACCCCGCCGGCCAGGGCAGCGCTTCGCGGTGGAACACATCCTCGGGCAGCAGCGCCTCCAGCGTCTCGACGCGGCTATGCGCCACCGACAGCTCGGCATAGATCAGCGGGTTGATCACCAGCCGCGCCCCCTGCCCGAGCCCGGCCAGCGTCCGCATGGACCAGTCGGCCCAGTGCGGATCGTTGGTCGAGATGTCGATCAGGATGTTGGAATCGACCAAGACCGGCGTCATGCGCGGGTCAGCGCCATGATCTCGTCGGTGGAAAGCCCGGTATCGGCGCTGCCGCGCAGCCCGGCCAGCGCCGCGCCCAGCCGGCGGTCGCGGGCCCGCGGCCCCTGCCCGGCGGCTATGACGCGCACCACGCCATCCTCGCCGATCAGGAACTCGACCTCGGTGCCCGGCTGGAAGCCCGCGAAGTCGCGGACGTCCTGCGGGATGGTGACCTGGCCCTTGGTGGTGATGCGCATGCGATTCTCCTTGGTAATACCCATGGTAATACCGCACTCATCCCCGGTCAAGACAGGCGCCTGAGGCCTTCCCCGCGGGGAAGGTCAGTCCAGGCTCTCCAGCATCGCCCGCACCGCCGCCTCCAGCCGGCGCCGGTCCACCGCCGAGAAATCCCGCGCCAGCCGGATCTCCAGCCGGCCGTTGGCGGCGGTGCATTTGGCGCTGCCCTGCGGCCGCTCGATCTGGAAGGTGGTGCGGGCCTTCCCCGCGGGGACGGTCGGCCCGGCGCTGCGCGGCGGCGCGGCCTCGGTCTCGTCCCCGCCCTGCCCGGCATAGCGGCGCAGGATCTCCAGCTCGTCCTTGATCGAACGCGTGTCCCAGTCCTTGAGCTCGGCGCGGATCGCGGCGGCGATGCCCGGCACCTCGTCCAGCCGCTGCGCCAGCGCCAGCCCCAGCGCCCGTGGGATTTCGGCGGCATACATCAGCGACTCGCCAAGCGCCTCGACCAGGCGGATGAAGCTGCGGATATAGCTGCGCTTCTGATAGCCCGCCGATTTGAACAGGATCGCCACCGCCTTTTCGGGGTCGTGCTCCTCGGTCAGCGGATCCATGGCGTAATGCAGCGCCAGCTGCGCCATCTCGGCGAAGGAGATGTCCTTGCGCACCAGGTTTTCGTCCACCATGCGCCGATAAAGCTGCTCCAGCTCGTCGCCGCGCGCGGCGATGCCGGCCGGAATGCGGCCCCATTTCCCGGCATCGCCGGTCTCCTCCAGCAGCTGGCGATAGGCCGACAGCCGGCGCCAGCCCTGGATCAGCTCGTAGCGCCCCTCTCCGGCCGGTTCGACCCGGATCGGGTTCGACAGGCCGATGTCGCGGATCGATTCCACCAGTTCGGCCAGCTCGTAATCCGGTCCCGGCGCCCGGTCGCGGATCAGCTTGCGGGTGTCGATGGCATCGAGCGGGATCATGTCGGTGATCAGCCCGGCGCGCTTCAGTCGCACATGCTCCTGGGCCAACGCGTCGTTCTCGGCCCGGATCTGCGCCTCGATGCGGGCGCGGTCACGGGTCGACTCGGCGGTCTCGACGATGGCGGTCGCCATGGGACCGCGGCGATGCTCCTTGTCGTCCTTCCCCGCGGGGAAGGTTTCCGGCGTCTCCGCGGCCGGATCGTCCGGCATCTCGATCTCGAATACCCGGCGCTTCCTGCTCATGCCTCGCCCTCCAGCTTGTCCCAGGCCGCGGCGACCCGCGTCTTGAACTCCTCATAGGCCTGGTCGAAGGTCGCCCGCGCCCGCCGCCAGGTGCCGCGCGTCATCTCGCGGTAGTCGATCTCGTAGATCGAGCTGAGGAACCGGCCGGATTGCTCGACCGCCCGGGTCAGCTCGATCGGATGTTCGGCCATGTGCTGGCCGAAAACCTGCTGAAAGGCACCATACATCGCCTGGTGCAACTCGTTCGACGGCTCAAAACGCGTCATCAGGAAGCGGATGTCGGCAAAGGCCTTGGGCAGCCGGATCTTCCCCGTGGGGAAGTTCTCGAACCCGTGCGCCAGATCCTCCAGCGCCTCCGAGAGCTGGCCGATGAAGCTGGTGGTCGAATCGTATTCCCAATAGCCGGGCCCCGAGGGGATATAGAGCATGTCGGCGGCGAAGACGGCGTTCATCGACTGGTAGCCAATGGCCGGCGGGCAGTCGAACAGGATCAGGTCATAGGCATCGTCCGCCAGGCTGTCGAGGAAGCGCGACACCGCGCCGAAGAACGTCCATTCCGGGTTCAGGTGCCGGTATTGCGCGCTGGCGAACTCGACGAAGGCGGCGTTGGCGCAGCTGGGGATGATGTCGATGGTCGGCCAGGCGGTTGGCTTGATGAAATCGGCCGGCCGCAGCGTGCCGAGGCCCATGTCGCGGATCGAGGCCGGCAACTTGCGCTGGGGCAGGGCGGTGCCGCTTTCGGCGCCGCGGGCGGCGGCGTTCATGCGGTCGGTCTCGCGCTCCAGATCGCGGGCCATGATGCCCCAGACGGTATGGTCCTCGCCGACATCGGTCAGGCCCATGCTGTGCGACAGCGTCGCCTGCGGGTCGAAATCCACCACCAGGATGCGATAGCCGTCCAGCGCCGCCGCATGGGCGAAATGCAGCGCCACCGTCGACTTGCCGGCGCCGCCCTTGAAATTGGCGATGGCGGCGCGGAAGGCGCGCTTGCCCTCGGGCCGCCAGGGCATCAGCGACTTGCGGTTGATGCGGATGCGGCGGCGCAGCTCGTTCACCTCGTCCAGCGAGAACCAGCGCTGGCGGCCGTCCTCCTCGACTTCCCCGAGGGGAAGGTTCGGGTCGGCGGCCAGCTTGCCGCGGAAGGTGGACTGGTTGATGCGGAAGATCAGCTCGGCCACCTCCCAGCTCGAGAAGCGGCGCAAGGTCTTCTCGTTGGCCGGGCTGAAGGTCTGGCGCCGGATCCAGCCCTGCATCTTCAGCGATTGCGCCTGCAGCTTGGCGAGGTCTTCATGCGTGTACATAGGATGCCTGTATTTATAGGACGCAGATTTTCTTCTGTTTCGCTTTTACGCCGGATTTGCAGTTTTGGCAAAACCCGTTTTCAATCAGAGTGTCAAAATCGGGAAATGCTGGGTTTCCAGGGCGATACTCGGCGAATCGGCGGCGCCGATTCGGTGCCGGAACCGGGGAACGCCAACGCCGGATTGGGGGACGCCCGCCTCGAAAGCCGGGCGGATTGGGGGACAAAACCCGGCAATGGGGTGTCATCCAGACTGTCCCCCTATACCATTGATACCGTTTTTTCTTTGAAGATTGAGGCGAGAAATCCGGCTCTGGGGCAAAGCGCTTGACAGAATCGGAAATCAGGACGCAAATACGAAACAGATGGCGAAAAGCGTTTCAGACGGCAGCAGATCGTCGCCGCCATCCAGGGTCACCGACGAAAAGCCGGGGCTCTTCGGGCAGTGAAGAAGGCAGCCGGCCAGAGCCGGGCAGGAGCAGTTATGCAGGTGATCCGCGCCGTCGGCCGAGAGGCCGCGGCAAAGAAATATGATTTGCTCAGTGCGATGATGGCGCACGGGCTTGCCGGCGACAAGCATCGCCAGCGGCTCATCTTGCGGCTCATGGCCTTGATCACCACCAGATATAACTGGCAGCGCGACGAATTGACCATCGGCCAGCGCGAGATCGCGCGGCTGTGGTGCGTGGACGAGCGCACCGTCAAGCGCGAGATGGCCAAGCTGCGGGCGCTTGGCTGGATCGAGATCAAACAGCAGGGCGCGCGCGGGCGGGTGTCGGTGCTGAGCCTCAATCTGGAGCGCATCCTGCTGGACACCAAACGGGAATGGGACAATATCGGCCCGGATTTCGTTGCGCGGCTCGGCGGCACCCAGCCCGAGCCGGCCAGCAATGTCGTGCCGCTGCATCGGCCCGAGCCGATGCCGGCGCAGGGCGTCTGGGCCGAGGCCCGGGCCCGACTGGCCGAGGAGGACCGGGCGCTGTTCGATGCCTGGTTCGCAGGGCTGGCCGAGGCCGGGGCCGCCGATGGATGCCTGACCTTGTTCGCGCCGACGCGCTTCCATGCCACCTATGTGCAGACCCATCTGCTGGATCGGCTGCGCGTCGCCGTGCAGCGGTGCGACGGGCGGATCGCCAAGGTGCGCGTGCTGGGGCCCTAATCTTGGCCAACAATAATAGATAATATATCCATCTTATCGGATGCCGCCGGCGCTTTTATAGATACCTCTTGAAACGAGGCTCAGGAGGACATCCATGCCCCAGCAGGCGCCGCAGCGCACCGCGCAAGAAATCTATAATCTTCCCTTGATGGATCTGCTGTTTCAGGCCCAGACCGTGCACCGGGCGCATTTCGACCCGAACCTGGTGCAATGTTCGAAACTGCTGTCGATCAAGACCGGCGGTTGCCCCGAGGATTGCGCCTATTGCGCGCAATCGGCCCGCAATGGCGCGGAACTGCCGGCCTCGAAGCTGATCGAGGTGCAGCAGGTGCTGGCCGAGGCCAAGCGCGCCCGCGATGCCGGCGCCACCCGCTATTGCATGGGTGCCGGCTGGCGCTCGCCCAAGGAGCGCGACATGCCGGCGGTGCTGGCGATGATCCGCGGCGTCAAGGCGCTGGGGATGGAGACCTGCATGACCCTGGGCATGCTGGACATGGACCAGGCGCTGCGGCTGAAGGACGCCGGGCTCGACTATTACAACCACAATATCGACACTTCGGAACGCTATTATTCCGAGATCATCACCACGCGCAGCTTTCAGGACCGGCTGGACACGCTGGACCGGGTGCAGGCGGCCGGGATCAATGTCTGCGCCGGCGGCATCGTCGGCATGGGCGAGACGGCCGAGGACCGCATTTCCATGCTGGAAACGCTGGCCGGGCTGGAGGTGCCGCCGCAATCGGTGCCGATCAACATGCTGATGCCGATGGCGGGCACGCCGCTGGCCGACGTGCCGAAGCTCGACCCGATCGAGATGGTGCGCACCATCGCCACGGCGCGCATCCTGATGCCCACATCCTATGTGCGGTTGTCGGCGGGACGCTCCGAGATGAGCGACGAGCTGCAGGCCATGTGCTTCCTGGCCGGGGCCAACTCGATCTTCGTCGGCGACACGCTGCTGACCGCGGGCAACCCCGGCGAGGACAAGGACGCGGTGCTGTTCGCCAAGCTCGGCCTGCGGGCCGAGGTGCTGGAAGGCTCGGCCGAGGGCTGCGCGGCATGAGCTTTCCTCGGCACGCGGCGGCGCTGGACGCCCTGACGCAGCGGGGCCGGCTGCGGCATCGGACGCCGGCTGCGGGGCTGGATTTCGCCTCGAACGACTATCTGGGGCTGGCGGGGTCGGACCTGCTGGCCGGCGCGGCGCGGGATGCGCTGGCGCGCGGCGTGCCGGTCGGGGCAGGGGGGGCGCGGCTGCTGCGCGGCAACCATGCCGAGCATGAGGCGCTGGAGACCGAGGCGGCCGCGTTTTTCGGCGCCGAGGCGGGCCTGTATATGGGCGGCGGTTTCCAGGCCAACCAGGCGATCTTTGCGGCGCTGCCGATGCAGGGCGATCTGGTGCTGCATGACGCGCTGGTCCATGCCAGTGCGCATGAGGGGATGCGGCTAGGCCGGGCCGAATGCCGCGGTTTTGCCCATAACGACGCGGGCGACGCGGCGCGGGTGATCGCGGACTGGCGCGACGCCGGCGGGCGCGGCCGGGTCTGGATCGCGGTCGAAAGCGTCTATTCGATGGCGGGCGATCTGGCGCCACTGCAGGCACTCGCGGCATTGGCGGCGCGCGAGGATGCGGTGCTGGTGGTGGACGAGGCGCATGCGACCGGCGTCTTCGGCCCGCAGGGCAGGGGGCTGGCGCATGGGCTGGCCTGCCCGCTGGTGACGCTGCATACCGGCGGCAAGGGGCTGGGCGCCTCGGGCGCGCTGGTCTGTGCCGACCGGGTGCTGGTCGAGACGCTGGTGAACAAGGCGCGGCCCTTCATCTATGCCACCGCGCCCTCGCCTTTGTCGGCGGCGGTGCTGCGGGCGGCCTTGCGGGCGCTGCAGGAGGTGCCGGCGCTGGTCGAGGCCGCGCGGGCCCGCATGGCGCTGGCCCATGAGGCGGCGCGGCGCTGCGGCATCGCGGCGCAAAGCCAGATCGTTCCGGTGATCGTCGGCGAGGATCAGCGGGCGCTGGCACTGGCCGCGGATCTGCAGGTGCAGGGCTTCGACATCCGCGCCATCCGGCCGCCGACGGTGCCGAAGGGGACGGCGCGGCTGCGGGTCTCGGTCACCGGCCATGTCGGGGCCGAGGATATCGCGGCGCTGTTCGCGGCCATCGCGGCGCAGGAAAGGGCGGCGGCATGAGCGTGGTGGTGGTCGCCGGCACCGATACCGGCATCGGCAAGACCGTGTTCAGCGCCGGGCTGACCCGGGCGCTTGGCGCGACCTATTGGAAGCCGGTGCAGTCCGGGCTGGAGGAGGAGACCGACAGCGAGGCCGTGGCGCGGCTGTCGGGCCGGCCGGTTCTGCCCGAGGCCTATCGGCTGCGGCTGCCCGCCTCGCCGCATCTGTCGGCCGAGCGCGAGGGGGTGGAGATCGACCCGGCGCGGCTGGTGCCGCCAAGCCTCGATGGCCCGCTGGTGGTCGAGGGGGCCGGCGGGCTGATGGTGCCGCTGACCCGGCGGCGGCTTTATCTCGACGTGATCGCGGATTGGGGGGCGCCGGTGGTGCTGTGCTGCCGCACCGCGCTTGGCACCATCAACCATGCGCTGCTGTCGCTGGCTGCGTTGCGGGCCGCCGGCTGCCGGCTGGCGGGCGTGGCCTTCATCGGCGAGGAGGCCGAGGACAGTCGCCGGGTGATCTGCGGGATCGGCGCGGTCAACGACCTGGGCCGGCTGCCGGTGCTGGAGCAGGTGACGGCCGAGACTCTAGCCAAGGCCTTTGCCGGCATCGACACCGACGCGATCCGGGGGGCGCTGTGATGCGGGATCTGGATTTCGACCGCCGGCATCTGTGGCATCCCTATTCCTCGATGCGCGAACCCGGGCCGGTGCATGAGGTCGCGGCGGCGGCCGGGGTGTGGCTGGAACTGGCGGACGGGACGCGGATGATCGACGCCATGTCGTCCTGGTGGGCGGCGGCGCATGGCCATCGCCATCCGCGGCTGGTCGAGGCGATGCAGGCGCAGCTGGCCCGGCTGCCGCATGTGATGTTCGGCGGGCTGACGCATGGGCCCGCCGTGGGGCTGGCGCGGCGGCTGGTCGCCATGCTGCCCGCCGGGCTGGACCGCGTCTTCTACAGCGACAGCGGCTCGGTCGCGGTCGAGGTGGCGCTGAAGATGGCGGTGCAGGCGCAGCTTGGGCTGGGCCATTCCGGGCGGGTGGCTTTCGCCTCGGCCCGCGGCGGCTATTACGGCGATACCTGGAAGGCGATGAGCCTCTGCGATCCCGAGACCGGGATGCACCGTCATTTCGGCGCCGCCCTGCAGGTGCAGCATTTCGTGCCGCGCCCGCCCGTTGCCTTCGGCGCGGAATGGCCCGAGGATCCGGCGCAGAACGGGCTTGGCGCGGTCGAGGCGCTGTTTGCGAAGCAAGCCGATCAGATCGCCGGCTTCATCGTCGAGCCGCTGGTGCAGGGCGCCGGCGGCATGTGGTTCTATCACCCGCGCTGGCTGGCCGGGGTTCGGGAATTGTGCGACCGGCATGGCGTGCTGCTGATTTTCGACGAGATCGCCACCGGCTTCGGCCGTACCGGCACGCTTTTCGCCATGCAGCGGGCGGGGGTGGTGCCGGACATCCTGTGCCTCGGCAAGGCGCTGACCGGCGGCATGATGAGCTTTGCCGCCACCGTGGCCTCGGGCCGGGTGGCCGAGGCGATTGCCGACGGGCCGGCACCGGTGCTGATGCACGGCCCGACCTTCATGGGCAATCCGCTGGCCTGCGCCGTGGCCTGCGCGAGCCTCGACCTGCTGGCGGACGGCGCGTGGCAGGCGCAGGTCGCGGGGATCGAGGCGGGGCTGCGGCGCGGCCTTGCCCCGGCGCGCGCCCTGCCCGGCGTGCGGGACGTGCGGGTGCTGGGCGCCATCGGCGTGATCGACCTGCAAGAGCCGGTGGATATGGGCCGCGTGCATGGCTTTTGCCTGAGGAGCGGGGTCTGGCTGCGGCCCTTCGGTCGGCTGCTCTACTGCATGCCGCCCTTTGTCGCCACGCCCGAGGAGGTGGCGCGCATCGGCGCGGCGATGGTCGAGATCGCGGGCTGGCGATGAGGGCGGAGTGGCTGCGCCGCACCGGCGCCGAGGAGCTGATCGTGGTGCTGACCGGCTGGGCGGTCGGGTCCGCGCCGCTGCGGCATCTGGCCGGGCCGGCCGACGTGCTGGTGCTGTCGGATTACCGCGACCTGACGCCGCCGGACTGGCCCCGGGGCTATGCGGCGCTGGATCTGGTCGCCTGGTCCTTCGGCGTGGCGGCGGCCTGCCACATGCCGGACCTGCAGGGCTTTCGCCGCAAGGTGGCGGTCTGCGGCTCCTGGGCGCCCTGCGACGACGCGCTGGGCATCCCGTGCGACCGGATGCGGGCCACGGCGGCGAACCTCTCGGCGGCCTCGCTGCGGCAATTCGCGCGGCGGGCGGGATGTCCGGTGGACCCGGGCGCCGATCTGGCCGCGCTGCGCCAGGAGCTCGAGGCGGTGATGGCCCGGGACAGCGGGCGGGATCCGGGATTCGACCGCATCTGGCTGGGCGCTGCCGACCGGATCTTTCCGCTGCAGAACCTGCGTCGCGCCTGGCGGGACGGGCCGGTCGCGACGCTGGATTGCGGGCACAACCCCTTCGCGCAATGGCGCGACTGGGACGGGGTGCTGGCATGAACGCGCTGGCCGGCCGGGTGGCGCGGTCCTTCGCGCGCGGCATGCAGACCTATGACGACGCGGCGCTGGCGCAGCGCCGGATCGCGGCGCGGCTGTTCGCGGCATACCGCCGCGCCGCGCCGGGGCATCGCCCGGCAAGGGTGCTGGAGGCGGGCCATGGTTCGGGCCACCTGACCCGGCATCTGCTGGGGCTGCGGCCCGGGCGGCTGTGGCTGAACGACCTGGCGGCGCCGCACCTGCCGGGCGTCGCGGCGGATTACCTGCCGGGCGATATCGCCGCGGTGGCGCTGCCCGAGCGGGTGGAGCTGGCGGCCTCGGCCTCGATGATCCAATGGGTTCCCGATCCGGCGCAGGTCGTGGAGCGGCTGTGCCAGGCGGTGGCGCCGGGCGGCTGGCTGGCGCTCTCGGGCTTCGCGCCGGGGCATTTTCCCGAATTGCGGGCCCTGGGCAGCCGGGCGGCGGCGCCGTCCTATCTGAGCGGGGCGCAGATGGCGGCGCTGCTGGCGCCGGGCTGGCGGGTCCGTGGCGCGGGGGAATGGCGCATCGTGCTGCATTTCCCCGGCGCGCTGGAAGTCTTGCGGCACCTGCGCGCCACCGGGGTCAACGGCTGCGCCGGGCAGATCCGCTCGGCCGGGGCGCTGCGCGATTTCATGGCGCGATACGAGGCCCGGCACGGCGGGGCGCAGGGCGTGGCCCTGACCTATGTGGCAAGCTGGCTGCTGGCCGAAAACCGCGCCTAGCCGTGGATGGCGAAGGCGTCGCGCTTGCCGTCGCTGGCCGGCGCCGGGCGGCGGCCGATCCAGCGCACATGGCGCGCCAGCGTGGCGCAGGCCGCGTCCACATCGCCCTTGCGCAAGGCGGCCAGGATGGCGCGATGGTCGTGATCGGTGCGCGTTTCCCAGTTCGACTGCCAGGCGGCGAACAGGAAACGGGCGCTGGCCGCATGCAGGTCGTCGATGGTGGCCAGCAGGCGCGGCATGGCGCAGGGGATCAGGATCAGCTTGTGAAAGCGGCGGTTCGCCGCCTCCCATGAACGCACGTCGCGGGAAGCGTCGCCGGCCTTGGTCGCCTCCTCTGCCGCATCCAGGATGGCCGGGGTCAGATGCGGCGCGGCATGGCGCAGCGCCAGTTCCTCCAGCGCGGCGCGCATCTCGGCCACCTCCTTGACCTCGGGCAGGTCGAAGGCGGCGACGCGCACGCCGCGGCGCGGCTCGCTGATCGCCAGGCCCTGGGCTTCCAGCCGGCGGAAGGCCTCGCGCACCGGGACGTGGCTGGCGCCGAATTCCTCGGCGATATGGTCCTGGCGCAGCCGCTCGCCCGGGCCGATCTCGCCCGATACGATGCGGTCGGCCAGCACGCGGCTGATGCGGACCGCCAGGGTTTCTTCCGATCCTGTGCTCATGGCGGCATGGATAAGCCGGGGGGCGGGGTTTGTCGATAAGGCTTCCGGGCCGTTTCAGGACAGCCGCCAGCGCGCCAGCGGCACATGCCGGCCAAGGCCCTGCAGGCTGTCGATCAGCGTAAGCTCGTCCACCCGCCAATGCACCGGCGGCACGGCGATGCCCTCGGGCGGCAGCGGCTTGCCATAGGCCAGGGTCACATGCGGCGTGACCCGGTGCTTGGGCGCGCCGAGCCCGGCGGCGGCGAGGCGTTGCCAGAGCGTCTGGCACAGCGCGTCGGGGGCGGGGCTTTCCTGCCGGCCGACCAGCACCAGCGGCCGGTCGCGGCGGCGCGGCGGGCCGAAGGTGGTCAGCTGGTCCAGCACCAGGTCGAAGGCGGGGAAATCCAGCCCGTCCAGCGGCCGGCCGAGCGCCTCGACCATGCCGGGCGCCAGCTGCGGGCTGCGGATCACCGGCAGGATGGTCATGTGCAGCGTCGCGCGGCGGAAGCGGTCGCGGCGCTGGGCAAGACGCCAGGCATCCTCGATCCGCGCCGCCACCGCGGGCGGCGGGACGACGACGAAAAGCAGGAAATGCTCGCGGGGGATGTCCTGCGGCGTTCCCTGCGCTTGCGGAGCGTCTTGCATGGCGGGCCTCCCATCGGATGGGGCCATGCTAGGGCAGAACGCGGCGGCGGTCAGCCCGGCTCGGTGCCGAGATCGGCGATCAGGATGACATGCAGGAAGCCCGGGCCATGGGCGCCGCGCACATAGCTGCCCTCGATGTCGGTGGTGCCGCTGGGGCCGGTGATCAGGATGGCGTTGCGCGGCACCGCCCCGGCCGAAAGCCGGGCCGCGTAATCCTCGAGATGCGGCAGCAGCGTCGATTCGCGCAGCAGGACGACATGGTGCAGCGGCAGGAAGGCCAGCAGGATCGGGTTCTGCGGCCCGGAATGGATGACCAGCGAGCCGCTTTCGGCGATGCCGTGCAGCGCCAGGCCGAGGGCGGCGGGCTCGTCCGGGGCGGTGCCCGGATGCGGGGCAAGGCCGGACCAGTCCAGCGCCGCCAGTTCCGGCGCGGGCTGCATGGCGAAGCGGGGCGGCAGGCCGTGGGCGTCGAGATAGCGGGCCATGGCCTGCGGCACCGCGGCCAGGCTGCCGATGCGGTCGATGCTGGTGCCAAGCGCCGCGGCCTTCTGCGCGAAGGCGTCGGGCAGGCCCGGCGCGGCCAGGCGCGGGCGGGCGGCGTCGGGATCGTCGAGCAGCGCGGCGGCCTCGGCCGCGATCTGCGCCCGCGGCTTGCCGGGGCCGAGGGCCGCGCGGATGGCGGACAGGATGCGGTCGCGGGCGGTCATTTGCGGGCCTTCTGCTGGGCGCGGTATTGGTCCATGAAGCTGCGGGCCGCCGGGCGCGGCAGGTCGCGATGCGCGGTCCAGCCGCCGGCCAGCGGCAGGCGCGCGATCCAGCCGGACCTGCCGAACAGCCGCATCAGCGGCAGGCCGATGCGGGTCGCCAGGCGATAGAGCCGGGGGCGGCGGGCAAGCTGCGCCCACAGGCCGATGCCGGCGCGGAGCGGGCCGGGCTCCAGCCCCTCGCGCCAGCTGCGGCGGCGCCAGGCGCGCAGCAGCGTCGGCAGCGGGATGCCGACCGGGCAGACCTCGGCGCAGCGGCCGTTCATGGTGCAGGCATTGGGCAGGTCGCGCGAGGCGGCGAGCCCGTCCAGCACCGGCGTCAGCACCGAGCCCATCGGGCCGGGATAAGTGCCGCCATAGGCATGGCCGCCGATCTGGCGATAGACCACGCAATGGTTCATGCAGGCGCCGCAGCGGATGCAGCGCAGCATCTCGCGGAACTCGTCGGCCAGCATTTTCGTGCGGCCGTTGTCGACCAGCACGATATGCATCTCCTCGGGCCCGTCGGCATCGCCGGGGCGCCTGGGGCCGGCGTGGAAGGTGGTGTATTGCGTCATCTCGCCGCCCGTCGCGGAGCGGACCAGCAGCCGCAGCAGCGCGAAGGCATGCGCGGTCGAGGGCACCAGCTTCTCGATCCCCGCGGTCACGATATGGATGCGCGGCGGCGTGGTGGTCAGTTCGGCATTGCCCTCGTTGGTGACGGTGCAGGTGGCGCCGGTATCGGCGATCAGGAAATTCGCGCCCGAGATGCCGATATCGGCGGACAGGAATTTCTCGCGCAGCACCCGGCGGGCGCTTTGCACCATGGTCGCCGGATCCTCGGCGGCGGGGGGCGGCTGGTGGCCGGCCTTGAAAAGCTCGGCCACCTGCTCGCGGGTGCGGTGCATGGCCGGCCAGATGATATGCGATGGGGCCTCGCCCGCCAGCTGGATGATGTGCTCGGCCAGGTCGGTCTCGACCCGCTCGATCCCGGCATCGGCCAGGGCGTGCGGCAGGCCGATCTCCTCGCCCAGCATGGATTTGGCGCGCGTGACCAGCTTGGCGTCGGCGGCCAGGCAGATGCGGGTGACGATGGCGCGGGCCTCGGCATCGTCGGCAGCCCAGTGGACCTGCGCGCCGCGGGCGGTGGCGTTTTTCTCGAACAGTTCCAGGTAATGGTCGAGATGGGCGACGACGTGATCCTTGATCGCCCGACCGCGGGCGCGGGCGGCGTCGAATTCCGGGAAAGCCGCCAGCGCCGCGGCGCGCTTCCTTTCGGCATTGCCGGTGGTGCGGTCGATGGCGAGCTTCAGAACCGGGTCGGCCAGGGCCGCCCTGGCGCGGTCCTTGAACGGCGCGGTCATGGCGCCTCCTCGCCGATCGCCGGACCCTCGGCGCGGCCGGCCAGCACCTCGACGGTATGGAAGCAGCGGGTTTTCGCGCCCCGGCGGTTGAGCTTGCCGGCCATGTTCATCAGGCAGCCCAGATCGCCGGCCAGCAGCAATTCGGCGCCGGTCTCCTCGATGGCTTCCGCCTTTTCGGTGACGATGGCGTTCGAGATGTCGGCATATTTCACGCAGAAGGTGCCGCCGAAGCCGCAGCAGACATCGTTGCCGGGCAGGCCGCGCATCTCCAGCCCCTCGACATGGGACAGCAGCGCGCGCGGCTGGGCGGCGATGCCCAGTTCGCGCAGGCCCGAGCAGCTGTCGTGATAGGTGGCGGAGGCCTGAAGCCTCCGCCCCGCGGGCGCGTAGCCCATGACATCGGCCAGAAAGCTGGTGATCTCATGGGTTTTCGCCGCCATGGCCCTGGCGCGGGCGGCCCAGTCCGGGTCGCCCGCCAGCAGTTCCGGATAGCCATGCACCATGGTCGCCGCGCAGGAACCCGAGGGCAGGACGACATGGTCGTACCCCTCGAAGGCCGCGATGGTCTGGCGGGCCAGATGCGCCGCGTCGCGGTCGTCGCCGCTGTTCAGCGCCGGCTGGCCGCAGCAGGTCTGGGCCTGCGGCACCTCGACCACGCAGCCCGCTTCCTCAAGAAGCTGAAGGGTTGCGAAGCCGATCTGCGGACGGATGGCGTCGACAAGGCAGGTCACGAACAGACCGACCGTCGGTTTTGGCTCTCCGGGCATGGTTTTCCCCTAGTTGGTCACGGCGGCCGGCACGGCGCCGCGGCTGCGCGACATGAAGAACAGCACGGCGGCGGCCCAGATCGCGGCGGCGACCCACCACATCGGGTTGCCGGTCAGCAGCGCGAAGCCGATCAGCCCGCCCTGCACCACGTAATAGGCCATGGGGATCAGGGTCTGGCGGATGATCGCGCCTTCGCGGTCGGTCAGGCCGACGGTGGCCGAGGCGGCGACGACGTTATGCACGCAGATCATGTTGCCCGCCGCGCCCCCGATGGCCTGCAGCGCCACCACGGTGCCCGCGCCCGCCGCCCCGAGGCCGATCTGTTCGGCGGTCGAGAACTGGAACAGCGAGAACATCATGTTGCTGACCGTGTTCGAGCCGGCGACGAAGGCGCCCATGGCGCCGATCAGCGGCGCGAACATCGGCCAGGCATCGCCCACCACCGACGAGACGCCCTGCGCCAGCACGATGGGCATGCTGGCATGGCTGTCCGAGGCCGAGTTCAGGAACACCTGCACCATCGGCACCGCCAGCAGCAGCGCCGGCGCGGCGGCGATCATGGTGGTGCCCGATGCCTTCAGCGCCCGGCCGTAATCGCGTCCCGACATGCCATGCAGCAGGAGGGTGAACAGCGAGGCCAGGATCAGGATCGTGCCCGGCAGGTAAAGCACCTGCACCGAGGCCTTGATGCCCGAGCCGAACAGATCTTGGAAGGCAAGCGTCATCTCGGGCGAGGTGAGCCAGGCCTTGATCGGCGCGACCGAGCGGGTGATGACCAGCAGGGCGACCACGAAGACATAGGGCGCCCAGGCCTTGACCAGCGACATCACCGGCTTGTGGGCGTGGTGATCCTCCAGATCGTCCAGCTTGCCGACCCAATCCGCGTTCCAGTCGCGGCGCGGCGGGAAGTCGAAGCGGTCCTTGGGGATCAGGAAGCCGCGTTTCGCCGCCGGCACCACGATCAGCAGCCCGATGATCCCGCCCAGCAGCGAGGGGAATTCCGGCCCCAGCGTCGATGCGATGATGTAATAGGGCACCGTGAAGGCCAGCCCGGCGAACAGCGCGAACTTCCAGATGCGGAAGCCCTCGGCAAACGAGCGGTTGGCGCCGAAGAAGCGGGTCAGCATCCCGACCAGGATCAGCGGGATCAGGAAGCCGATCAGCCCGTGGATCATCGCGACCTTGGCGGCGATCTGCAGCAGGTAGTCGCCGAAGGCCATGGGCGCGATGGTGGCCTCGACGATCTGCTGGTCGGCCAGGCCGGTCTTGACCCCCACCAGGATCGGCGTGCCGACCGCCCCGAACGAGACCGGCGTGCTCTGGATGATCAGCGTGACCATGACCGCGGCCATGGCCGGGAAGCCGATGGCGACCAGCAGCGGCGCGGCGATGGCCGCCGGCGTGCCGAAGCCCGAGGCGCCCTCGATCAGCGAGCCGAAAAGCCAGGCGATGATGATCGCCTGCACCCGCCGGTCCGGCGAGATCGAGGTGAAGCCGGCCCGGATCGAGCGGATGCCGCCGCTTTCCTCCAGCGTGTAGAGCATCAGGATGGCGCCGAACACGATGTAAAGCAGGCTGAGGGCGGTGACGACGCCGTTCACCGTGGCGCCCAGAACCGTGTTCAGCTGCGTGCCCCAGATCAGCAGGGCGGTGGCGACGGTGACCAGATAGGCCACCAGCATCGAGAACTTGGCCGATTTCGCCAGCACCACCAGCAGCACGAAGACCGTGGCGATGGGCAGCAGGGCCAGGATGAATGTGATTAGTCCAGCCATCTTTCCTCCTCAGATGGGGCGGGCGGTTCCGCCGTTGCGGGTGCGCAGTCCTGCGCGGTCGTCTTGGATGGCGCGGCCTGGTGCCAATGCGCGCATTTCGAGGTCTGGCCGATGCCGGGATTCAGGCTGTTGGTCGGGTCAAGCTGCCGATAGAAGCCCGCCAGCTCCGGTTTGGCGCGGTAAAGATGGCCGACATTGTGCTCGGCCGGGTATTCGGCGCCGCGTTGGTCCAGCAGCCGCCACATCTCATGTTCCACGGCAAGGCAATCGTGGCCTGCCTTCACCACGTAATCCTGATGGAAGACGTGGCAGAAGAAATGCCCATAATAGAGCTTTTTCGCGAGTTTCGCATCCAGATCGGGCGGCAGGCGCTCGACCCAGTCGCGGTCGTTGCGGCGCAGCGCGATGTCCAGCGCCACGATGTCCTGCACCGCGCCGGCATGGATGGCGCGATAGCGCACCGCGGCGCCGGCCACGGCGAAACGGTGCAGGAAGGCGGCCTTGCCCTCCTCGGGGGTGCATTCGAACATGTCGCCCCGCGCCGAGGGGAACAGCCCCGACAGATAGTCCCGCGCCTCGGCGATGCCGGCGCCGCCCATGCGCAGCAGCAGGTGGTGTTCGTAGCGGTCGCGGAAAGCGTTCATGCGCTTGGGCAGATGCTGGGGCATCAGCGCCGCGATCCCCTGCGCCAGCCGGTCCGACAGCGTGGCGCCCAGCCCCAGCCGCTCGGTCAGCGCATCCATGCGCGCCTTGGCGGCGAACAGGGCCGGCATGCGGTCGGTGCCGGCATGGCGGATGAACAGGAAGGTGTCCTTGCCGTATCGCGCCGCCACATCATAGGCTTCGCGGTGGATGTATTCGCCGGCGATGGGCAGGCTGCGGAAACGGCCCAGGATATACCGGCGGATCTCGGTCAGTTCAGCCGGGTCGTTGCTGCCGATGTAGAAGACCGCCGTGTCCTTTTCCGCCGCGAAGGTGTCCAGCCGCACGGCGAAGACCGCCAGCTTGCCGGCGCAGCCCGAGGATTCGTGCAGCCGGCGCGGATCGGCGTTGAAGCGGGCGGGCGTCGCGGCCTCGATGTCGCGGACATGCTCGGCATAGTCGCGGTCCGAGGCCCAGGCGTCGGTGGGCGCGGGGGCGGGCAGGTCGCCCGCCTCGACCCGGGCCAGGATCTGCTCGGGCGTGTCGCCCAGATCAAGGCCCAGATGGTTGACCAGCGCCACCGAGCCGTCCGCGCGCACCTCGGCGTAAAGGCTCATCTCGGTATAGGCCGGGCCGCGCTGGATCAGCGCGCCGCCCGAATTGTTGCAGATGCCGCCCAGAACCGAGGCGCCGATGCAGCTTGAGCCGATCACCGAATGCGGCTCGCGGCCCAGCGGGCGCAGGCGCTTTTCCAGCGCGTCCAGCGTGGCGCCGGGCAGGCACAGCACCTGTTCGCCGGCGCCGAGCAGATGGATGCCGCGCAGGCGCATGACCGAGATCAGCACGATCTCGCGGTCGTAATCCTGGCCCCAGGGCGTCGAGCCGCCGGTCAGCCCGGTATTCGCCGCCTGCAGGATCACCGCCCGCCCCGAGGCGACGGCGGCATTCAGCACCCGCCACAGCTCGACCAGCGTGCCGGGCCGGACCACCGCCGCGACCGGCCCCTCGCCATAGCGGAAACCGCGGGCATAACGGCGGGTGGCGCGGGGCGCGGTCAGCACCTGCGCCGCGCCGACGATCTGGCGCAGCCGGTCCAGCAATTGCCCACGGTCTGCGGCTGCCGCGGTCTCGCCGGGTTGCGTCATGGCTTTCCCCCCTCGCGTCGCGCGGCCCGCTGCCGCGCATGGCGCGGCCCGAGCAGATCGCTTTACCTTCCCCTTTACTGTGGTAAAATAATTTGACCATTTGGGTCAAGCGGGAAATCCATTGCACCAGATCCGGCGGTTCAGCTATCTTCCAAGGCCGGATGCCGCAGGCTAAAGCCCTGAAATCCGGGCAGCCCCTCAAGGAGGAGTCGAGCATGGCCAGCGAAGTGAACAAGGGCGCCCCTGCCGCGGAAACCACCGCCCGGCATATCGAGGATCTGATTCTCGAAGGCTCGCTGCGCCCCGGCGACCCGCTGCTGCCCGAGCGCGAGATGGCGCTGCGCCTGAACGTCTCGCGGCCGACGCTGCGCCAGGGCATCCGCCTGCTCGAGGACAAGGGGCTGGTCGTCGCCGATCCGGCCGGCGGGCGGCGGGTGGCGCCGCTGGCCACCTCGATCACCGATCCGCTGATCGAGCTGATGGCCTCGCGCGGCGAGGTGGTGGACGACTATCTGGAACTGCGCGGCACGCTCGAGGGCATGGCGGCGAGCCTGGCGGCGACGCGGGCCAATGACGTGGACCGCGCGACGCTGACCCGCTGCATGCAGCGCATCGCCCGGGCCCATGACGAGGCGGATTTCCGCGACGAGGCCGAGGCCGATGTCGACCTGCATGTCGCGGTCTACGAGGCCAGCCACAACGTCGTGCTGCTGCAGATCATGCGGGCGCTGTCGGGCATGCTGCGCAAGGGCGTGTTCCACAACCGCGAAAAGCTCTATGCCCGGCCCGAGGTGCGCGACGTGCTGCGCGCCCAGCACCGCGCCATCTACGATGCGATCATCGCCCGCGACCCCGAGGCGGCGGCCCGCGCCGCGCAGGATCACATGAGCTATACCCGGCGCGTCCGCGCCGAGATCATGGCCGCCGAGGCGCGGCTGGAAATCTCGCTGCGCCGCATCGAGGGCGGCAGCCTGACCAGCCGGAACTGAACGGCTTTGCCGGTTCCGGCATCTGTGCCATCATGATCCTGCAACCTCAGGGAGATGGCGCATGGACAGGATGGACAGGCTGGCCGCCCGCATCGACGGTCTCGAGGGGCGGCTGATCGCGCAGCGCCGCACGTTGGGCAGGCTTTTGGCGCTCTCGCCCGAAAGCGTCCGGGCCGAGCTGCTGGAATGGCTGGAAAACCGCGAGGTGATGCTGGACGGCCAAGAGGATCCCGGCGCGCTTTCCGGTCCCGAGGCGGCATTGGAACTGGCGCTTTCGGACGAGATGCGGCTGCTGCACGAGCATCTATCCGCCGCGGCGCGGCGCTAGCGCTTTCAAGCGGCGCCCGTTAACGCTAACACGGCCGGACCGCCGCGAATCCGCGCAGGACCGCGGCCGAAAACCGGGGCTGACCCGACGACCATTTCGCTAGGAGGAGCTTTCATGAACCCTGTCGAGCCCGTCCACAGCACGCCGGTGCTTCTGCTCATCGCCGCGGCGGCGGTGCTGGTGCTGCTGGTGTTCATCATGCGGTTCCGGCTGCATGCCTTCGTCTCGCTGGTGCTGGTCAGCCTGCTGACCGCGATCGTCGCCGGCATTCCCATCGGCGAGGTGATCCCGACGCTGCTGCAGGGTTTCGGCGCGACGCTGGCCACGGTGGCGCTGCTGGTCGGATTCGGCGCCATGATCGGCCGGCTGCTGGAGATCACCGGCGGCGCGCAGGTGCTGGCCGACCGGCTGATCGGCCAGTTCGGCGCCGACCGCGCGCCCTTCGCGCTGGGCGTGGCCTCGCTGCTGTTCGGCTTCCCGATCTTCTTCGATGCCGGGCTGGTGGTGATGCTGCCGATCATCTTCAGCGTCGCCTATCGCTTCGGCGGCTCGGTGCTGCTTTACGCGCTGCCGGCCGCCGGCGCCTTCGCGGTCATGCACGCCTTCCTGCCGCCGCATCCGGGGCCGGTGGCGGCCGGCGACCTGCTGGGCGCCGATATCGGCCTGCTGGTGCTGGTCGGCCTGGCGGTGGCGCTGCCGACCTGGTTCCTGGGCAGCTATCTGTTCGGCCTCTGGGCCGGCAAGCGCTTCGTGCTGCCGGTGCCGGAACTGCTGGGCGCCACCGAGGCCGGGCAGCATGACCGCCTGCCGCCGACCTTCGGCACCGTGATGCTGGTGCTGCTGCTGCCGCTGGTGCTGATCTTCCTCAACACCGGGCTCAGCACCCTGGTCACCATGGGCGCCGTTGCCGGCGACGCTTTCTGGGTGACGCTGCTGCGGCTGATCGGCCAGACCCCGGTGGCGCTGCTGATCACCGTGATCGTCGCCATGGTCCTGCTGGGCCGCGGCCGCTCGGCGGTCGAGATCGAGAAGCTGATGGACAGCGCCCTCGGCCCGATCTGCGCCATCATCCTGGTGACCGGCGCCGGCGGCATGTTCGGCGGCGTGCTGCGCGCCAGCGGCATCGGCGAGGCGCTGGCCGGCAGCCTCGACGCCATCGGCATGCCGCTGATCGTCGCGGCCTTCGTGATCTCGATGGCGCTGCGGGTGGCGCAGGGCTCGGCCACGGTGGCGCTGACCACCACCGCCGGGCTGATCGCGCCCACGGTGGCGGCGACCACCGGGCTTTCGGAATTCGACCGCTGCTTCCTGGTGGTGGCCATCGCCGGCGGCGCCACGGTGCTGAGCCATTTCAACGATTCCGGCTTCTGGCTGGTCGGCCGCTTCTTGCAGATGGACGAGAAGACCACGCTGAAGACCTGGACGGTGATGGAGACGCTGCTGGGCGGCATCGGCTTCGGCTTCGCCCTGATCGGCTGGTGGCTGCTGTGAGCGCGGCCCTGCAGCACATCGTCGTCATGGGCGTGTCCGGCAGCGGGAAAAGCACCACCGGCGGCGCCCTGGCCAAGCGGCTGGGCTGGCCCTTCATCGAGGGCGACAGCTTCCACCCCGCCGCCAATGTCGCCAAGATGCGGGCCGGCACGCCGCTGACCGATGCCGACCGCGAGCCGTGGCTGCACGCGCTCGCCGCCGAGATCGGCCGCAACCAGGCGCGCGGGCAATGCTCGGTCATCGGCTGCTCGGCGCTCAAGCGGGCCTATCGCGACATCCTGCGCCGCGGGGCGCCGCGGGTGCGTTTCCTGCATGTGCACGGCGCGCGCCGGATCCTCGAGGATCGCCTTGCCCATCGCGAGGGGCATTTCTTCCCCGCGAGGCTACTCGATTCCCAACTCGCCACCCTGGAGATGCTGGCCGAGGACGAGGACGGCGCCCTGGTCGACATGGCGCTGCCGGTCGAGAAGCAGGTGGATGCGGCGCTGCGCCTGCTGTCGGGGCCGGGACAATGCATCGGACCGGCGCATCGGCCGGTGCCCTGAATGGTTGCCGGGCGGCGGATGACCATGCCGCGGCGCGCGCGCGCCCCGCGGGTTTTCCGGTGCACGGCCTGTGTACGCGCGGTGTACGCAGGCCGGACGCGGATCACGGCCGGATCCCCGGCGATTGCTGGGGAAAATCCGCGCCGCCGCGCTTTGCGGCATCCGCCCGGCAACGCACGCCCGATTGACGGCGCGCGCAACGCTGATTAACCACCGCGCCATGACCCGGATGCTTCCCGCGCCGCGCGGCGCCCTGACCCCGAACCGGCCCCTGGCCGAGCTGACCTGGCTGCGCGTCGGCGGCCCGGCGGACTGGCTGTTCCAGCCCGCCGACGAACGGGATCTGGCCGAATTCCTCGCCGCGCTCGACCCTGCGGTGCCGGTCTTCCCGATGGGCGTCGGCTCGAACCTAATCGTGCGCGACGGCGGCATCCGCGGTGTGGTGATCCGCCTGGGTCGCGGCTTCAACGGCATTGAAATCGCAGGGGAAACCGTCACGGCCGGCGCCGCGGCGCTGGACGCCCATGTCGCCCGCAAGGCGGCCGAGGCCGGGCGCGACCTGACCTTCCTGCGCACCATTCCCGGCAGCATCGGCGGCGCCGTGCGCATGAATGCCGGCTGCTACGGCAGCTATGTCGCCGACCACCTGCTCTCGGTCCGCATCGTCACCCGCCGGGGCGAGATCGCCGAGTTGCCGGCCGCCGACCTGCGCCTGGCCTATCGCCATTCCGAGATCCCCGAGGGCGCCGTGGTCATTCAGGCGACATTCCGGGCTTCTGCCGGGGAACCCACTGAACTCGTTGCGAAAATGGACGACCAGCTTGCCCGGCGCGATGCCAGCCAGCCGACCCGCGACCGCTCGGCCGGCTCGACCTTCCGCAACCCGGCCGGCTATTCCTCGACCGGACGCGCCGATGACAGCCACGCGCTGAAGGCCTGGAGCCTGATCGACGCCGCCGGCCTGCGCGGCCACCGGCTGGGCGGGGCGCAAATGTCTGAAAAACATCCGAATTTCCTGCTCAACGCCGATGGCGCCACCGCCGCCGAGCTCGAGGCGCTGGGCGAGCTGGTGCGCGCACGGGTGCGGCAATCCAGCGGCCATGACCTGCAATGGGAAGTCATCCGCGTCGGTGAGCCGTAACCCGCCGTTATCCCCGGAAATCTTGCCCAAGACGCGAAAAGGGACTTTTGCGATTCCGCCTTAGCCGCTATCCTGCCGTAATAAATTCCCGGATCAACCGGGGCATGAGGCAGAAAAATTGGCGGGCAGGTCGAGCAGGACAGCCCCGAAAGTCGTGGTCCTGAAGGGTGGGCCCTCGGCCGAGCGCGAGGTTTCCCTCTCGTCCGGGCGGGAATGCGCGAACGCGCTGCGGCAGGCGGGCTATGAAGTCGTCGAATTGGATGCGGGCAGGGATCTGCCCGCGCGTCTGGCCGAGCAGGCGCCGGACGTGGTCTTCAACGCGCTGCATGGCCGTTGGGGCGAGGACGGCTGCGTCCAGGGCCTGATGGAATGGCTGGGCATCCGCTATACCCATTCCGGCGTGCTGGCCTCGGCGCTCGCCATGGACAAGTCGCGGGCGAAACAGGCGTTTCGCGAGGCGGGCATCCCCGTCGTCGAAAGCGTCATCGCCGATGCCGAGGAGGTGCGCACCCGCCACGTCCTGCCGCCGCCCTATGTCGTCAAGCCGAATGACGAAGGCTCCTCGGTGGGCGTCTACATCGTCCACGAGGCCGCGAACGCCCCGCCGCAGCTTTCCGACGCCATGCCGGCGCGGGTCATGGTCGAGACCTATGCCCCGGGCCGCGAGCTGACCGTGGCGGTGCTGGGCGACCGCGCGCTCGGCGTGACCGAGATCGTGACCGAGGGCTGGTATGACTATGACGCGAAATACAAGCCCGGCGGCTCGCGCCACGTCCTCCCGGCCGAGATCCCCGGCGACATCGCCGCGGCCTGCCGCGACCTGGCCGTGCGCGCGCATCAGGCGCTGGGGTGCCGGGGCCTGACACGCAGCGATTTCCGCTGGGACGATGCGCGCGGCCTGGACGGGCTGGTGATCCTGGAAGTGAACACCCAGCCCGGCATGACGCCCACCTCGCTGGCGCCCGAACAGGCGGCGCATGTCGGCATGGATTTCCCGGCGCTCTGCCGCTGGATCGTCGAGGAGGCGCTATGCCGGGCCTGAACCCCTTCCAGCGCGGGCAGGGCGACGGCGGCCGGCCGGCGCCGGTGCGTCATGTGCCTTCGCGTCCCGCGCCGCAGCCGCAGCGCCCGGTGCGCAAGGATCCGGCGCCCTCGCGCCTGGCCTATCGGCTGAACCGGATGATGCTGCGGCCGCTGGTGCGGCGGCTGGTGCATGTCGGCCTGCCGGCCTTTCTGGCGGCGCTGGTGGCCGGGATCTGGCTGTCGGACGACACCCGCCGCGCCAACCTGACCGGCGGCATAGACGCCATCGTGGACCGCATCCAGCACCGCGAGGCCTTCATGGTCAAGATGATGACCATCGAGGGCGCCTCGCCGGTGGTCGACAAGGGGCTGCGCGCCATGCTGCCGGTCGACCTGCCGGCCTCGAGCTTCGAGATCGACCTGGAAAAGCTGCGCGAGCGGGTGCTCAAGCTCGACGCGGTCGAGGCGGTGGACCTGCGCATCAAGCCCGGCGGCATCCTGTCGGCCGTGGTGACCGAGCGGGTGCCGGCGGTGCTGTGGCGCCATGCGCGCGGCGTCGAGATCCTGGACAAGACCGGGCATCGCGTCGCCTCGGTCACCGCGCGCGACATCCGCGGCGACCTGCCGATCATCTCGGGCGAGGGCGCGGCCCGCGCCGCCGCCGAGGCGCTGGCGCTGATCGACGCGGCCGGGCCGATCCTGCCGCGCCTGCGCGGGCTGGAACGCATGGGCGAGCGGCGCTGGGACGTGGTGCTGGATCGCGGCCAGCGCATCAAGCTGCCCGAGACCGGCGCGCTGCAGGCGCTGGAACGGGCCATTGCGCTGGACCACGGCCAGCACATGCTGGAACGCGACATCACCGTCGTCGACCTGCGCAAGCAGCAGCGGCCGGTGGTGCGGCTGGGGCTGGAGGCGCAGAACGCCATCCGCCGCGCCCGCGGCCAGCCCGAGCTTGGCGCGGATGGCCAACCCGTCGCGGCCAAGGCGGCGAACGGCAAGAAGAAAAGCGGCTGACAGTCTGGAGGGGCAGGAAAGATGAAGGATCTGTACGAGGGCCAGCGGGCGATGCGCAACATGCGCCGCCAGGCCATGCAGCGCGGCGTCATCGCGGTTCTGGACATCGGCACCTCGAAGATCGCCTGCCTCGTGCTGCAATTCGACGGTCCCAGCCAGTTCCGCGAGACGGACGGAGTCGGTCCGATGGCCGGCCAGTCGAATTTCCGCGTCATCGGCACCGCCACCACCCGCTCGCGCGGGATGCGCCACGGCGAGATCGAGACCATGGCCGAGACCGAACGCGCCATCCGCACCGTGATCCAGTCGGCGCAGAAGGTCGCGGGCGTCCGCGTCGATCACGTCATCGCCTGCGTCTCGGGCGCGCGCCCGTCCAGCTATGGCCTGGCCGGCGAGATCGTGCTGCCCGCCGGCAAGGTGGGCGAGGGCGACGTGGCCCGTGTTCTGGCCTCGTGCGAGGTGCCGGATTTCGGCCGCGGGCGCGAGGTGCTGCACGCCCAGCCGGTGAACTTCGCCCTGGACGGCCGCTCGGGACTGTCGGACCCGCGCGACCAGTCCGGCAGCCGGCTGGCCTGCGACATGCATGTGCTGACCATCGACGGCGACGCCGCCGGCAATCTGGTGCATTGCATCCGGCGCTGCGACATGGAACTGGCGGGGGTGGCCTCGGCCTCCTATGCCTCGGGCCTTGCCGCGCTGGTCGAGGACGAGCAGGAACTGGGCGCCGCCTGCATCGACCTGGGCGGCGGCACGACCGGCGTATCGGTCTTCATCAAGAAGCACATGATCTTCGCCGATGCGGTCCGTGTCGGGGGTGAGCTGATCACCCAGGACATCGCCAAGGGCCTGCGCGTCAGCCATGCCGTGGCCGAGCGGCTGAAAACCCTGCATGGCGGGCTGGAGGCCACCGGCCGCGACGACCGCGAGATGATCGAGCTTGGGGGCGAGACCGGCGACTGGGACACCGACCGCCGGGCCGTCAGCCGCGCCGACCTGATCGGCATCATGCGCCCGCGGGTCGAGGAGATCCTGGAAAACGTCGCCGGCATCCTGGATGCGGCGGGGTTCGATTCGATGCCCTCGCGCCAGATCGTGCTGACCGGCGGCGGCAGCCAGATCCCGGGGCTGGACGCGCTGGCCTCGCGCATGCTGGGGCAGAACGTGCGCATCGGCCGGCCGCTGCGCATCCAGGGCCTGCCGCATAACGCGACGGCGCCCGGCTTCTCCTCGGCCATCGGGCTGGCCCTGCTGACCGCGCATCCGCAGGACGAATGGTGGGATTTCGACATGCCCGCCGAACATTATCCGGCGCGCAGCCTGCGTCGGGCCTATCGCTGGTTCCGCAACAACTGGTAGACAGGCGGAACCCGGATGCGGTGGTGTGGGCCGGGGTTCACACCAGATGCTGGAGAATGGGCAAGATACCGCCGAAATCATATCGGCCAACCGCCATATTTGGTGGTTTGACCGTGTTTTTCGGGTGACGCTGGGGCCGAATCTGGCTAGGCTGGCCAGCACACGGGGATTCGACCGGACTGCGCACATGTCCGGCGCAAACATGAGGCAGGCGAGACATGGAACGGCAGATCCACCTGATGCTGAACGATGACCAGGAACTGAAGCCGCGCATCACCGTCTTCGGCGTCGGTGGTGCAGGTGGCAACGCGGTCAACAACATGATCGACAAGCAGCTGGAGGGCGTCGAGTTCGTCGTGGCGAACACCGATGCCCAGGCGCTGCAATCCTCCAAGGCCGACAGCCGCATCCAGATCGGCCCCAAGGTGACCGAAGGGCTGGGCGCCGGCGCCAAGCCCTCGATCGGCGCCAAGGCCGCCGAGGAAACCATCGAGGACATCGTCGACCACCTGATGGGCGCGCATATGTGCTTCATCACCGCCGGCATGGGCGGCGGCACCGGCACCGGCGCCGCGCCGATCATCGCCCAGGCCGCCCGTGAAATGGGCATCCTGACCGTCGGCGTGGTGACGAAGCCGTTCCAGTTCGAGGGCACCAAGCGCATGCGCCAGGCCGAGGAGGGCGTCGAGGCCCTGCAGAAGGTCGTGGACACGCTGATCATCATTCCGAACCAGAACCTGTTCCGGCTGGCCAACGAAAAGACCACCTTCACCGAAGCCTTCGCCATGGCCGACGACGTGCTCTATCAGGGCGTCAAGGGTGTCACCGACCTGATGGTGCGCCCGGGCCTGATCAACCTCGACTTCGCCGACGTGCGCGCGGTGATGGACGAGATGGGCAAGGCGATGATGGGCACCGGCGAAGCCTCGGGCGAGAACCGCGCCGTGCAGGCCGCCGAGAAGGCCATCGCCAACCCGCTGCTGGACGAGATCAGCCTGAACGGCGCCCGGGGCGTGCTGATCAACATCACCGGCGGCTACGACCTGACCCTGTTCGAGATGGACGAGGCGGCCGAAAAGATCCGCGAGAAAGTCGATGCCGATGCGAACATCATCGTCGGCTCGACCATGGACCCGTCGATGGAAGGCACGATCCGCGTTTCGGTCGTGGCGACCGGCATCGACGCCTCGGCGGCCGAGATCCCGGCGCCGCGCCGCGGCATGAAAGAGCCGCTGACCCAGAACCCGCCGGTCACCCAGAAAGCGGTCGAGGACGATCTGCCGGTGCCGCCGCGTCGCGTGGCCCCGGCCGCCGAGGCCGCCCCGCAGCCGGTCGCCGCGCCCCAGCCCATGGCCGCGCCGCGCGTGCAGCCCTCGGCCCCCGCCGCGCGCTACGAGGAAGAGGACATGCCGCGTCCGGCCTACCAGCCCGACCCGCGCCAGCCTTCCGCTCCGGGCCGCGATCCGCTGAACGGCGATGCCGGCGGCAGCGTCGCGCCCAGCCGCGCGCAGCAGGCTCCGGCCGGCACGCCTTCGGACGCGGTGATGCAGCGCCTTGCCGCCGCCGTGCAGAAGGCGCCCGAGCGGCAGGCCGCCGCCCAGGGCCGCGCGGCCCAGCCGCAGCAGCAGCAGTCCGCCGCCGATCCGGCACGCCCGCATGGCCGCATGGGCGGTCTCAGCCGCATGCTCGAGCGCATCTCCGGTCATGGCGAGCAGGCCGAGAAGCCCGCGCCCTCGACCATCGCCGAACGGGTGAGCGAGCGCGTCGCGGCCCGCAACCGCACGGGCTTCGATGCCGGTTTCGACGATCTGGCCAGCCCGGACCGGGCCGGCGACAATGTCGAGATCCCCGCCTTCCTGCGCCGCCAGGCGAATTGAGGCGTTCACATTATTTCAGCCCGAAATCGGAAAGGACCGCCCCAGGCGGTCCTTTTTTCCTTATGAAATCATTGACCTGCGTGCCGCGCCCCCGGGGTCGGTGCCGCGCTGCGGCGATTGTTTCACCCCGTCACAAAACGTTAATTGAGCAACCGGCGCCGCATGCCTAACTGAAGTTCACCCGGCGGGAATCCCCCGCTGCGGATAACGATAGTCACCAGATTCGGCAGGCAAGACCATGCAAACCACCATCGCTCAGAAAGCCCAGTTCCGCGGCGTCGGGCTGCATTCGGGTGCGGCCGTGCGTCTGACGATTCTGCCGGCTCCGGCCGATCACGGCATCGTCTTCCTGCGCACCGATCTGGGCCGCGCCCGGATTCCGGCGCGCTGGGACCATGTCACCCCCTCGCAGCTCTGCACGCTTCTGGACAACGGCCTGGGCGCGACCGTCTCGACGGTCGAGCATGTGATGGCGGCGCTGTCGGGCACCGGCATCAACAATGCCGTGGTCGAGGTGAACGGGCCGGAAGTGCCGATCCTGGACGGCTCCTCGGCGCCCTTCGTGCAGGGCATCCTCGAGGCCGGGTTGCGCCAGCAGCCCGATGCGCCCCTGCGCGCCATCCGCGTGCTGCGCGAAGTCGAGGTGCAGCAGGGCGAGGCCTTCGCCCGCCTGTCGCCCGCCGACCGCCTGGAGATCCATTTCGACATCGACTTCGCGGATGCGGCGATCGGCCATCAGGAAAAGCGCCTCGACATGGCCAATGGCAGCTTCGTGCACGAGTTGATGGACAGCCGCACCTTCTGCCGCCAGGCCGATGTGGTGAAGATGCAGCAGAACGGCCTGGCGCTTGGCGGCACCTATCTGAACGCCGTGGTCATCGACGGCGACAAGGTGCTGTCGCCCGGCGGGCTGCGCCACCGCGACGAGGCGGTGCGCCACAAGATGCTGGACGCGGTGGGCGACCTGGCGCTGGCCGGGGCGCCGCTGCTGGCGCGCTATACCGGCCACCGCGCCGGCCACGCCATGACCAACCGGCTGTTGCGGGCGCTGTTCGCCCAACCCGAGGCTTGGGAATGGGTGACGCTGACCCCGGCGATGGAAAGCCGCCTGCCTGGCGCCGGGGTGCTGGCGGCGGCCGCGCATCTTGTTCCCCATACCCGGCAACTGGCCGTCGCCTGACGGTGACGGCCGCCTTGCCGATTTGCGGTTTTGGCATTTTGCGCAGGCAGATTTTCTGTGCTAGGACGACCGGGCCGCGTGGGCCTTCCGCTCGTGCGGCGGCATGAATTTCTGACGGGCAGGGTGGAATGACAGGCATCAGATCGGGTTCCTTGGTCGCGGCTGTGCTGTCGGTCGGCCTTCTGGCAGGATGCGGCGGCGGGGCGGGCAATCAGCCCGAATCATTCGAGAATTTCACCGCCGAACAGATCTACAAGCGCGGCGAATACGAGCTCGAGAATTCGCGCAAGCCCAAGGACGCGGTGAAGTATTTCTCCGAGGTCGAGCGGCTTTATCCCTATTCCGATTGGGCCAAGCGGGCGCTGATCATGCAGGCCTATTCCTATCATCGCGCCCGCGACTACGAAGAGGCGCGGGGCGCCGCGCAGCGCTTCATCGACACCTATCCGGGTGACGAGGATGCGGCCTATGCGAAATACCTGCTGGCGCTGTCCTATTACGACCAGATCGACGAGGTCGGCCGCGATCAGGGCCTGACCTTCCAGGCCCTGCAGGCGCTGCGCGAGGTGATCGAGCAGTATCCCGATACGGAATATGCCCGCTCGGCGATCCTGAAATTCGACCTGGCCTTCGACCATCTGGCGGCGAAAGAGATGGAGATCGGCCGCTACTACCTCAAGCGCGGCCATTACCCCGCGGCCATCAACCGCTTCCGCGTCGTGGTCGAGGAATATCAGACCACCACCCACACGCCCGAGGCGCTGATGCGGCTGGTCGAGGCCTATCTGGCGCTTGGCCTGAACGATCAGGCGCAGACGGCGGGCGCGATCCTGGGCCACAACTTCCAGTCCTCGCCCTTCTACGAGGATGCCTATGCGCAATTGCGCGGCCATGGCCTGAAGCCCGAGGCGCGCGGCGACAGCTGGCTGACGCGGGTCTACCGCCAGGTCATCCAGGGCAAATGGCTGTGAGGCGGCGCTGAAGCGCGCCCTGCAGGTGGGGTCATGCTGCGTTCCCTAGACATCCGCGACATGCTGCTGATCGACCGGCTGGAGCTGGAGTTCCAGCCGGGCCTGAACGTGCTGACTGGCGAGACGGGGGCGGGGAAATCGATTCTGCTCGACTGCCTTGGCTTCGTGCTGGGCTGGCGTGGCCGTGCCGATCTGGTGCGGGCCGGCGCCGGCCAGGGCGAGGTGACGGCGGTCTTCGACCTGCCGCCCGGCCATCCCGCCCGCACCCTGCTGGACGAGGCCGGTTTTCCGGTTTCGGACGAACTGATTATCCGTCGCGTCAATGCCGGCGACGGCCGCAAGACCGGCTGGATCAACGACCGCCGCGCCTCGGGCGAGGTGCTGCGGACGCTTTCGGAATTGCTGGTCGAGCTGCATGGCCAGCATGACGACCGCGGGCTGCTGAATCCGCGCGGCCACCGGCTGCTGCTCGACGCCTTCGCCGGGGTGGATCTGGGGCCGACCCGTGCCGCCTGGGCCGCCCGGCGCGAGGCGCGCGCCGCGCAGGCCGCGGCCGAGGCGGCGCTGGCAGCGGCCAAGGGCGAGGAGGAATTCCTGCGCCATGCCGTGGCCGAACTGGACAAGCTCGACCCGCAGCCCGGCGAGGAAGCCGAACTCGACACCCGGCGCCGCGCCATGCAGGGCGCCGAGCGCATCCGCGCGGACGTGGCGCGGGCCGCGCAGGCCTTGGGGGCGGAGGGGGCCGAGGGCGCGATGCTCGATGCCGTGCGCTGGCTCGACGGCGCTGCCGAACGGGCGGAAGGCCGGCTGGAAGCCCCGGCCGCGGCGCTGCAGCGGGCGTTGATCGAGCTGGGTGAGGCGGTTTTGGGCGTCGAGGCGGCGCTGGAGGCGATGGATTTCGACCCGCGCGACCTGGAGGCGGCCGAGGAGCGGCTGTTCGCTTTGCGTGCGCTGGCGCGCAAGCATGACGTGCTGGCCGACGACCTCGCGGGGCTGGCCGATGAGTTGCGGCTGCGGCTGTCCCGAATCGATGCGGGCGAAGGAAACCTGGCGCGGCTGCGCGAGGCCGTGGCGCCGGCCGATGCCGCCTATGACGCCGCGGCAGCGGCCCTGTCGGACCGGCGCGCCACGGCCGCCAAGCGGCTTGATGCCGCGATGGCGGCCGAACTCGCGCCGCTGAAGATGGAGCGCGCGGTGTTCGAGACCCGGCTCTCCGGGGCCGATCCCGGCCCGGAGGGCTGCGACGGCGTGGCTTTCACCGTCGCCACCAATCCGGGCGCGCCGGCCGGGCCCTTGGACCGCATCGCCTCGGGTGGCGAGCTGTCGCGCTTCCTGCTGGCGCTGAAGGTCTGCCTGGCACGCGGCAACGACGCGCTGGTGCTGATCTTCGACGAGATCGACCGTGGCGTCGGCGGCGCCACCGCCGATGCGGTCGGCCGGCGTCTGGCCCGGCTCGCCGAGGGGGCGCAGGTGCTGGTTGTCACCCACAGCCCGCAGGTCGCGGCGCTTGGCGGCCATCATTTCCGGGTGGCGAAATCGGTTGAGGGCGGCATGACCACGTCGCGCGTCGCCGCCCTGACTGCCAGCCAGCGCATCGAGGAAATCGCCCGCATGCTCTCGGGCGAGGAGATCACCCCCGCCGCCAAGGCGGCGGCGCGGGCGCTGCTGCAAGGCTAGTCCATGATCCGGTCCACCTGCCGGATAATGGACAGGATCTGCGCGTTTTCGGGATTATAGCGGATCAGCTTGCCGTCCACGATGCCATAAAGGCTGCCCGCGGGCGGCAGGCTCATGCCATAAAGCCCTGGCCGGGTGACCTGGTGCAGCCGCGCCTTGTCCAGCCGGTCGCCGACCCGCGGCGGGGCCGGCTGGCTGGCCGCCTGCGCCGCCGGTTCCGCAAGCGTGTCGACCGCCCGCCCCACCTGTTCGGCCAGCGCGACCGAGGTAAGGATGACGGCCATGCCGGCCGCGACGAACAGGTGCTGGCGATTGCGAAACATGGCTGTCAGCCTGGCACAGGGAACTTGATCGAAGGCTCAACGCCGCAAGCCCCCGATCGGCTCCCTCACAAGAACGAGAAATCAGCCCGGGCGATGCCGTTTCTTGAACCTTGGCAGCATGGCGGAGAAATCGCGGCCCTTTCCGTCCTCGTCCTCGACGAAGCGGGCATAAAGCGCGGCGGCAAGCTCGCCCATCGGCGTGTCGGCATCGGCGGCCTCGGCGGCCTGCTGGCTGAGCCGCAGGTCTTTCAGCATCAGCTCGGCCGCAAAACCGGGCTTGTAGCCGTTGTCGGCCGGCGATTGCGGACCGACGCCCGGCGCCGGGCAATAGGCGTTCATCGACCAGCTGTAGCCCGAGGAGGTCGAGACCACGTCGAACATCTTTTGCCGGTCCAGCCCCAGCTTGTCGGCCAGCGCGAAGGCCTCGCAGGTGGCGATCATGGTCACGCCCAGGATCATGTTGTTGCAGATCTTCGCCGCCTGACCCGCGCCCGAGACGCCGCAATGCACCGCCTTCTGGCCCATGATGTCGAAAAGCGGCTTCACCGTGTCGAAGGCTTCGGCGCTGCCGCCGACCATGAAGGTCAGCGTGCCGGCGGTGGCGCCGCCGACCCCGCCCGAGACCGGCGCATCCAGCGCGCCCAGGCCCGCCGCCTGGGCCTGCACCGCAGCCGCGCGGGCGCTTTCCACATCCACCGTCGAGCAGTCGCAGAACACCGCGCCCGGCTGCATGGCCGGGACGATCTCAGCCGCGACCGCGCGCAGGATGGCGCCGTTCGGCAGCATGGTGATGACGACCTCGGCGCCCGCGGCCGCCTCGGCGGCGCTGGCGGCCTTGCCGACGCCATCGGGCATCGGTGCGGTCAGGTCGAAGCCTGCGACCTCATGCCCGGCCTTGGCCAGATTGGCCGCCATCGGGCCGCCCATGTTGCCCAAGCCGATGAATCCGATCTTCATGTCCGGTCCTCCCATTCGATTTCGTCCTTGCCCAGCGGCGCCAGCATCGCCGCGACATGCGCGGGGCCGGCATCGGCCGCCCATTGCGGGTTGCGGTCCTTGTCGATGATCTGCGCCCGCACGCCTTCCAGGAAATCGCTCTCGGCCGTGGCGCGGGCGGTGAAGCGCAGCTCGCGCGCCAGGCTGTCGCGCAGGCGGACGTCAGCGCGCGCCGCACGCACCAGCGCCAGCGTCGCCGCCATCGACAGGGGCGAGTTGCGGCGCAAGGGTTTCAGCGCCGCTTCGTCCCCCGCCGCCTCCAGCGCGGCCATGATCTCGGCGACGCTCGGACCGCCGAAGGCGGAAAGGTCGCGGCGCTCCAGCGGCGCCTCGGGGCGGGGGCAGCTTTCGATCGCCGCCACGTCGCCGGTTTCGGCCAGCCGCTCGATCAGCGCCGGCCATTCCGTCTCGGGGATGTAGGCGTCGGCAAAGCCGGCGAAGATTGCGTCGCCCGGCCCCATGCGCGCCCCGGTCAGGCCCAGATACTCGCCGACATGCCCCGGCGCATGGCCCAGCAGCCAGCTGCCGCCCACGTCCGGGATCAGGCCGATGCCGGTCTCGGGCATGGCGATCTGCGTGCTGTCGCCGACGATGCGGTGGCTGGCATGGCCGCCGACGCCGACGCCGCCGCCCATGACGAAGCCCTGCATGAAGGCGACGATGGGCTTGGGATAGTCCTTGATCCGGGCGTTCATGCGGTATTCGTCGCGGAAGAAGTCGCGCCCGACCCGATGGTCGCCCTCCAGCCCGGCGCGATAGACCGCGGCGATGTCGCCGCCCGAGCAGAAGGCGCGCTCGCCCTCGGCGTCGATGACGACCAGCGCCACCTCGGGATCGTCCTGCCATTCGCACAGCGCCGCGTCGATGGCCAGCGCCATGTCGTGGCTCAGCGCGTTCAGCGCCTGCGGCCGGTTGAAGGTCAGCCGCCCGGCGCGGCGGTCCTTGCGGATGATCATATCGGCCATTCAGTCACGCTCCGCCAGCAGGGCGCGGCCGACGATCAGCCGCATGATTTCATTGGTGCCTTCCAGGATCTGGTGCACGCGCAGGTCGCGCACGATCTTCTCGATCCCGTAATCGGCAAGATAGCCGTAACCGCCATGCAGTTGCAGGCACTGATTGGCGACCTCGAAGGCGCGGTCGGTGACATGCAGCTTGGCCATGGCGCAGAACTTGGTGGCGTCGCGTTCGCCCCGGTCCAGCTTCCAGGCCGCCTGGCGCAGGAAGATGCGCGAGGATTGCAGCGCCGTCTCCATCTCGGCCAGGCGGAATTGCAGCGCCTGGAACTGGTCGAGGGTCTGGCCGAAGGCGCGCCGCTCGCCCATGTAGCGCAGGGTCGCGTCCAGCGCCGCCTGCGCGCCGCCAAGCGCCCCGGCCGAGATGTTCAGCCGCCCGCCGTCCAGCCCGGCCATGGCATAGGCGAAGCCGCGGCCCTCCTCGCCGATCAGGTTTTCCTCGGGGATGATGCAATCGTCGAACTGCACCTGCGCGGTCGGCTGCGCCTTCCAGCCCATCTTGTGCTCGGGGGCGCCGAAGCTGAGGCCCGGCGTGCCGGCCTCGACCACCACGGTCGAGATGCCCTTGGGGCCGGCCGCGCCGGTGCGGACCATGACCAGATAGGCGTCGGAATAGCCGCCGCCCGAGATGAAGGCCTTGGCGCCGTTCAGCTTCCAGCCGCCCGGCACCCGCTCGGCGCGGGTGCGCAGCGCCGCGGCGTCCGAGCCCGAGCCCGGCTCGGTCAGGCAATAGGAAAACACCGTCTCCATGCTGCACAACCCGGGCAGCCAGCGCGCCTTGTTCTCGGCCGTGCCGAACTTGTCGATCATGCCGCCGCACATGTTGTGGATCGACAGGAACGAGCCGACCGAGGGGCAGGCCATGGCCAGCGCCTCGAAGACCAGCGTGGCGTCGAGCCGCGAAAGCCCGGTGCCGCCGTGCTCCTCGTCGACATAGACGCCGCCGAAACCAAGCTCGGCGGCCTTGTGCCACAGCGCGCGCGGGATGGTGCCCGCCTCTTCCCAGGCGCGGGCATGGGGTGCGATCTCCGTCGCCCCGAAATCCCGGGCCAGATCGAATATCGCCTGCTGCTCTTCGCTCAGCGCGAAATCCATGCTCACTCCCCCATGTCTTTCGTGATGATGTCTTGCCCGGTCATGGCCGGAAAATGTTGCGCGAGTTTTGCAGGCTCGCGCAGAAATGGGCAGGGGTGCCGCCGCCCCCGCCCGAAAATGGCTTAGTCCATCGCCTTGAAGTTCAGCGCCACGCCGTCCTTGATGCCCGAGAACCAGCGGGCGGTGACGGTCTTGGTCTTGGTGTAGAAGCGGAAGGCGTCCGGGCCGTACTGGTTCAGGTCGCCGAAGGCCGACTTCTTCCAGCCGCCGAAGCTGTAATAGGACAGCGGCACCGGGATCGGGAAGTTGATACCGACCATGCCCACGTTCACCCGGCTGGCGAAGTCGCGCGCCGTGTCGCCGTCGGCGGTATAGATCGCCGTGCCGTTGCCATAGTCGTTGTCCATGACCAGGTTCAGCGCATCTTCATAGCTCTGCGCCCGCACGGAGGACAGCACCGGGCCGAAGATCTCTTCCTTGTAGATCTCCATGTCGCGGGTCACGTTGTCGAACAGCGACGGGCCGCAGAAGAAGCCGTTCTCATAGCCCTGGATCTGCAGCCCGCGGCCGTCCACGACCAGCTTGGCGCCCTGTTCCACGCCGGACTCGATCAGCCGGCCGATGCGCTCCTGCGCGGCCTTGGTGATGACCGGGCCGAAATCCACGTCCTCGCCGGCGGTATAGGGGCCGACCTTCAGCTTCTCGATCTTGGGGATCAGCCGTTCGATCAGCGCGTCGGCGGTCTTGTCGCCGACCGGCACCGCGACCGAGATCGCCATGCAACGTTCGCCCGCCGCGCCGAAGCCGGCGCCGACCAGCGCGTCCGCCGCCTTGTCCAGATCGGCGTCGGGCATGATCAGCATGTGGTTCTTGGCGCCGCCGAAGCATTGCGCGCGCTTGCCGTTGGCGGCGGCGCGGCCATAGATGTATTGCGCGATCGGGGTCGAGCCCACGAAGCCCACCGCCTGCACGGTCGGATGGTCGAGGATCGCGTCCACGATCTCCTTGTCGCCGTTCACGACCTGCAGCACGCCGTCGGGCAGCCCGGCCTCTTGCGCGAGCTTCGCCAGCATGATCGAGGTCGAGGGCACGCGCTCGGACGGCTTCAGGATCATCGCGTTGCCCGAAGCCAGCGCCGGGCCCATCTTCCACAGCGGGATCATCGCCGGGAAGTTGAAGGGCGTGATGCCCGCGACCACGCCCAGCGGCTGGCGCATCGAGTAAAGGTCGATGCCCGGCCCGCCATTGTCGGTGAACTCGCCCTTGAGCATGGCGGGCGCGCCCATGCAGACCTCGATCACCTCAAGGCCGCGCTGCACGTCGCCGCGCGCGTCGGGCAGGGTCTTGCCGTGTTCGCGCGAGACCAGCTCGGCCAGCGCGTCCATGTTGTCCTGGATCAGCTGGCCGAATTTCATCATCACCCGGGCGCGGCGCTGCGGGTTGGTGGCGGCCCAGGCGACCTGCGCCGTCTCGGCGCTTTTCACCGCGGCGTCCAGCTCGGCCGGGGTGGCCAGCGGCACCTTGGCGATCACCTCGCCCGTGGCCGGGTTCATGACATCGCTGAAGCGGCCCGAGGTGCCCTTGACCTCTTTGCCGTCGATCCAGTGGCTCAGTTCTTCCATGGGTGCCTCCCGAGGGTTTCGCATCTTCGGGCGGATCATAGACTTGCAGCATTGCCGGAAAAAGAGGAAGTCTGGCAAAAGCGTTTTGCATTTCTGCAAAGGTTGGGAATGGACTGGGACGATCTGCGCATCTTTCTGGCCGTGGCGCGCGCCGACAGCCTGTCGGGGGCGGGGCGGCGGCTGGGCATCGACGCCTCGACCGTGGGCCGGCGGGTGGCGCGGCTGGAAAGCGCGCTGGGGGCCAAGCTGTTCCTGAAGACGCCGCAGGGCTATGCGCTGGCCCCCGAGGGCGAGCGCCTGCTGCCCCATGCCGAGACCGTCGAGGCGGCGCTGAGCGGCGCCGAGGAGGCGTTGAGCGGGCCCGGCGACCTGACCGGGCAGCTGCGCATCGGCGCCCCGGACGGTTGCGCGAACTACCTGCTGCCGCAGCTTTGCGCGCGTCTCTCGGAAGCGCATCCGCGGCTGGAGATCCAGATCATCGCCCTGCCGCGGGTCTTCAACCTGTCCAAGCGCGAAGCCGACATGGCCATCGCCGTCTCGCAGCCGCAGGCTGGCCGGCTGGTGGTGCAGCGGCTGACCGACTACCAGTTGCACCTGGCCGCGCATGAGGATTATCTGCGCGCCCATCCGCCGCTCCGCCGGCGCGAGGATCTGCGCGGCCATCGCATGATCGGCTATGTCGCCGACATGATCTTCGACCGCGAGCTGGACTACCTGACCGAGACCGGGGCGGAATGGGCGCAGCTGACCTCGAACTCGGTCTCGGTGCAGATGCAGGCGATCCGGGCCGGGGCGGGGCTAGGCATCGTGCATGACTTCGCGATTCCCTTCTGTCCGGGGGTGCGGCGGGTGTTGACCGACCAGATCTCGCTGACCCGCAGTTTCTGGCTGATCCGCCATGCCGACGACCGCCGCTCGCAGCGGATGAACCGGCTGGCGGATGCGCTGGCGCAGGGCATCCGGGCCGAAGTGGCGCGGCTGCAGGCGCTGGTCATACCTTGATCGCTGCACTGCAACAGCGGACTTGACGCAAGCGCGGGTTGAGGTGACGCTGAGCGTCAGAGGCAGCCTTCGCCCGCCCGACCCGAGGAGGAACAAATGCTCGTCAACCAGATCCTGTCGATGAAAGCCAGCGGCGAAATCTTCACCGTCGCCCCGGATGCCAGCGTGGCCGATGCCGCCAAGCTGCTTTCGGACAAGCGCATCGGTGCGATCGTGGTGTCCGAGAATGGCAGGATCCCGCTGGGCATCCTGTCCGAGCGCGACATCGTGCGCGAACTGGGCAAGCGCGGCGCCTCGGTCCTGGACCTGCCGATCTCGGAGTTGATGACCCGCAAGCTGATGACCTGCACCACGGGCGAGGACGCGCTGGCGATCCTGGACCGCATGACGCAGGGCCGGTTCCGCCATATGCCGGTGGTGAACGAGCAGGGCGAGATGGTGGGCCTGGTCTCGATCGGCGACACGGTTTCGGCCCGGCTCAAGGAACTCGCCGCCGAGAAAGAGGCGCTGACCGGCATGATCATGGGGAACTGAGACCCGGCGCCCGCCCGCCGCGCGGATCGGCAGGCAGGCGCATGGCCTTGCATTTCCTTGCCGAACTTTGTTTGACTGCAGGAATTCGGCGAGGAGACCCACCCATCATGCGCATCGGGCTTTACCCAGGCACCTTCGATCCCATCACGCTGGGCCATCTCGACATTATCCAGCGGGCGCTGGAACTGGTGGACCGGCTGGTGATCGGCGTCGCCATCAACCGCGACAAGGGTCCGCTTTTCGCGCTCGAGGACCGCGTCGCCATGGTGCGCGAGGAATGCGACCGCATCGTCGCGGCCCGCACCAGCGGCGAGATTGTCGTCCACCCGTTCGAGAACCTGCTGATCGACTGCGCCCGCGACGTCGGGGCCACGGTGATCGTGCGCGGCCTGCGGGCGGTGGCGGATTTCGAATACGAATTCCAGATGGTCGGCATGAACCGGGCGCTGGATTCCAGCATCGAGACGGTGTTCCTGATGGCCGATGCGCGGCGCCAGGCCATCGCCTCGAAACTGGTCAAGGAGATCGCGCGGCTGGGCGGCGACGTGTCGAAATTCGTCTCGCCCGCGGTCAAGGACGCGCTGATCGACCGTTTCGCGCGCTGAGGCTTTTTCTTTACCATCGGCCTGCTAACCTCGCCCCGTTGACGGAGGAGCAGATGGCAGTGACCGATTCGGACCCGAAGCCCATTCCCACGCCGATCCCCGAGCCCGAGCGACGGCCGCTGCCCGATCCCATGCCAGACCCCGGGCCGGACGAGATTCCCTTGCCCCAGCTGATCGGCTTCGACGCCATCCCGGCGGTTCTGGCGGCGGGATGGCGGGATTTCCGCCGGGCGCCGGCCTTTGGCCTGCTGTTCGCGGCCTTCTATGTCGCGGGTGGGCTGGTGCTGACCGCGGTGGCCACGGCGGCGGGGCAGGAATGGTGGCTGATGCCCTTCATCGTCGGCTTCCCGCTGATCGCACCCTTCGCCGCCGTCGGGCTTTACGAGGTCAGCCGGCGCATCGAATCCGACCGGCCGCTGATCTGGCGCGAGGTGCTGGCGGTGGTGGTGGCGCAGAAGGACCGGCAGGTGCCCTCGATGGCCATGGTCATCCTGTTGATGTTCATGTTCTGGGTTTTCGTCGCCCATACCACCTTCGCGCTGTTCATGGGCGTCTCGGCGCTGACCAACATCACCTCCTCGGCCGAGATGCTGCTGCAGGGCCGCGGTCTGGTCATGCTGCTGACCGGCACGGTGGTCGGCGCGGGTTTCGCGGCCGTGCTGTTCTCGATCACCGTGGTCGGGTTGCCGCTGATCCTGGACCGCGAGGTCGACCTGGTGTCGGCCATCATCGCCAGCTTTCAGGCGGTGGGGGCGAACCTGACGGTGATGCTGGCCTGGGCGCTGGTCATCGCCGGGATGCTGTTCGCCGGCATCCTGCCGCTGTTCCTGGGGCTGTTCATCGTGCTGCCGGTGCTGGGCCATGCCAGCTGGCACATGTATCGCCGGATGATGCCGGATCCGGAACCGGCATGAAACAAGGGCGGCCCGGCGGCCGCCCGTTCTGCCGGCTTATCCTTGGCTCACTCGGCGTCGCGTGCGACGGGCGGGGCCAGTTTCGGCGTCACGCCATTGGCCAGCGGATCCTCCTGGCGCTGCACCGAACCCTCGAAATGCGCGCCGGATTCAATGGCGATGGTCTTGTGGATGATGTCGCCTTCGACGCGGGCAGTTGCGGTCAGGCGCACCTTCAGGCCGCGCACGCGGCCGACGACGCGGCCGTTCACCACGACCTCTTCGGCGACGATCTCGCCGCGGATGGTGGCGCTTTCGCCGACGATGAGCTGATGGGCGCGGATGTCGCCCTCGACGGTGCCTTCGACCTGGACGTCGCCCTGGGTCTGGATGTTGCCGGTGACGGTCAGGTCCGAGGACAGCACCGAAGGCGTGGTGCGCGTGCGCGCCGCGGGAAGGTCGTAACTCGTGTCAAGGCTGCGCGCGGGCTCGGGCTCGGGGGTCGGCTGGGTGCGGGGGCCGGGTTCGGTCACACGGGTTTTAGAAAACATTCTGGGCTGCCTTGATGAAGCTCATGGGATTCACGGCACGGCCGTTCACGCGAACCTCGTAGTGAAGATGCGAGCCGGTCGATCTGCCGGTATTGCCCATATCACCGATCCGGCTGCCGCGCGATATCTTTTGGCCGGCCTTCACGCGAATCTTGGACAGGTGGCCATAGCGGGTCTCGGTGCCCAGCTCGTGCTGGATCTTGATCAGGTTGCCATAGCCGCGCTGCCAGCCGGCGAAGATCACCTTGCCCTCGGCCGTGGCGTAGACCGGCGTGCCGACCGGCGCCGCCATGTCAATGCCCTCGTGCGCGCGTCCCCAGCGCCGGCCAAAGGGCGAGGTATAGCGGAAGGCCGACTGCACCGGCATGGCCAGCGGCATCTTCTCGACAGCGATGCGATAGCTGTTCATCTGGTCCAGGGTGATCAGGATCTCGTTGGCCTTCGCCTCGCCCTGGCTGATCTCGGCATTGCCGCTGGAGGAATAGCCGACCGGGTTCAGCGGCCCGCCCTGGCCGGAATAGCCGCGGCGCACGGTCTGCAGGATGTCGTCGGGATTCATGCCGACGCTGCGGAACATGTCGTCCAGCGGTTTGACCGAAACCGTGACCGCGTCCTCGAGCTGGGTCAGGATTTCGTCGTTGCGGGCGACGATCTGGTCGCGTTCCAGGGTGACGGCCTCGGCCAGGCGGCGGGCATCCTCGGCCTGCTGCACGGCATCGGCGCGGTCGGTGGCTGCCTGCTTCAGCTCGCCCGACAGGATGTCCAGTGCCGCCTGCAGCTCGGTGGTGCGCGCCGCCGGCAGGCCGCCGGGGTGCTCCGCATCGTCCCGGGCCTGATGCTGGGCGGTGACCGCTTCTTGCAGGCTGGCCTGCACGGCGCCCAGCCCGGTTTCCAGCTCGCGCCGCAAGGCCTCGGATTCCAGCAATTGGGACTGCATGCGCGAAACCTGGTCCAGCGCCACCGCGAAGCGGTTCTGCGCCGCCACCGCTTCGGCGGCGCGGCTGTCGCGCTCGGCCGAAAGATCCGTCAGGCGGGCCTCGAAAGCGTCCTGCGAGCGGCGGGCCTGATCGCGCGACGACCCGGCGCTGATCGCGTCGATCGCCAGGATCGAGCTGGCGATGATGCTCCAGCCAAAGACCAGCGCGATGCCGCCCAGGGCGATCAGCTGGGTGACCGGACGCAACCGCAGGAAGCGGGTGGTCTTGTCCGACTTCAGGAAGAGGCGCTGCTCTGGCAGCCAGCGCTCGAGCACCGAATTCAGGCTATGGGTGATGCGCAATGTCCCGGGTCCATCTTGTTTTTGTCGGACCAGCCGAGCAGGGCGGTCGTGACGCTGCGCATGGATAAATCCGACCTGTGCTCAAAGCGCAACATTGCTGAAATATATGCGGGGTGGGTGGGCGGATTGATGCCGACGCCTGCGATCCGGTCGGGTGGATCTTTGCCGGTGCTGTCAGAGCCGGGTTTCGTCAACCTGCGATTGTTATTCTAGGTAACAGGGCCAAGCCATGGGGTTCGTGGCAGAAACCGGCCGCCAAGCCGCATCGGCCCTGGCGCGGGCCGCACAGCTTGCGCCGTTTCTTGCCGGGCGCGGAAAACTGCCTTTCAAACGGGCAGAGCCGGATCCGGCCCCAATTTCCCACCCGGCAGGGTGTGGCGAATCCGTCGCGCCCCCGGAACCTAACCGCAGCGGCGGCGTTTGCGGCCGCTTTCAGGCGATCTCATAAGGCAGCGGCCCCGGCCGGTCGGCAGGAATACGGATGTGCCGGTCCACCGGCGGCACCGAGCGCTGATGGCAGTTCGGCCGCGGACAGATCCGGCACGAGACGCCGATCGGCTCGAACAGCTGCGGATTGCCCAGGTCCAGCCCGTCGGCATAGACCAGATCGCGGGCATGGCTGACCTCGCAGCCCAGCCCGATGGCGAAGCGCCGCACCGGCGCGCCGAAGGCGCCCGCAGGTTTGGACACGTCCCGCGCCAGCAGCAGGTAGCGTTTGCCGTCCGGCGTCTCGGCCAACTGGCGCAGGAAGCGGCCCGGCGTCTCGAAGGCCTGGTGCACGTTCCAAAGCGGGCAGGCGCCGCCGAAGCGGGCGAATTGCATGCGCGTGGCCGAATGGCGCTTGGTAATTGTGCCGGCCTGGTCGACACGGACGAAAAAGAACGGCACCCCACGGTCGCCGCCGCGCTGCATGGTGGACAACCGATGCGCCACCTGCTCCAGCGAGGCGCCGAACAGATGCGCCAGCCGCTCCAGGTCGTGCCGCTCGACCCGCGCGGCTTCGAGGAAGCGGGCATAGGGCATCATCGCCGCGCCGGCGAAATAGTTCGCCAGCCCCAGCCGGGCGATGTCGCGGGCCGAGGCGCTGCGGAACCGCGCCAGCTCCAGCGTCGCCTCCAGCAGGTCGCCGCGGCTTTCCAGCGCCAGCAGGTGCAGCAGCTGGAACGCCTGGGTCGCAGTCTCGGCCGCCCCGTTCAGGGTGATGCGCTTGTCCTCGCGCAGGTAGACCGCGCCGCTGCCCAACTCGGCCTGCGTCACCTCGATGCCGCGCTCGGCCAGGCCGGCGATGGCGCGCTCCAGCGGCCGCAGGCTGGGGCGCGAACGGGCGAAATGTTCGGCCGCGCGGTCCACCGCGTCGATGTAGTTGTCGCAGTAATGGAAGAAGTCGCGCACCTCCTCCCAGGGCGAGGGGGTGGCATTCTGGGCACCGGCGCCAAGCGCCTCGTCCAGCGCGGCCAGCCGCTCCTGCCCCTCGCGATGGGCGCGGTAGAGATCGAGGAAGGCGCGGGCCAGCGCCGGCGCGTTGGTCGCCGCCAGCCGCAGGTCGGCACGCGGCGGCGGGCTGTCGAACAGCGGATCGGCCAGCGCCTCGGCCATGTCCATGACCATGCGCTCGGCATCGCCCACCGCCATGGCGCCCAGATCGACCGAGAATTCCGAGGCGAGCTTCAGCAGCACCCCGGCCGAGACCGGGCGGTGGTTGTTCTCCATCTGCGACAGATAGGGCAGCGAGACGCCCAGCCGGTCGGCAAAGGCGCGCTGCGTCAGCCCGGCGCGCGAGCGTGTCTCGCGCAAGGCGACGCCGGCATAGATCTTTTGGGTGGCCATTGGACCTCCTGCTTTTGCAACGACAGGGATATGCTTTGCAAAGGTCATCGGGCAAGGGGCTTCAACCGCGGCGGATCAGCTGCCGCTCGCGGATCATCACCCAGAGGATGAACAGGATCGAGGCAACGGCCGAGGCGGCCATGATGACCAGCAGCGGCACTGCGCCGCTGTCGTCATGCAGCAGCGCCCCGGCCAGAGCCGCCAGCCCCGCGCCGCCCGCGACCGCCATGGCGCCGCCCAGGCCGCTGGCGGTGCCGGCCAGTTCCGGCCGCACGCTCATCATGCCGGCATTGGCGTTGGGCAGCAGCATGCCGTTGCCCAGGCCCATGAAACCGACCGCGCCGAAGAACACCAGGGGCGTCAGCCCGCCGGCCAGATCGACCAGCAATGCGGCCAGCAGGAAGGCCGAACAGATCACCGCCCCCGCCAGGATCATCCGATTCATGCCGATCCGGGTCGAAAACCGGGCCGAGATGAAATTTCCCAGCGCATAGCCGATCGAGGGACCGGCGAACCAGTAGCCGACCTCGGCCGGCGTCAGGTGCAGCACCACCTGCCCGACGAAGGGCGCGCCGCCCAGATAGGCATAGAACGACCCCGCGCTCAGCGTCGCGGCCAGCGCATAGCCCCAGAAGCGTTGCGAGCGCGCCAGAACCGGATAGGTCGCGACCTGCTGGCGCAGCGGCACGCCGCCGCCGCGCGCCGTCTCGTCAAGATCCCAGGCGCACAGCGCCATCACGCCCAGCCCGGCCAGGCCCATGGCGACGAAGCTGGCCTGCCAGCCCAGCGTCTCGTCCAGCACGCCGCCCAGCGTCGGTGCGATCATCGGCACCAGCGACATGCCCATGGTGACATAGCCGATCATGCTGGCTGCCTGATCGGCCGGGACAATGTCGCGCACCACGGCGCGGCTGATGACGAAGCCGGTCGTCACCACCGCCTGCAGCAGCCGGAACGCCATGAACCAGCCGGCATTGGGCGCCAGCAAGGTGCCCAGCGTCGCCAGCAGGAAGATCGCGAAGGAGCCGAGCACCACCGGCCGGCGCCCGAAACGGTCGCTGATCGGGCCGCAAAGCAGTTGCAGCACCGCGCTGACCGCCAGGAAGGCCGAGACCGACAGCTGCATGAAGCCGTATTCGACGCCGAAATCCCGCGCCATCGCGGGCAGCGAGGGCAGGAAGATGTTCATGGACAGCGCGCCCGTGGCCGAGATCGAAACCAGGGTGATCAGGCTGGGCCGGCGCGGGGCGGAGGAGAGGGCGGTCATGCCGCCTAGATTGCCCGAGCGGCAGGCGAAGGCAACCGCCTGTTTGCGCGATGAAGTCTCGCCTCAATGCGCCGCCGCGCCGAACCGGTGAAAGATCAGGAAGGCGCCGAAGCAGATGAAGGCGAAGCCGAGGCCGATATTCCATGTCAGCCGCTCGCCCAGCCAGAGCCAGGAGAACAGCACGAAGATCGACAGGCTGATCACCTCCTGAATGGTCTTGAGCTGGGCGGCGCTGAAATGGCCATAGCCGAAACGGTTCGCCGGCACCTGCAGCAGGTATTCGAAGAAGGCGATGCCCCAGCTGACCAGGATCACGACGAGAAGCGGCGCGGTCTTGAACTTCAGGTGCCCATACCAGGCGACGGTCATGAACAGGTTCGACAGGATCAGCAGGCCGACGGTGACAACCGGTACCGGCAGGTTCATTCGGAGCGGTCCCAGTTGCGATGCTTCTCGAGATTGCCGAAACGGGTGAAGCGGCCCTCGAAGGACAGCTCGACCGTGCCGATGGGGCCGTGGCGCTGCTTGCCGATGATGATCTCGGCCTTGCCGTGGCAGGACTCCATGATCTGCTGCCAGGCCGCCATCTTGTCCAGGTCGTGGTCGGCGGGCTTTTCGCGCTCGCGGTAATATTCCTCGCGGAAGACGAACATCACGATATCGGCGTCCTGTTCGATCGAGCCGGATTCGCGCAGGTCGGACAGCTGCGGGCGCTTGTCCTCGCGGCTCTCGACCTGGCGCGACAGCTGCGACAGGGCGATGACGGGAATGTCCAGTTCCTTGGCGACGGCCTTGAGGCCCTGGGTGATCTCGCTGACCTCGTTCACCCGGCTGTCCTTGGCCGAGGCGGCGCGCAGCAGCTGCAGGTAGTCGACGATCAGCAGGTCGAGGCCCATGGTGCGCTTGAGCTTGCGCGCCCGCGCCGCCAGCTGGTTGATCGGCAAGGCCGGGGTGTCGTCGATATAGAGCGGACAGTTCTGCAGGTCATGCGCGGCCTTCACGAAGCGGCGGAACTCGTCCTCGGTCATGTCGCCGCGGCGGATCGATTCGCTGGGCACCTCGGCCGCCTCGGAGAGGATGCGCGCGGCCAGCTGTTCGGCCGACATCTCCAGGCTGAAGAAGCCGACGACGCCGCCCGCCACCGTGCCATGCGTGCCGTCGGGCAATTCGCCCAGCCGATGCACCTTGGCGACGTTGAAGGCGATGTTGGTCGCCAGCGAGGTCTTGCCCATCGACGGCCGCCCCGCCAGGATGATCAGGTCCGAGCGGTTCAGCCCGCCCATCTTGCCGTCGAGATCGACCAGCCCGGTCGAGACGCCGGAAAGGCCGCCGCCGCGGCTGAAGGCGGCATTGGCGGCGTTCAGCGCCCCGGTGACGGCGGCCAGGAAGCTCTGGAAGCCGCGCTCGGCCACGCCCTGTTCGCCGAGCTTGTAGAGCACCTGCTCGGCCTCCTTGATCTGCTCCTCGGCGGAATCGCTGACCGAGACGGTCGAGGCGCGCGAGGCGATGTCCTGCCCCAGCCCGATCAGTTCGCGCCGCAGGGCGAATTCGCGGATCATCTGCGCGTAATCGCGCGCGGCGTGGGACGAGATCGCCGCGCCGGCCAGCCGGGCCAGATAGGCCGGGCCGCCCAGTTCCTTCAGGCCGGCGTCATGCTCCATGAAGGCCTTGACCGTCACCGGGCTGGCCAGCGCGTTCCGGCCAATGCGTTCGGCGCAGATCTCGTAGATGCGGCGATGGACCGGGTCGTAGAAATGCCCGGCCTTGATGATGCGCGAAACGTGGTCATAGACCTCGTTATTGGTCAGGAGCGCGCCCAGCAGCTGCTGTTCGGCCTCGATCGAGAACGGCACCGCCTGTCCGGCGACGGCCTCGGCGATCTCGCCGGGTTTCCTGACTTCGACGGCGCGCAACTCGCTCATCCCCTGGTCTCCGACCTTCGACTCGGCTGGGGGCCGTTATCCACCTTATGCGCCCCGGGGTCCATCGGGATATGCTGTGGATAAGCTGTGGGCAGAATGCCGCGCCTGCATTGGTGGCAAGGGCGGCAGGGGTATTTGGGCAACAGAGAAGGACGCGCGGTTCTCCGCCTTCTTCGTTGCCCGAAAACCCCTGCGGCCGGGCGGCCGGGCAAGGCGCCCGCAGGCCGGGGCCCGGTCAGGGATGCGCCGCCTGCCAGGCGCGCGGATCGGTCAGGAAGCTCTCGACCTCGGAAAGCGTCGCCTCGTCGTAGAAGCCCTGGGCCTTGGCCTCGGCCAGCACGTCCCACCAGGTGCAAAGATGATGCAGCTGCACGCCATGGTCGGCCAGGCGCTGCGTGGTTTCCGGGAAGATGCCGTAATAGAAGATCACCGCGGTATGGCCGCAGGTCGCGCCGGTCTCGCGGATCGCGTCGACGAAGCTCAGCTTCGAGCCGCCGTCGGTGGTCAGGTCCTCGACCAGCAGCACGCGCTGGCCCTCGGTCATCGCGCCTTCGATACGGGCGTTGCGGCCATAGCCCTTGGGCTTCTTGCGCACATAGGTCATCGGCAGTTCCAGCCGTTCGGCGACCAGCGCCGCGAAGGGGATGCCCGCCGTTTCGCCGCCGGCAATATTGTCGAAGGCGTCAAAGCCCGCGTCGCGCAGCACGGTGGCCGACAGGAAATCCATCAGCGTCGAGCGGATGCGCGGATAGGAGATCAGCTTGCGGCAGTCGATATAGGTCGGCCCCTTGAGGCCCGACGCATAGGTATAGGGCTCGGCCGCGTTGAAATGCACCGCCTTGATCTCCAGCAGCATGCGGGCAGTCAGGCGGGCGATTTCCTCGCGCGGGGGGAAGGGCAGGGTCATGCGGGATCCTCGACATGCCAATAAAGCGGAAAGCCGGGATCGAAGACGGTGACGGTCTCGTCGCCGGCGGGAATATGGGTCGGGTAGGCGGCGGGCGTGTCGCGTTTCACCAGCCGGATGCGGTCCGGGTTCGGCTCCATGCGGTAGAAGCCGGCGCCGTTCAGCGCGGTGAAGGCCTCGAGCCGGTCGAGCGCGCCCTCCTCCTCGAAGACCTGCGCCAGGATCGACATGGTGTTCGGCGCGGTGAAGCAGCCGGCGCAGCCGCAGGCCGATTCCTTGGCGCGGTCCGGGTGCGGCGCCGAGTCGGTGCCGAGGAAGAAGCGCGCATCGCCCGAGGTTGCCGCCTTGCGCAGCGCCAGGCGATGCGTTTCGCGCTTGGCGACCGGCAGGCAATAGTAATGCGGCCGGATGCCGCCCGCCAGGATATGGTTGCGGTTGATGACCAGATGATGGGTGGTGATGGTCGCGCCGATGTCGGTGTTGGCCGCGACGTAATCCACCCCGTCCGCGGTGGTGATATGTTCCATCACCACGCGCAGGCCGGGTGTGGCGCGGCGGATCGGGTCCAGGACGCGGTCGATGAACACCGCCTCGCGGTCGAAGATGTCCACCGCCGGATCGGTGACCTCGCCATGGAAGCACAGCGGGATGCCGGCCCCGGCCATGGCCTCGAATACCGGGCGCACCTTGTCGAAATCGCGCACGCCCGAGGCCGAATTGGTGGTCGCCCCGGCCGGGTAGAGCTTCACCGCCGAGATGATTCCCTGGGCATGGGCGGCCAGCACATCGGCCGGATCGGTGGTTTCGGTCAGATAGAGCGTCATCAACGGACGCAACGTCACTTCCGGGCCCAGGGCGGCGCGGATCCGGTCGCGATAGGCTGCGGCCTGCGCCCCGGTCACCACCGGCGGCACCAGGTTCGGCATGATGATCGCCCGGCCGAAATGGCCGGAAAATGAAGCCACTGCCTGCAGCATGGTGCCGTCGCGCAGGTGCAGGTGCCAGTCGTCGGGACGTCGGAGCGTTACGGATTTGGTCATGATTTCCCCTGTATACCGGGTGCGGCATCAAGGCCATAGCGCAATCACTTGTACCAAAGAAGCGCTTGGCATTCCTGTATCATGGGCGCAGCCTGCTTGCCTGCTCGACGTGCGAAGGGAATTCGGAATGGGCTTCGGAATGATGAATTTTTCGGCCATGCAGGCGCCGCTGCTGCTTTGGCAGCAGATGGCCCACATGGCCTGGGAATCGCAGATGGTCATCGCGTTGCGCACCGCCGGCATGATGGGCATCCTGCGACAGGATGCCTCGGAGCCGCAGCGCATGGTGGTCGAAAAGGCCGATGCCGCGACCGAGGCTTTGCATGCCGCGCTGCGCGCGGCAGGGCGCGGCGCGCGCGCCGACAGGGTGATGGCGGCGGCGCTGCGGCCCTATCGCAAGCGCACCCGGGCGAATGTGCGGCGCCTGTCGAAATAGCCCGCCTCGGTCAGGAGCGCCCGAACGGAAAACGCGCCCCGTTGGGGCGCGTTTCCGTTATCGCTTGCTGGGATGGGTTCAGATCAGCTTGCCCATCGCCACGGCGGTGTCGGCCATGCGGTTCGAGAAGCCCCATTCGTTGTCGTACCAGCTGAGGATGCGGACCAGCTTACCCTCCATCACCTTGGTCTGGTCCATGTGGAAGACCGAGCTGTGGCTGTCGTGGTTGAAGTCCGAGGAGACCAGCGGCTCGTCGGTATAGCCCAGGATGCCCTTGAGCGGGCCGTCGGCGGCGGCCTTGATCGCGGCGTTGATCTCCTCGACCGAGGTGTCGCGCTTGGCTTCGAACACCAGGTCCACCACCGAGACGTTCGGGGTCGGCACGCGGATGGCGACGCCGTCCAGCCGGCCCTTGAGCTCGGGCAGCACCAGGCCGACGGCCTTGGCGGCGCCGGTCGAGGTCGGGATCATCGACAGCGCCGCGGCGCGGGCGCGGTACAGGTCCTTGTGCATGGTGTCCAGCGTCGGCTGGTCGCCGGTATAGCTGTGGATGGTGGTCATGAAGCCGCGGGCGATGCCGATGCTGTCATTGAGCACCTTGGCGACCGGCGACAGGCAGTTGGTGGTGCAGCTGGCGTTCGAGACGACGATGTCGTCCTTGGTCAGCGTGTCGTGGTTCACGCCGAAGACGATGGTCTTGTCGGCATTGTCGCCGGGGGCCGAGATCAGCACGCGCTTGGCGCCGGTCGACAGATGCGGCTGCACCTTGTCCTTCGAGGTGAAGATGCCGGTGCATTCCATGATGACGTCGATATCGCCCCAGGGCAGTTCGGCCGGGTTGCGGATGGCGGTGACCTTGATCGGGCCGCGGCCGACGTCGATCGAGTCGCCCGAGACCGTCACCTTGGCGGGAAAGCGGCCATGGACCGAGTCGTAGCGCAGCAGATGCGCGTTGGTTTCGACCGGGCCCAGGTCGTTGATCGCCACGACCTCGATATCATTGCGCCCCGATTCGATGATCGCGCGCAGCACGTTCCGACCGATACGACCAAAGCCGTTGATCGCCACCTTGACAGCCATGGGGGTTCCTCCGCCGCTGATGAAGTTTCGCGGTGCAAATAGCCCGCATCGCCGGGGGAATGCAAATGCCTGAAACCGGCTGCGACCGAAACAGCGCCGAAAATCGCATGTTAGCGACGCAAGCCGGCGGGGCCCGACCCCATGCGGGCGGTCGCCGACCAAGATCGGCCAGCCCCGTGCCTTCAGGCCAGCCGTTCTGCCGGCGAATCGAGAGGGGCGGGGCCGCCCCGAAGCCTAGCGCCAGAAACTGAGATATTCGATCAACCCGGCGAATTGCTTGCCCAGGAAAAGCGGCATGCCCCAGTGCAGGAACAGGGCGTCTGCGACGAAAAGCCCCAGGATCAGCAGGCCCAGCACGATGGCGATCTGATTTGTCATGCCTCTTTCCCGTAGCCCGGCTTCAAGCGGCCCGTCGCGCGGCCAGGGCGCGCGCTTCGGCCAGAGTGCTAGGGCAGAGCCGCGCTGCAGGCAAGGCCCTGTCCCGGCGCCCGCCCTAGCCGGGCGTCTCCTCGCCCGCCTCCCCGTCCTCCTCGAGCTCCGGGGCGATCAGGAACAGGTCGCCCGCGGCCTCCATGCGGCGGATGGTGGCGACCACCTCGTCCATCGCCTCCTCGGCATCGCGGGTCGAGATCTTGCCGAGTGCTTCCATTTCCTCGCGCATCGACTCGGCCAGGCGCGAGGAGATGCCGCCCAGCAGGAATTCCACGGTCTCGCGTGCCTCCCCCTTGGCGCCGGCCAGCGCCTTGAGCAGCACGGCATTGTCCGTCTCGCGCGTGACGCGGGCGATGTCGCGCGGGTCGATGCGGTGGGGGATGTGGGCCCAGGTGAAGATGGTCTTGCGCACCTCGCCGGCGAAGGCGGCGTCGTCATCGTCCAATCCGGCCAGCACGCTGTCGCGCATGGACGAGGGCGAGAAGTTCAGGATCGCCCCGACCTTTTCGCCGGCCTTGCCCTGCAGCGGCGGCTGCGGCACCGCATCGGCGGCCTGGATCAGCGCCTTGCCGATGCGCCGCAGCGCCTCGGCCTCGATGCCGCCGGTCAGCGACATGGCATAGGCGATCCGCCGCGCCAGGGCGGGGTCGAGCAGGCCGAAGACTTCGGCCGCGCGCGGCACCGGCAGCTTGGAGAACATCACCGCCGCGATCTCGACCGCCTCGGTCCGCGCCAGCTCGGCCAGCAGCGCCGGCCCCATCGCGGCGATGCGGTCCCAGGGGTCGCCGGCGCCGTTCAGCGCCGCCATGCGCCGCAGCCGGTCGCTGGTGTCGGGCGAGAGATGGCCGTCGAGCAGGTCCAGCGTGCCGTCGATGTCGCCGGGAAAGGACAGGCCCACCGCTTCCAGCCGGTCGCAGAATTCGGCCACGATGGCGTTGCGGGTCTCGCGGTCGATGACGCCCATCAGCGCCATTTCCTGGGCCAGGTCGGTCTGCAGCCCGGGCGGCAGCCGGGCGAGGTCGATATCCTCGCCCTCGGCCAGCACCAGCCGCACGATCACCGCCGCCTTCTGCCGGGCGGTCAGCCCCGCCCCCCCGATCGCCGGAACGCCCATGGATTGCCCCCGATTCATCCGTCCTTGGGGGCAATCTGGCAGGAAAAGGCGAAGGTCCGGTTAACGCGCGCCGGACCCGCCGAAGACGCGGGCGAAAATCGTGTCCACATGCTTGGTGTGATAGCCGAGGTCGAACTTCTCCTCGATCTCGGCGGGCGAGAGCGCGGCGGTGACTTCGGCATCGCCCAGCAGCTCGGTCTTGAAATCGGCGCCCTGTTCCCAGACCTTCATGGCGTTGCGCTGCACCAGGCGATAGGCGTCCTCGCGCGACACACCCGCCTGGGTCAGGGCCAGAAGCACCCGCTGCGACATGACCAGACCCTTGAACTTGTTCATGTTCTTCAACATGTTCTCGGGATAGACCACCAGCTTTTCGATCACCCCCGCCAGGCGGTTCAGAGCGAAGTCCAGGGTGATCGTCGCATCGGGGGCGATGCCGCGCTCGACCGAGGAATGGCTGATGTCGCGCTCGTGCCAGAGCGCCACGTTCTCCATCGCCGGCACCACCGCCATGCGCACCAGCCGGGCCAGGCCGGTCAGGTTCTCGGTCAGCACCGGGTTCCGTTTGTGCGGCATGGCCGAGCTGCCCTTCTGGCCGGGGCTGAAATATTCCTCGGCCTCGAGCACCTCGGTGCGCTGCATGTGGCGGATCTCGACGGCGATGTTCTCGATCGAGCTGGCGATCACGCCCAGCGTGGCGAAGAACATCGCATGGCGGTCGCGCGGGATGACCTGGGTCGAGATCGGCTCGGGGCGCAGGCCCATTTTCGCGCAGACATGCTCCTCGACCGCCGGGTCGATATTGGCGAAGGTGCCGACCGCGCCCGAGATGGCGCCGGTCGCGACTTCCTCGCGGGCGCGTTCCAGCCGTTCGCGGCCGCGGGCCATCTCGGCGTAGAAGCGGGCGAAGGTCAGGCCCATGGTGGTCGGCTCGGCATGGATGCCGTGGCTGCGGCCGATGCGGACGGTGTCCTTGTGCTCGAAGGCGCGTTTCTTCAGCGCGGCCAGCACCTTGTCCATGTCGGCCAGCAGGATGTCGGCGGCGCGCACCAGCTGCACGTTCAGCGTGGTGTCCAGCACGTCCGAGCTGGTCATGCCCTGGTGGACGAAACGCGCCTCCTCGGCGCCGATATGCTCGGCCAGATGGGTCAGGAAGGCGATGACGTCATGCTTGGTCACCGCCTCGATTTCGTCGATGCGGGCGACGTCGAACTCGACATCCCTGGCCTTCCAGACCGCCTCGGCATTCTCGCGCGGGATCACCCCCAGATCGGCCTGGGCGTCGCAGGCATGGGCCTCGATCTCGTACCAGATGCGGAACTTGGTCTCGGGCGACCAGATGGCGACCATTTCGGGGCGGGCATAGCGCGGGATCATCGGAAGCTCCTTGGGTTTGCGGGGCTTTTAGCGGCTTGCCCCCGAGGCCGCAACCAAAGGGTGCGGCGGTCCGGGGCGGCGGGAAGGGGCTGTCGCAAATCTTCCATCGCCGGGCGTGCACCGGGCGTACACCGGGCGCACACAGGGCGTCTGACGACGGCCGGCGCGAGCGGGTCCGCGCCGCGGGGCCGGGCGCGGCCGGAACGGGTCCGGAAACACGGAGAGCCGGGGAGAAGGGCGCGGGGTGCGCGCAGCCTGGGCCCGGCACGGGCGGTCGCCTTCCCCGTTCCGACCGGAAGGGGGGACGCGCCGCAGCCGCTCGGGGCGAGGGCAAGCCGTGCCGGGCCTGCCGGCCGTGGAGAAGCCGCCCCGAGGGGCGGCTTTCCGTCATTGTCGCGGCTGCGGATCAGCAGCTGTAATACATCGCATATTCGATGGGATGCGGGGTGTGCTCATAGGCATAGACCTCTTCCCATTTCAGCTTGATGTAGCCTTCCAGCTGGTCGCGGGTGAAAACGTCGCCGGCGAGCAGGAAGTCCATGTCCTTTTCCAGCTCTTCCAGCGCCTCGCGCAGGCTGCCGCAGACGGTCGGGATCTCGGCCAGCTCCTCGGGCGGCAGGTCGTAGAGATCCTTGTCCGAGGCCGGGCCGGGGTCGATCTTGTTCTTGATGCCGTCGAGGCCGGCCATCAGCAGCGCCGCGAAGGCGAGATAGGGGTTCGCGGCCGGATCGGGGAAACGCGCCTCGACGCGCTTGGCTTTCGGGCTTTCGGTCCACGGAATACGCACGCAGCCCGAGCGGTTGCGGGCCGAATAGGCGCGCAGAACCGGAGCCTCGAAGCCGGGGATCAGGCGCTTGTAGCTGTTGGTCGCCGGGTTGGTCAGCGCGTTCAGCGCCTTGGCGTGCTTCAGGATGCCGCCGATGAAATACAGCGCCTCTTGCGAAAGATCGGCATATTTGTCGCCCGCGAACAGCGGCTTGCCGTCTTTCCAGATCGACATGTTCACATGCATGCCCGAACCGTTGTCGCCCTTCATCGGCTTCGGCATGAAGGTCACCGTCTTGCCATAGGCGGCGGCGACGTTGTGGATGACGTATTTGTATTTCTGGATGTTGTCGGCCTGTTCGACCAGCCCGCCGAAGATCATGCCCAGTTCGTGCTGGCAGGTGGCGACCTCGTGGTGGTGCTTGTCGACCTTGATGCCCATGCGCTTCATCGTCGACAGCATCTCGCCGCGGATGTCCTGGGCGGTGTCGATCGGGTTCACCGGGAAATAGCCGCCCTTATGGGCCGCGCGATGGGCAAGGTTGCCGTCCTCGTAGACGGTGTCGGTGTTCCAGGCGGCATCGACCGAGTCGAGCTCGAAGGAGACCTTCTGCGGCGTCACCGAATAACGCACGTCGTCGAACAGGAAGAACTCGGCCTCGGGGCCGAAATAGGCGGTGTCGCCGATGCCCGAGGATTTCAGATAGGCCTCGGCCTTCAGCGCCGTGCCGCGCGGGTCGCGGGCATAGGGCTCGCCGGTGTCGGGCTCGACGACGTTGCAATGCACGCAAAGCGTCTTTTCGGCATAGAACGGGTCGATATAGGCCGAGGCGGCGTCCGGCATCAGCTTCATGTCGGACTGGTCGATGGATTTCCAGCCGGCGATCGAGGAGCCGTCGAACATGAAGCCTTCCTCGAAGAAGTCCTCGTCCACCAGATCGGCGACCAGCGTCACATGCTGCAGCTTGCCCTTGGGATCGGTGAAGCGGACGTCGACATATTCGACCTCTTCCGTCTTCATCAGATCCAGAACGTCCTTGACTGTCATTGGGATCCTTCCTCCATCAGTCGGCCCGGCGCCGCCGCCGGGCAGGTGTCGGTTGTTGCGGGAATGCGGGTCCGGGGATCAGACCGCGTCGTCGCCGGTCTCGCCGGTGCGGATGCGGATGGCCTGTTCGACCGGGATGATGAAGATCTTGCCGTCGCCGATCTTCTCGGTGCGCGCGGCCGAGATGATGGCATCAACGGCGGCCTCGACCATGTCGTCGGGCAGCACCATCTCGATCTTCACCTTGGGCAGGAAATCCACCACATATTCGGCGCCGCGATACAGTTCGGTATGGCCCTTCTGCCGGCCGAAGCCCTTTACCTCGGTGACCGAGAGGCCCTGGACGCCGACTTCCTGAAGCGCCTCTTTCACATCGTCCAGTTTGAAGGGCTTGATGATGGCTTCGACTTTCTTCATCGCCTGATCCTTCTCTCGCGACTTGCCTGCGCCCTGATTGGCGGGTTTGATGATGCGCGTCCATGCGGCTTGATGGGGAAAGCGGCATGCGGGCGGGGAATCCGGGGCATGTGCCCTGATATTGAGCAGGTTGCCTGAATTATGTGCGACAGAATGGTCCCGAAGCGCGAGATCCTGACGACTCGGCAGATGCGGGCGGTCGAGGCTGCCGCCATCGGCAGCGGCGAGATCACCGGCGCGGCGCTGATGGAGCGGGCGGGGGCGGGCGTGGTGCGCGAGATGCTGGCGCTGTGGCCGGAACGCGAGCGCCCGGGGCGGGCGGTGATCCTGTGCGGCCCCGGCAACAATGGCGGCGACGGCTATGTGGTGGCGCGGCTGCTGGCCAAGCGCGGCTGGCAGTTGCGGCTGGCGGCGCCGGCCCCGCCGGCCAGCCCGGATGCGCAGCTGGCCGCGGCCTGCTGGCCGGGCGAGATGGTGGCGCTGTCCGATCTGGGCCCCGAGGATTTCCCGGCCGGCGCCCTTTGCATCGACGCGCTGTTCGGCACCGGGCTGGCCCGGCCGCTGGCGCCCGGGATCGCGGCGCCCCTGCGGTTGGCGGCGGCACGCGGCTGCCGGATCGTCGCGGTGGACATCCTGAGCGGGCTTTGCGCCGACAGCGGCCGGGTGCTGGGCGGGCTGGACCTGCCCGAGGCGGCGCTGACCGTCAGTTTCCAGCGCGCCAAGCTGGGCCATGTGCTGGCGCAGGGCGGCGCGCTCAGCGGCGCGCTGCGCATCGTCGATATCGGCCTGGACGGCTGGATGGCGGCGGCGGGCGAGCCGGCGCGGCTGGCCGGGCCGGTGCCGGCGCTGGCCAAGCGGGCCGGGCACAAATACGACCACGGCCATGCGCTGCTGCTGGGCGGGGGAGCCGCGCTGCCGCTGCTGCTGCCGCTTGCGGCGCTGGCCT
>NZ_JBHRXE010000035.1:2014-26571 GCF_042648325.1 Paracoccus simplex | reverse complement strand
CGACGGTGCTGGCCATGGCCGGCGATGCCTGGGCGGACCGGGCCGGCGGCACTTCCGGGGCGTTGTGGGGCGTGGCCCTGCGCGGCTGGGGCGCGGCGCTGACCGACCGGGACGCGCTGACGCCCGCCCATGTCGCCGCCGGCGCCGAGGCGGGGCTGCAGGCGGTGCTGCGCCTGGGCGGCGCCCATCCCGGCGACAAGACGCTGGTCGATGTCTTCCTGCCCTTTGCCGAGACGCTGCGCGCCGCGGTGGATGACGGCGCCGCGCTGGCCGAGGCCTGGCGACGCGCCGCGACGCGCGCCACCGAGGCGGCCGAGGCGACGGCGGAGCTGAGCCCGAAACTGGGGCGTGCCCGTCCGCTGGCCGAGCGCAGCATCGGCCATCCCGATGCCGGCGCGATCTCGCTGGCGCTTTGCGCGCGGGTGGTGGCCGAGGAACTCGCCGCAGGCTGAGCACGCCGCATGGCTTGCAGACGGTACCGCTCCGCGCGGTGCCGTCCGTTCTGCTGCGTATAAAATTTTTTTAAATCAAAAGGTTGCCGCAAGATTTTTCCGCCGATGTGACAAGAAAATCGTGGACGCGATGCAAAATTCTGTATACAGCATACCAGACAGGCGCTGAGGGAGGGATTCGGACATGCGGATGGCACTGGCAATCGGGGATGCGGGCGGTGTCGGGCCGGAACTGGCGGCAAAGCTGCTGGCCCATGACGAGATGAAGGACCGCGACGTGATCGTGGTGGGGGATGCCCGTGTCCTGCGGATGGGCGCCCGGCATGCCGGGGTCGATCTGGACCTGCCGGTGATCGCCGCCGACCGCCTGGGCAAGGGGCTGCCCGCCGGCCGGGTGATGGTCGATCTGGCGAATTGCCCTGTCGAGGGGCTGCGGCTGGGTGCCTCGTCGGCCGAGGCCGGGGCGGCCTCGCTGCAGAACTTCGCCGCCGTGCTGCGCCTGGCGCAGGCCGGGCTGGCCGATGCGGTGATGTTCACCCCTTTCAACAAGCATTCGATGCGCCTGGCGCGTCCGGCCTATGTCGACGAGATCGGCTTCATCGACGCCACTTTGGGCGCCAGCCGCAGCGGCCGTGAGTTCAATGTGCTGGACGAGGTGTGGAACGCCCGGGTGACCTCGCATATCCCGCTGCGCGACGTGGCCTCGCGTCTCAGCGTCGAGCGGATCCTGGACAGCATCCGCCTGACCACCGAGGTGATGGAGGGCGCGGGCAAGGCCGCGCCGCGCATCGGCGTGGCGGCGCTGAACCCCCATGCCGGCGACGGCCGTAATTTCGGCGACGAGGACGAGGACATCATCGCCCCCGCCGTCGAGCGTGCCGCGGCCGAAGGGCTGAAGGTCGCCGGCCCGATCCCCTCGGACACGGTCTTCGTGCGGGCGACGCGCGGCGAGTTCGATGCGGTGCTGACCATGTATCACGACCAGGGCCAGATCGCCATGAAGTTGATGGGCTTCGACCGGGGCGTGACGCTGATCGCGGGCTATGGTTTCCCGATCGTGACGCCCGCGCATGGCACGGCATTCGACATCGCCGGTCAGGGCAAGGCCGATCTGGGCGCGACGCTGGCTGCCGCCCGGCTGGGCTTCGATCTGGCGAAGCTGAACCCGGTTCGCGGCGAACAGCGCCCGCTGCAGGCGGGCTGGGCCGCGCAGCCGGTCGGGGCAAGCACACTCGCAGCCGGCTGAGGGGGCCGGGCGGAATAACGGAGGAGGAGAGAATCATGAAACACAGGAACATCGGAACGGTCGCGGCCCTGGCGCTGCTGACGGCATTGCCCGCGGCGGCGGAATGGGCGCCCGAGCGGCCGCTGGAATTCGTCGTCGCCTCGGGCGCCGGCGGCGGCACCGACAATTTCGCCCGTACCATCCAATCGGTGCTGACCAAGGGCAAGATCGTCGAGCGGCCCATGGTGGTGCTGAACAAGGGCGGCGGCTCGGGGGCCGAGGCGTTCCTTTACGCCAAGCAGAATGCTGGCGACCCCCACAAGGTGATCTTCGGCACCAACAACGTCTATCTGCTGCCGCATATCGCCAAGCTGGCCTACAAGGCCGAGGATCTGCAGCCCGTCGCCGCGCTGGCGATGGACGAGTTCCTGATCTGGGTCAAGGCGGATGCGCCCTACCAGACCGCCGGCGACCTGATCGAGGCGGCCAAGGCCGAGCCCGGCAAGCTGCCCTTCGGCGGCAGCCAGTCCAAGGATACCGACGAGACCCTGGTGGCGCTGATCGAGCAGACCTCCGGCGCCGACTTCAAGTATGTCCCCTTCAACGGCGGCGGCGAGGTCGGCGTGCAGCTGGCCGGCGGCCATGTCGTGGCCAATGTCAACAACCCGAACGAGAATCTTGGCCAGTGGCAGGCCGGCGCCGTGCGCCCGCTTTGCGTCTTCGCGCCGCAGCGCATGGCCGAAAGCGAGCCGATCCATGACGGCAAGGGCTGGCACGACATCCCGACCTGCAAGGAGCAGGGGTTGGACATCGAGAGCTACCAGATGCCGCGCACCGTCTGGCTGCCGGCCGGCGTCCCCGAGGAGGTGGTCGCCTTCTACCGCGACGCGCTGAAGCAGGTGGCCGACTCGGAGGAGTGGAAGGGCTATCTGGGCAAGACCTCGCAGACCGGCGCCTTCCTGACCGGCGAGGATCTGCAGAAGTTCATCGCCGACAGCGAGGCGAAGACCGTCGAGGTCTTCAAGGCCGAAGGCTGGATCGGCGAGTAAGCCGCACCGGAACGGCCCGCCGGAACCTGTCCGGCGGGCCGTCTTCTGCAAGACGGCGAAGGGGGGAGCGATGACAGTCAGACGTTTTCATGCCGAGATCGGCACCGCGATCGGGACCGGCGCGCTTGGGGTGGCCGCGGTGATCGGCGCGGCCGAACTGGGCCACGGATGGGAGGAAAGCGGCCCGCAATCGGGCTATTTTCCGTTCTATGTCGGGCTGATCCTAATCGGTGCCAGCCTCTGGAACCTGGTGGCGGCCTTCATCCGGCATCGCAGCGCCCAGGCCCATGCCGCCGCCGGCGGGGCGATCGAGGAGCCGTTCCTGGACGGTGAGCGGCTGCGGCGCCTGGGCCGCTTCCTGGCGGCCATGCTGACCTTCGTGGTCGCGACGCTGGCGCTTGGCATCTATGTCGGCTCGGCCGGCTATATCGCCTGGAACGCCTGGCGGCAGGGCGGCTATCGCCTGCCGGTGGCCCTGGCGATCGGCATCGGCTTCGCCGCCGCGCTCTACCTGATCTTCGAGGTGGCGTTCCTGATGCCGCTTCTGAAGGGGCCGATCGAGCCCCTGCTGGGCATCTACTGAAAGGGCGGGGCGATGGGAAATTTCGATCTGCTGATCCACGGCTTCGGCATCGCCATCACGCCGATGCATCTGGCGCTGATGGTCGTGGGGGTGCTGCTGGGCCTGATCGTCGGCGTGCTGCCGGGGCTCGGCGCCCCGAACGGGGTGTCGCTGCTGATCCCGCTGACCTTCACGCTTGACCCGACCTCGGCCATCATCCTTTTGTCCTCGATGTATTGGGGGGCGCTGTTCGGGGGTTCGACCACCTCGATCCTGTTCAACATCCCGGGCGAGCCGAGTTCCGTCGCCACCACTTTCGACGGCTATCCGATGGCCAAGTCCGGCCAGTCGACGCGGGCGCTGACGCTCGCCTTCATGTCGGCGGGGATCGGCGCGCTGCTGGGGGTCATCGTCATCACCCTGCTGGCCGGCTGGGCCTCGAACTTCGCGCTGCGCTTCGGCGCGCCGGAATATTTCGCCGTGTATTTCCTGGCCTTCGCCGCCTTTATCGGCATGGGCAGCGCCGCGCCGGTCAAGACCGTGGTGTCGCTGGCCACCGGGCTGCTGCTGGCTTCGGTCGGCATGGACAACGTCACCGGCGAGGTGCGGCTGACCTTCGGCTTTTCCGACCTTCTGGGCGGCATCAGCTTCCTGGTGGTGGTGATCGGCCTGTTCGGCATCGGCGAGCTGCTGGCCACCGTGCAGGAGGGCCTGTCCTTCCGCGGCGTCTCGTCCCGCATCGACCTGCGCGACGTGCTGCGCACCATCGCCGAGCTGCCGCGCTACTGGGCGACCTCGGTGCGTTCGGGGCTGGTCGGCATCTGGATGGGCATCACGCCGGGCGGCCCCACCGCCGCCTCGTTCATGAGCTACGGCATCGCCCGGCAGTCCTCGCGCAAGGGCAAACCCTTCGGCACCGGCCGCCCCGAGGGCATCATCGCCCCCGAGACCGCCGACCACAGCGCCGGCACCTGCGCCATGCTACCGATGCTGGCGCTTGGCGTGCCGTCCTCGGCCACGGCGGCGGTGATGATGGGCGGGCTGATGATCTGGGGGCTGACCCCGGGGCCGATGCTGTTCGCGACCAAGCCGGATTTCGTCTGGGGCCTGATCGCCAGCATGTATATCTCGAACGTGGTGGGGGTGATCCTGGTGCTGCTGACGGTGCCGATGTTCGCCGCGCTGCTGCGCATCCCCTTTGCCATCATCGGCCCGATGATCGTCGCGATCTGCTTCGTCGGCGGCTATACCGTCTCAAGCGCCACCTTCGACCTGTGGCTGGTGCTGGTCTTCGGCTTGGTGGGCTATCTGTTCACGCGGCTGGACTATCCGCTGGCGCCTCTGGTGCTGTCGATGGTGCTGGGCCACAAGGCCGAGAACGCCTTCCACCAGTCGATGATCCTGTCGGACGGCTCGCTGTCGGTGTTCTTCTCGAACCCGCTGGTCGGCTCGATCATGACGCTGGCGCTGGTGCTGCTGATCCTGCCGAAGCTCTTGCATCTGGGTGGGCGGCTGCGGCGCCGCCAGCCGGTCGAATAAGCCGCGTATCAGAGGGGGCAGGGCATGAACCATCTGCGTCATTTCGCCGGGCGCGAGACCCGCGAGGTCGAATGCGCCATCATCGGCAGCGGCGGCTTCGGCCGCAGCTTCCTGTCGCAGGCGCGGCATGTGCGGGGGCTGCGCTGCCGGGTGGCCTTCGACCGCGACACCGCCATCGCCGCCGCGGCGCTGGCCTCGGTCGGCCATGACCGGGCCGACATCGCCGAATGCACCGACGCCGCCGCGATCCGCGCCGCCTGGGCGGCGGGCAAACCCATCGCCGCCGCCGATCCGGCGCTGCTCGCCGAACTGCCGGTCGAGGTGGTGCTGGAGGCGACCGGCAACCCCGAGGCCGGCGCCCGCCACGCCCGGCTGGCGATCGAGGCCGACAAGCATGTGGTCATGGTCACCAAGGAGACCGACAGCGTCGTCGGCCCGATCCTGGCCCGCATGGCGTCGGCGCGCGGCCGGGTGGTCTCGCCGGTCGACGGCGACCAGCCCAGCCTGCTGATCGGCTTGGCGAGCTGGGCCGAGGTGGTCGGCCTGGAGCTGGTGGCCGCCGGCAAGTCCAGCGAATACGACTTCGTCTATGATCCGGGCTCCGACACCATCACCAGCAACGGCGTCACCGTCGCCGCGCCCGGCTTCGGCGCCTGGATCCAGGCCGGCGACCGGCCCTGGCCCGCGGTCGCAGAAGCCCGCGCCGCGCTGGCCGCAGCCTTGCCGCAGCGCGCGGTTCCGGACCTGTGCGAGATGACCGTGGTGGCCAACGCGCTTGGCCTGCGGCCCGACCGGGCCGACCTGCACGCGCCCATTGCCCGCATCACCGAGGTTGCCGATGTCATGGCCCCGCGCGCCGATGGCGGGCTGCTGGGCGCGGTCCCGGCGCTCGACGTGTTCCACTGTCTGCGCCTGCCGGGCGAGCCGAGCTTTGCCGGCGGGGTCTTCGTCACCGTCGCCTGCAAGGACGACGAAAGCTGGGACATGCTGCGCGACAAGGGCCATGTCGTGGCCCGGAACGGCCGCACGGCGATGATCGGCCTGCCGCGCCACCTGCTGGGGCTGGAAGCGGCCACCACCGTCTTCGAGGCGGCGCTGCTGGGCCAGTCCTCGGGTGCGGCGCGGCCGCGGCCGGTCATCGACCTGACCGCCCATGCCGATCGCGACCTGCCGGCCGGCACGCTGTTGCTGGCCGAGGGGCATCATCACACCATCGCCCATGTCTCGTCGCGCATGACGCCGGCCGCCGTGCTGGCGGATGCGACGCCGATCCCCTACTATCTGGCCGCCGGGCGGCGGCTGGTGCGGGATGTCCGGGCCGGTGCGCCGATCACCTGCGCCGATGTCGAGCGCGACGAGGATTCGGAGCTTTGGCGGCTGCGGCAGGCGCAGGACGCCGTCGCGCCCGGCGACTGGATGTAAGGGGGCGACCATGCTGCTGGGCTGTATCGGGGACGATTTCACCGGCTCCTCGGATCTGGGCAATACGCTGGTCAAGGGCGGGATGCGGGTGGTGCAATATTGCGGCATCCCTGACGCCCCCGCCGATCCCGCGGTCGCGGCCGGGATCGTCGCGCTCAAGACCCGTTCGGTCGCGCCCGAGGAGGCCGTCGCGCAATCGCTGCGGGCGCTGGACTGGCTCAGGGCGCAGGGTTGCCGGCAGATCCTGTTCAAATATTGCTCGACTTTCGATTCCACGCCGCGGGGCAATATCGGCCCGGTGGCCGAGGCGCTGGCCGACGCCCTGGGGGCCGGGGCGGTGATCTTCTGCCCGGCCTTTCCGGCGACGGGCCGCACGGTCTATCAGGGCCATCTGTTCGTCGGCGACCGGCTGCTCAGCGAAAGCGGCATGGAGGCGCATCCGCTGACCCCGATGACCGATCCCGACCTGCGCCGCTGCCTGGCCGCGCAAAGCCGGCGCGGCATCGGCCACGTCCCGGCCGCGACGGTCTGGGCCGGCGCACCGGCGATCCGCGCCCGGCTGGCCGAGGAGGCGCGCGCCGGCCGCCCCTTCGCCATCGCCGATGCGATCCGCGACGAGGATCTGGTGGCGCTGGGAATGGCGGCCGAGGACATGCCGCTGATCACCGGCGGCTCGGGCATCGCGCTGGGTCTGCCGGCGAATTTCCGGCGCCGGGGCCTGCTGGCAGGCCAGCCGGCGGGTTGGCGCGGTCAGGCGGGCCGGGCGGCGGTGCTCTCGGGTTCCTGCTCGCGCGCCACGCGGGGACAGGTGGCCCAGCATGTCGCGCGCGGCGAGCCGAGGCTGGAGATCGACCCCGAGGCGGTGATCGCCGGCCAGGTGACGCCGCGCGCCGCCGCCGACTGGGCCCTGGCCCAGCCCGGCCTGCCGCTGGTCTATTCCTCGGCCGACCCGCAGGCGGTGCGGGCGGTTCAGGACCGGCATGGCAGCGATCTGGTCGCCCATCGGCTGGAAGCCTTTTTCGCCGAGACGGCGCGGCTCTTGGTCGCGGGCGGCGTGACGCGGCTGATCACCGCCGGCGGCGAGACCTCGGGCGCGGTGGTCGAGGGGCTGGCCCCCGGCGCGTTGGAGATCGGCCCCGAGATCGCGCCGGGCGTTCCCGCCATGCGCGCCGGAGACAGGCTGGTGCTGGCGCTGAAATCGGGCAATTTCGGCGCCCCCGACTTCTTCGCCGCCGCCGCCGCGGTGCTGGCCGGCGAGACGGTGGCGGCATGACCGGGGAAGCCCGGCTGCGCGAGCGGATCTGCGATCTGGCGCGCTCGATGTTCGAGCGCGGGCTGACGCATGGCTCGACCGGCAACATCTCGGCGCGGGCGCCGGATGGCGGGCTGCTGGTCAGCCCGACCGGCACCAGCTTCGGCCGGCTCGACCCGGCGCGGCTGGCCCGCTTCGACGCGCAGGGCCGGCAGATCGGCGGCGACAGGCCCACCAAGGAAATGCCGCTGCACGCCGCCTTCTACGAGACGCGGAGCCGGACGGCGGCGGTGGTGCATCTGCATTCCTGCCACTCGGTGGCGCTCTCGACCCTGCCGGATGCCGATGCCGAGGATTTTCTGCCGCCGCTGACGCCCTATGCCTTCATGCAGCTGGGCCGGGTGCGGCTGCTGCCCTATTTCCGGCCCGGCGACCCGGCCATCGGCGATGCGGTGCGGGGGCTGGCGGGGAAACGCTCGGCGGTGATGCTGGCCAATCACGGCCCGGTGGTGGCGGGCCTGGACCTGGAAGGCGCCTGCAACGCCGTCGAGGAACTGGAGGCGACGGCGCGGCTGGCGCTGCTGCTGCGCGGGGCCACCCCCAACCGGCTGACGCCGGCGCAGGTCGCCGAACTGGTGCGGCTGCATGACATCGCCTGGGAGGGGTGATCTCAGGCGCAGAGCGGCGCGGCCTGCGCGCCAAGCGCCGCCAGCGCGTCCCCTGGTGCCAGCAGCAGCAACAGCCCGCGCTTGCCGCCGTTGATCGCCACGTCGGCGCAATCCATCGCCCCGGCCTCGAACAGGGTCGGCACCGGGCGGCGCTGGCCGAAAGGACTGATGCCGCCGGTGCGGTAGCCGGTCAGGCGTTCGGCCTTGTCGGCGGGCATCATCGCCGCCGCCTTGCCGCCGAATGCCGCGGCCACGCGCTTCATCGACAGGCTGCGGTCGCCCGGCACCACCGCGCAGGCCGGGCGGCCGTCCACCTCGATCATCAGCGTTTTCAGAAGCTGGCCGGGCGGCAGGCCGACGGCCTCGGCCGCCTGCAGGGCCACGCGCTCGGACCCCGGATCATAGCGGTATTCGACCGGGCGGAAGGCCACGCCGGCGCGGCGCAGGAACTGGGTGGCGGGGGTGCCGGTGCTCATGATCCGGCCCTTTGCGCGGGCGCCGGGGCGCGGATGTTGATGTAGTTGCCGACCAGGATCAGCGCCGCGCCGGCAACCACCGCCAGGCCGATGGGTTCGTCGTAAAGCACCAGCCCGACGACGGCGATGACCGGCAGGCGCAGGAAGTCGAAGGGCATGACCAGCGTTGCCGGCGCGACGCGCAGCGCGTTGACGATGCAGAAATGCGCCGCCAGCCCGGTGGTGCCCAGCAGCGCCACCCAGGGCGCCGCCGCGGCCGAGGGCAGGGCGATCCGCCCGTCGAAGCCCGCGCAGCCAAGGCCCATCAGCGCCTGGCTGACCGACATCCACCACAGGATGCAGAGGGGATCGACCACCGCCGTCAGCTTCTTGGTGCAGATATAGGTCAGCGCAAAGCCGATCGCTGCCAGCGCCGCCGAGATCAGCCCGGGCGACAGGCCCGCCGCGCCGGGCTGCGCGACCAGCAGGATGCCCAGGAAACCCAGCAGCGCCGAAAAGGCCCGCACCATGGTCAGCCGCTCGGCCAGCAGCAGCGGCGACAGCAGCAGCACCCAGAGCGGCGCGGTGAACTCCAGCGCGAAGACCTGGGCCAGCGGAATGGTGAACAGCGCATGGAACCACAGGTTCTGGGCGATGAAATGCGCGCCGTTGCGGGCAAGTTGCAGCCCCGGGCGCTGCAGCGTGACCACCGCCCAGCCGCCGCGCAGCGACAGCGCCGCCGCCAGGATCGCCACGCCGATCAGCGAGCGCCAGGCCAGGATCTCGAAGGTGTCGAGCTCGTGCGAGACTTTGCGCCCGGCGATGGCCATGAGGGTGAAGGACGCGACCGCCCCCATCATCCAGCCGGCGGCCAGAAGGGGCCGGGTCGCGGCTGCGGCGCTCATCGCAGGGCGGGGGGCGTGGTGATCGGCATCGGCTGGCTCCTTTCCCTCGGGGCACAGGGCTAGCGGATCGGCCGGGGCCGGGCAAGCGGGGCCGGGCCGCGACAAGCATCTTGTCGCGCGCGGCGCCACGCGGCTTTTGACAAGCGGCCGGCACCGGCCCTATCCTTGTCCCCGAGGACGGACCTGCGGAGGCGACCATGCTCGCGATCATCGGACCGAGCGTGACCTGACCTTCGCCGGGCCCCGGCCGTCGCGAGCCGGCCATCTCTTTGGCTGAAAGGGAGAGCGGCATGTCCGAAATCGCCGTCGCCAGGGAAGGCAACCGCTATGTCGCCCGCATTCCCGGCATCGACGCCGAGGGCGAGATCACTTTCACCCGGCGCGGTCCCGCGGTCATCAGCGCCGATCATACCGGCGTGCCCGAGGCCATGGCCGGGCGCGGCGTGGCTCGGGCGTTGCTGGATTTCATGTTGCGGGATGCACGGCAGAACGGCTTCCGCATCGTCCCGCTTTGCCCCTATGTGCGGGGGCAATATGCCCGCCACCCGGAATGGGCCGACCTGTTCACCCTGGCGCCGGGCGAGAATCCCTAGGCCCCCCGCAGGCTGGCTGCGAACCCCCCGAGGAAATTGCGCAGGGTCTCGCGGGTCTTGGCGTCGGTCAGGTTGCCCTGGTCGTCGAAGACCGATCCGGCGCGCGACACCATCAGCCGACCCTCGGCCCACAGTTCGGCCTTCAGCGTACGCAGCACCGGCAGCCAGTGGCTTTGCGCCAGGATGGTGCCGAAACCGCCGGGCGAGGCGCCGATCACCGCCACCGGCTTGCCGACGAACATGGCCAGGCCGTCGCCGCGCGACATCCAGTCGATGGCGTTCTTGAACACGCCGGGGACGCCGTTGTTGTATTCCGGCGTCACCAGCAGCAGCCCGTCCGCCTCTGCCAGCTGCGCCTGCAGGGTGCGGACGGCGGCGGGCAGGCCCGAGGCGTCCTCGAGATCGGCGTTGTAAAGCGGCACCTCGCGGATCGAGCCGATCTGGATCCGCGCGCCCTCGGGCGCGACATCGGCGGCGGCGCGCAACAGGCCGGCGTTGAACGAGGCGCGGCGCAGGCTGCCGCTGAGGCCCAGAATCGTCTTGGTCATGCGTTTCCCTTTCCTGGCTGGGTCGATTACGCCCGATGCCTGGGACGCGGGCAAGCCCCGTGCCGGCAATTCCCGGCCGGCCCCGGCACGCAATTCTTGCCTTGCGGGCATTTGTGGCCTCTGCTGGGGCCGAACCGGGCGGCTGTCCGCCGATGGCCGGCCGGGAAATTCATCGAGGAATTGCCGCCATGTCCGCGAAGACCCGAAAATATGTCATCGTGCCCGAGGACAATGTCTTCAACGAGGGGATGGAGACCAGCAGCTTCCGGCTGTTCCGCACCATGCACCGGCGGCTGTTCGGCAGGAAGGCGCGGGCGGGCATCGCCAGCAGCATGCCCAAGGGCGCCGAGCATGGCGATTGCTCGCCCACCCGGCCGCCGCTGCGCATCCTGGAAACCGAGGTCGGCCGCATCAGGCTGATCGATTCCATCGGCGAGGACGAGGCCTCGCTGGTCCGCATGACGCCCGAGCAGGCCTTCGTGCTGCAGCGCGCCTATCCCGGCCTGCGCATCCGGCCCGAGCTGCGGCTCTATCCGCTGCGTTTCGGACAGGTGAACATCATCCGCCAGCAGGCCAAGCCCGCCGCCTTCCGCTCGGCCAAGGCGCTGGCCCTGCGCTGCGTCGATGCCGAAACCGGCCGGCCGGTGGCCGATGCGCATGTCGTCATCGTGCTGAACCGGCGGCGGGGCTTCGGCATATCCGAGGTCAGGACCGACGACCAGGGCTGGTTCCGCACCGCGCTGCCGGCCGGGCAGACCAGCATCGACGCCATCATCTGCGCGCCGCTTGCGGGCTATTGGCCCGGCGGGCTGGAGGAGGTGCCGGTCGCGCCCGAGGGCGAGACCGAGGTGACCCTGGCCGTGCCGCCCATTGCCAAGGATTTCCCCGATGCGCTGGCCCGGATGGTGAAGCCGGCCGGCAAGGGCGACGGCAAGGGCGTCAAGCTGGCGGTGATCGACACCGGCATCGACCCAGCGCCGGGCCTGAACGTGGTCAAGGGCCTGAACACCACCGGCACCGAGCCCGCCGACGAATGGTTCGACAATGGCGCCGGCCACGGCACCCATGTCGCCGGCATCGTCGCCCGCATCGCCCCGGCGGTGGAGCTGCACGCCTATCGCGTCTTCGAGAAGGGCGACGGCGGCGCCAGCGAATTCGCCATCGCCCGCGCCATCCGCCAGGCGGTCGAGGATGGTTGCGACATCATCAACATGAGCCTCGGCCAGTCCTCGGAACCGATCGCGATCTCGCGCGAGGTGCGGCGGGCGCGGGCGCTCGGCGTGGTCTGCGTGGCGGCGACCGGCAATGACGGCATGGCGCCGGTTTCCTATCCGGCGCGCTCGGCGGCCGTTCTGGGGGTCTCGGCGGGCGGCGTGCTGGGCAGTTGGCCCGAGGGGGCGATCACCGGGCGCAATGTCGCCGAGAAACCCAAGCCGGTCGGAGACCGCTTCTTTGCCCGATTCAGCAATATCGGTCCCGAGGTGGACTTTATCGGACCGGGCGTTGGTATTATATCTTGGGTCGATGCGAAGTCCAAAGGGGTGATGGACGGCACCTCGATGGCCTGCCCTGCAATCGCCGGGCTGATGGCCAGGCTGCTGTCGCAAAACCCGGAAGTCATGTCGGCCGAACGCAACCAGCAACGTTCGGACGACATTGTCAGGATGGCGAACGGCCACGCAGCGCCGATCGGTTTCGGCAAGGAATATGAAGGCGCTGGACTGATCGAATAGGTTTTGGGCGATGAAGGTGCAACGCAAACAGGATGAACGCTTCGTGCTGGTCTATTCTGACGACCGCGACCCCTCGCGCGAGGAAACGGCCGAAGCTCTGGATCAATTGAAGTCCCTGACGGCCGAGGAAGTGATTCCCGGAACGATTCGCGTCATAGGCCCGCGCCGCGAGGTCGAAAGATGCATGGGCGCGCTGGATCACTGGCGCCTGTCACGGGAAAAGATCTTCCGGCTGGACCCGCCCTGCAAGGCGCTGCGCTGATCCGCCGCCTTCGCGGTCCCTGAACAGCCGCCAATCCGCGAACCGTGCCCGTGCGCCGTCCGGCGGCGATCCGTCCGCCTCGCGCAGCGGCAGCGTCAGGTCCACGCGCAACCCACCCTCGGCCCGATTGGTCAGCGCCAGCGTGCCGCCATGGGTGCGCACCACGTCCCGGGCGATGGAAAGCCCCAGACCCGCGCCGCCTGTATCCAGGCTGCGGCTGGCCTCGCCGCGCACGAAGGGTTCGGTCACGCGGACCAGCAGCGCGTCGGGGATGCCGGGACCGTCGTCCTCGATCCGGATCAGCACCGATGCCGGACCGCGCCGCCAATGCAGCCGCGCCGGCCCGGCATAGCGCCGGGCATTGTCCAGCAGGTTGCGGATCGCGCGTCGCATCGCCACCGGCCGCAGCGGCATGACCAGCGGTCCTTGGCCCATATAGGCCGCGCCGCCATCGGCACCGAGCTGGGCCAGCAGCCGATCCAGATCGACGGGCTGCGGCGCTTCGGCTTCTTCCCCCGCCGAGGCGGCGTGCAGCAGCCCGTCCGCCATCACCGCCATCTCGTCCAGGACGCGGATCATCGCCTCGCGCTGCTCGGCCTCGTCCAGCAGTTCGGCGCGGATGCGCAGCCCGGTGATCGGGGTGCGCAGGTCATGGCCCACGGCGGCCAGCAGCCGCATCCGCTCGGCCTCGAAACCGGCGATGCGGCGCTGCATGGCGCTGAAGGCCGCGGCGGCCTCGCGCAGCTCTCCGGCGCCGGTCTCGGCCACGCGCGCGCCATGGTCGCCGCGGCCCGCCGCCTGCGCCGCCTCGGCCAGGGCGCGCAGCGGCCGGGTCATGCGGCGCACGAAGACCAGCCCCACCGACAGCGTGCCCAGAAGCGAGGCCAGCAGCGGCGCGAAGAAGCCCTGTTTCCATTGCCAGGCGCTGTGCGCCGGCAGCGGATAGACCAGCGCATTCAGCCAGCGCCCGGCCGCGGGCCCCTGCGCCAGCCGCACCGAGACCAGCATCAGCGGCGCGCGGTTGTCGGCGCCGGTGGGGGCGGCGCTTTCGCGGATCCGGATCTCGTGCCCCGGCAACTCGGCGGCCATGTCCGCCTCGTGCAGCGTCAGCCGCGTGGCATCGGGCGGACCCAGCGGCACCGGATCGACCGAAAAGCGGGTGAAGCCGGTGCTGCTGTTGCGGGGCAGCATCAGCGCCGTTTCCGGATCCGCCGTCTCCAGCGCGGCGACCAGTGCGTGCAGCCGGTGCGCGTCGCCCTGAAGCCGGATCGCCCGGTCGAAGGCGGTGCCCTCGCGCGCCATCAGCAGGGCGGCGATCAGGTTCGCGCCCAGAAGCGCCGCGACCAGCAGCAACCAGAAGCGGGCGGCCAGCCCGGCGGGCAGCAGGCGCCTCATGCCAGGGTGTCCACTTCGGCCGCCAGCCGATAGCCGCCGCCCCATTCGGTGACGATCAGCCGCGGCGCGCGCGGGTTCTGCTCGATCTTGTGGCGCAGTCGGCTGACGGCATTGTCGACGGCACGGTCATAGGCCCGCGCCTCGCGCCCCGACAGCAGGTCCAGCAGCCGCATCCGCGACAGCACCTGCCCGGGATGGTCCAGCAGCAGGCCCAGCAGCCGGTTCTCGCCCGAGGTCAGCGCCACATCGCGGCCCGCAGCCAGCGTGACCACGGCCCGCGCCGGATCATGCACCAGCCCCGAGAAGCGGCGGCGCTGTCTGCCGGGCGCCGGCCGTTCCGGCGGCACGCGGCGCAGCACGGCATGGATCCGCGCCAGCAGTTCGCGCGGGTCGAAGGGTTTGGCGACGTAATCGTCGGCCCCCAGATCCAGCCCCGCGACCCGGTGGTCTTGCGCGCTGCGGGCGGTCAGCAGGATCACCGGCAGGCGGTATTCATGGACCAGGGCGCGGCACAGGCTCAGCCCGTCCTCGCCCGGCATCATCACGTCGAGGACGGCCAGATGCACGGGTTCGGCGCCAAGCGCGCGGCGGGCCTCGGCGGCGTCCTGGGCCAGACGGGTGCGCAAGCCGTTGCGGCGCAGGTATTGCCCCAGCGGTTCGCGGATGTCGCGCGCGTCGTCGACGATCAGGATGCGCGGTTCGATGCTATCGGTCATCGGCATCTGCCCAGTATGGAACGGAATGCGACGGCGACACCGCAGGCGCCGCCGTCGGAAGCGGTGGCGGCGCCCGCGGGATGCAGGCGCCGCCGGGGCGGTGCAATCAGAAGGTCGAGGTCAGCGACAGGTAGAAGGCGCGCCCCGGTTCGTTGAAGGTGTTCGCCCCGGTGCTGGAGTCGGTGCGCAGCACCGTCTTGTCGAACAGGTTCGTCACCCCGGCCGAGACCCGCGCCGTCTCGGTCAGGTCCCAGGTCGCGCCCAGGTTGACCAGCGTATAGGGATCGCGCCCGTTGGCCTGGTCGAACTCGGCATTCGTGATCGCGCTCATCGTCGCCGCGTCGATCCTGCCGTAATGTGTCGCCGCCAGCGTCACCGTCACCGAATCCGAGGCGAACCAGTCCAGCGAGGCGTTGACCGTGTAGTCCGGCACCAGGCTCAGCGGCTCGCCATTGTCCTTTTCGGACTTGATCATCTTGGTGAAATTGGCGTTGAAGGCGAAGCGCGCGCCCAGATCGGTCGAGAAGTTGCCCTCGAGCCCCGAGATGACCGCCTTGCCCTGGTTCTCCCAGCGGAACAGCCGGCCGTCGTCGCTGTTGTCGTTATACTGCACGAAGCCCGAGCCGATGCGGTTTTCATAATCGTTGTGGAAATAGGTCAGGCTGGCTTCGACGCCGTTCGATCCGGCATAGGCAACGCCGATTTCCTTGTTCAGGCTTTTCTCGGCCTCCAGGTCCGGGTTGCCCAGGACATAGCAGGGGCCGGACAGCCGCACGCCGTCCACATAGGGGCAGCCATGGCCGCGCGTGATGTAGACGTAGTTCGGATTGAGCTGGAACAGGTTCGGCACCTTGAAGGCGCGCGCGACGCCGACCTTCATGCTCCATGCCTCGTTGAACCGCCAGGTGGCGTTCAGGCTGGGCGACCAGTTCGAGCCGAAATTGTCGTTATAGTCGAAGCGCAGGCCCGGGGTCAGGGTCAGCTGTTCGTTCCATTCGATATTGGCCTCGGCATACAGGCCGATGGTGTTCTGTTCGGTCCTGGGATCGCGGTCGGCCGCATCTTCGGGCACGCCGGTGCCGCCGCCCACCTCTGGCGGCAGGGTGTTGGTGGTCGAGACCGCATCGTCCATGAACTCGCCGCGGTATTCGGCGCCCAGCGTCAGCCGGCTGGCCTTGCCGCCCAGGCTCATCGGCAGGATCCATTCGCTTTTGGCCGAGACGGTATCCAGGTCGATGGTGCGGTATTCGTAGGCGTCTTCCTCGCCATCGCCATCGCTGTCGATGCAGGGGGTGTAATTATCCTCGACCGAACCGGCATTGCCGCTGCACAGCCGGGTGTTGCCGGTGTTTTCCCACTGGATGTAGCTGTGCGATTCCCCGAAATCGTATTCGCCGCGATGGGTCAGCGAGACGGTGCGGCGATACATGCGGCTGGTCTCGCTGCCCAGCAGCTCGGCCATGTCCTCGTCCACCGCGCCGTTGCGGGTATCGCCGGCATAATCATTGCCCTGGCGCGAGAAATCCATCTGGACATCAAGGTGGTGGCCGGGGGCGAGGTTCCAGCTCAGCAACGCGCCCAGATCCTTGTTGGTCACGCCCTCGCTGCCCGCCAGCGGCGGCAGCGCCTCGCCGGTCTCGGGATCGGTGCGCGGCGGGTTCAGGTCGGCGGCGTCGGCCTCGGTGCGGTTGTAATTGCCGAACAGGCGGAAGGTCAGCGTCTCGCCGACCGGGCCGGCCAGCATGAAATTGGCGCGGTTGGTGCTGCCTTCCTTGCTGTTTTCCGGGACGGTCGCATGCATCGACACCTGGCCGGTGAAGGTCTCGGGGCGTTTGGTGATGATGTTGACCACCCCGCCCGAGGCGCCCGAGCCATAACGCGCCGCCGCCGGGCCGCGGATCACCTCGATCCGCTCGATCATCTCGGCCGGCACCCAATTCGAATCGCCGCGGGTGTCGCGCTCGCCGCCGCGGCTCATCTTTACGGCGTTGCGGGACATGACCGGCTTGCCGTCGATCAGGATCAGGGTGTTTTCCGGCCCCATGCCGCGAATGTCGATCTGGCGCTGGTTGCCGCGCTGGCCGGTCGCCGTGGCGCCGGTCAGGTTCACGCCGGGCATCTTGCGCACGATCTCGGAGACGTCGTTGCGCACCGGGGTCTTTTCCAGGTCCTCGGCGGTCACGGTCGAGGTGCCAAGCGCCTGCTTGCCCTGTTCCTCGGCCGAGATCACCACCGTGTCGAGGATGATCGTGTCGTCCGTGCCGGTCCTGGTCTCCTGCGCCAGAACGGACCCGGCGGGAACCGGCAGTGACATCAGCAGACAGAGTGCGGTGCCCGTGGCCGGGCGCGGGAAAAGCGTCGCCATCGCTTGCTCCTGTGGGAAAGGATTGGGGATGGCTGGCTGGGCGCGGGCTGGCCCGCTTCAAGCATTTGTGAGCGCGGGCATCAATCCGGCCCCGGGGTTTTTTTGTCGCGAAATGTCGCAAACCCGCAAGCCGGCGCCGGCGGAAAAGGTTCAGGCCGGGCCGCGGGTGCTCAGCCGGGTCAGGGCGCGGTCGAGTGCCGCGGCATCGTCGCCCAATTCGGCCAGCAACTCGGCCTGGAAACCCGCGGCAATCTGGCCCAGGCGGGCCATCAGCGCCCGGCCCTCGTCCGTCAACTCCAGCACCACCAGCCGGCGGTCGGTTTCATTGCCGGATTTGCGGACCAGCCCCGCTTCCTGCAGGCGCGTCGCCGCGCGGCTGACCATCGACTTGTCCAGGTTGACCCGGGCATGGATGTCGCGGACGCTGACCGCGCCGGAATGGTCCAGATGCGCCAGCACCCGCCATTCGGGAACGGTCAGGCCGGCCTCGGCCGCGTAAAGCGCGGCGAAGCGGCGGCTGACCTGGGTCGCCGCGACATTCAGCCGATAGGGCAGGAATCCGTCCAGATCGAATGACATGGTGCCTCCTGGGCGGCAGGACAGCAGAAATTCATTGCGGCTGCAACAAGATCCGGCAGCTTGACACCGTTGCGTTTGCAACGGTATAATCATTGCAAATGCAATGAGATTGCGCAGGGAGGACCGATGACCCAGCACGACCTGCCGCGCGGGATGGTCCGCGCCGCCGGCCCCGCCGGCCCGCATGAGGGCTACATGCCCGGCTTCGGCAACGATTTCGAGACCGAGGCGCTGCCCGGCGCCCTGCCGCAGGGCCAGAACAGCCCGCAGAAATGCGCATATGGGCTTTACGCCGAACAGCTTTCCGGCACTGCCTTCACCGCGCCGCGCGGCCAGAACGAGCGGACCTGGTGCTATCGCATCCGGCCGTCGGTGCAGCACACCGGGCGGTTTGCGCCGCTCGGATTGCCCTATTGGAAGACCGCGTCGAACCTGCGCGACGACATCGTCAGCCTGGGCCAGTATCGCTGGGATCCGATCCCGGTGCCGGACGAGGAGCTGACCTGGATCACCGGCATGCGGACCATGACCACCGCCGGCGACGTGAACATCCAGGTCGGCATGGCCAGCCATGTCTATCTGGTGACGCGCTCGATGCAGGACGAATATTTCTTCTCGGCCGACAGCGAATTGCTGGTGGTGCCGCAGGAGGGTCGGCTGCGCTTCTGTACCGAACTGGGCGTCATCGACCTGGAGCCGCAGGAGATCGCCATCCTGCCGCGCGGCCTCGTCTATCGCGTCGAGGTGCTGGAAGGGCCGGCCCGCGGCTTCGTCTGCGAAAACTATGGCCAGAAGTTCGACCTGCCGAACCGCGGCCCCATCGGCGCCAATTGCCTGGCCAACCCGCGCGACTTCAAATGCCCGGTCGCGGCCTTCGAGGATCGCGAGACACGCTCGCGCGTGGTGATCAAGTGGTGCGGCCGGTTCCATGACACCTGGATCGACCATTCGCCGCTGGACGTGGTGGCCTGGCATGGCAATTACTGCCCGTACAAATACGATCTGCGCAGCTATGCGCCGGTGGGCGCGATCCTGTTCGACCATCCCGATCCGTCGATCTTCACCGTGCTGACCGCACCCTCGGGGCAGGAGGGGACGGCGAATATCGATTTCGTGCTGTTCCGCGAGCGCTGGCTGGTGGCCGAGCACAGCTTTCGCCCGCCCTGGTATCACAAGAACATCATGTCCGAGCTGATGGGCAATATCTACGGCATCTACGACGCCAAGCCGCAGGGCTTCGCGCCGGGCGGCATCAGCCTGCACAACTGCATGTTGCCGCACGGCCCCGACCGCGACGCCTTCGAGGCCGCGAGCAACGCCGCGCTGAAACCCGAGAAGCTGGACCACACCATGAGCTTCATGTTCGAAACCCGCTTTCCCCAGCACCTGACCGAGTTCGCCGCCCGCGAGGCGCCGATGCAGCGGGACTATGGCGAGGTCTGGGATCGGCTGGAGAAGAGGTTCGACGGCACGCCCGGGACGAAATGACGCGTCCCAAGGCGGGGGGCGTCTGCCCCCCGGCGCCTGCCCGCCCCCTCGGGAGCAGGCAGGCGCTCCCCCCGAGGGTATTTCTGAAACGGAGAAAGGCATGGCCTTGCTGCGGTCCCGGGTCGAAAGCGCCAATGATGCGGATGGCCCGTTCCCCCTGAACAACCTGCCCTATGGGGTGTTTTCCGTGGCGGGCGATGCGCCGCGCTGCGGGGTGGCCATCGGCGACATGGTCCTTGACTTGGCCGCCTGCGAGGCGCGCGGGCTGATCGATGCCGGCGGTACCTTCGGGGAACCGCAGCTGAACGGCTTCATGGCGCTTGGCCGGGCGCGCTGGGACGTGGTGCGGGCCCGGCTGACGGCGTTGCTGGCCGAAGGAGCCGAAGGAGAGCTGCCGCTGGTGGCGATGGCGGAGGCCCGGCTGCACCTGCCGATCAGGGTGGCCGAGTTCACCGATTTCTATGCCTCGAAGAACCACGCTTTCAATGTCGGTGCGCTGTTCCGCGGGACGGAGCATGCCTTGCCGCCGCAATGGACGCATATGCCCATCGGCTATAATGGCCGGGCCTCGTCGGTGGTGGTCTCGGGCACGCCGATCCGGCGGCCGATGGGGCAGGTGCGGGGCGAGGCCGGGCCGGAATGGGTGCCCTGCCGACGGCTGGACCTGGAACTGGAGCTGGGCGCCGTCGTTGGCGCCGACAGCCGCATGGGCGAACGGCTGGGGGTCGAGGCGGCCGAGGCCATGATCTTCGGCTATGTGCTGCTGAATGACTGGTCGGCGCGCGACGTGCAGGCCTGGGAATACCAGCCGCTGGGCCCGTTCCAGTCCAAGGCGCTTGGCACCACCATCGGCGCCTGGGTGGTGACGCAGGCGGCGCTGGAACCGTTCCGCTGCGCGGGCGCCGAGCGGGTGAACCCGCTGTTGCCCTATCTGCAGGAAGCGCGGCCGGGGCTTTACGACCTCGAGATCGGCTGGACGCTGAACGGCCAGGTCATGGGCCGGACCAATTACAACCTCATGTATTATTCCAGCGCCCAGCAACTGGCGCATCACAGCAGCTCTGGCTGCCCGATGCGGGTTGGCGACCTGTTGGGCTCGGGCACCATCAGCGGTCCGGCGCGCGAACAGACCGGGGCGCTGCTGGAGATGACCGCGGGCGGCAAGCTGCCGGTCATGGTGAAGGGCACGCCGCGCACCTTCCTTGAGGATGGCGACGAGGTCGGGCTGTTCGCGCAGGCCCAGGGCGAGGGTTATCGCATCGGCTTCGGTCCCTGCACCGGACGGATCCTGCCCGCCCGGGCATGAGCGCCGCGCCGCATGGCTGGCTATCCCTGCCGGCCGCGGCTCCCGCTGGGGGCCGAAGGCTGGACTTTGAGCGGAGGCGTCCGGCCACTTGCCGTGCAGCGCCGCCATCGCCGCAGCCCGCGCGACCGGCCGGCGTTCATGGTCGCCGATCCGGATCGGGCCCCGCCCGCCTCATGGTCGGGCAGAGAAAGCCCGCGCGGGCAGGTCGGGCTTGGCGAAACCCATTGCGCAAGATATTGAGCGATGCTACGTCTTCCTGGAAGAATCAGGGGGCCTGCATGACCAGCAACACCGATCTTATCGCCCGCAAGAGCGCCGCTGTGGCGCAGGGGGTCGCGACGCGCGGCATCTTTGCCACCCGCGCCGAAAATGCCGAGCTGTGGGATGCCGATGGGCGCCGCTTCATCGACTTCGCCGCCGGCATCGCGGTGAACAATACCGGCCATCGCCATCCGCGGATCATGGCCGCCGTCGCCCGCCAGGCCGAGTCCTTTACCCATACCTGTTTCCATGTCGCGCCCTATGAAGGGTATGTCCGGCTGGCCGAGCGGCTGAATGCCGCGACGCCGGGCGATTTCGCCAAAAAGACCATGCTGGTCACCACTGGCGCCGAGGCGGTGGAGAATGCGGTGAAGATGGCGCGGGCCCATACCGGCCGTTCGGGCATCATCGCCTTTTCCGGCGCTTTCCACGGCCGCACGCTGCTGGGCATGGCCCTGACCGGCAAGGTCGCGCCCTATAAGAAGGGCTTCGGCGCCATGCCGGCCGAGATCTTGCACGCGCCCTTCCCGAACGCCTTCCACGGCATATCCGAGGCGGATGCCGTTCAGCATATTGAGCGACTGTTTGCCTCGTCCGTCGATCCCGAGCGCATCGCGGCGATGATCGTCGAGCCGGTGCAGGGCGAGGGTGGCTTCAATATCGCCCCTGCCGGTTTCCTGCGTGCCTTGCGCGCGATTTGCGACCGGTACGGTATCGTGCTGATCGGCGACGAGGTGCAGGCCGGCATGGCGCGCACCGGCCGCATGTTCGGGTTCCAGCATTCCGGCGTGGTGCCCGACCTGGTGACCATGGCCAAGGGGCTGGCCGGCGGCTTCCCGCTTTCGGCCGTCACCGGCCGGGCCGAGATCGTCGATGCGGCGCCTCCGGGCGGGATCGGCGGCACCTATGCCGGCAACCCGCTGGCCGTGGCCGCCGCCCATGCGGTGCTGGACGTGATCGGGGAGGAGGGGCTTTGCGAACGCGCCGCCGACATCGGCGAGACGATCCGCGCCCGCCTGGCCACCATCGCGGCGCGGCAGGGCATGGAATGCATCGGCGATGTGCGCGGCCTGGGCGCCATGAACGCCTTCGAGCTGGTGACGGACCGGGCCAGCAATGCGCCCGACGCGGCCCTGACCGCTGCCATCGTGGCCGAGGCCGAGACACGCGGGCTGATCCTGCTGTCCTGCGGCACCCGCTACAACGTCATCCGCCTGCTGCCGCCGCTGACCATCCCGCAGGCACAGTTGGAGGAGGCGCTGGACATCCTGGAAGCCGCGGTCGAGGCCGCCGCCATGCGCCGCGCCGCCGCCGCCTGATCCCGGTCAGCGTCCGGTCAGTTCGCGCAGGAAGCCGGCGCGGTCGAAATCCGGCGCCGGCACCGGGCCGAACAGCGCCGCGTCCAGACGCGCAATCGCGGTCGGGCGCGGCTGGCGGCCCGCCTGGCGCTCGGCCCGGACATAATCCTCGGCCGCGCGGCGCAGGGCGAACAGGTCGTCGCCGCGCGCCGCGGCACGCAGCGCCGGCAGGGCGCGGTTGGGCCTCAGCCGGTGCCAGAGGCGCTGCAGGTCCCGGACCGGCCTGAAGCCGCGATCCCGCAGCAGCAGCGCCAGCCCGGCCAGGCAGCCCGCGGCCAGGGCGGCCAGCGCCTGCCAGGCCAGGCCCCTGGGCACCATCGCCGCGCCGCCCAGATTTTCGGACTGCTTGCCATAGCCGAAGGGAATCGGCCGGGTGATGTCGCCGCGCATCTCGCGCTTGTTGGCGTCGAACCAGGAAAACCGCATCGGCGGCAGCGTGCCCTGTTCGCCGGTGATCGGCCGCAGGTGCCATTCCCATTGCACGAAGGCGACCGGGCCGCGCTCGGTCAGCCGGGTCTCGCGGCGTTCGGGGGCGGTGAAGCTGATCAGCCAGCGCTCGCGCAGTTCGGGGCGCGGCGGCAGCAGATGGGCCATGGTGCCCTCGGCGGTCAGGGTGATGCGGCGCAGGATGGTCTGGTCGTCGCTGATCCGGGCCGGGTCGCCCGACAGATCGTCGGTGACCTTCAGGCTGCGCGTCACCAGCGGCGTGCCGGGCGCCGGATAGGGCTGCACGTCGATCGAGACGGGGGGTGCGATCACCTCGGCCGGCAGGCGGGCATTGCCCTCGGCCTTGGTCAGGTGATGGCTGACCGGGCCGATCTCCAGACTGCCCGGGCGGCGGGCGAACACCGCGACATGGCGTTGGAAGATGCGGCGGGACCGGCCCTCGACCCGTTCGTCGCGCCATTCGTCGGGGCCGAGCTGGATCCAGTCGTAACCGGCGGAATCGGGAAAGGTCATCTCCTCGAGCGCGATCCAGCCGGTATATTCGCCGCGGATGGTGACCGGGATCATCTCGCCCACCACCGGCTGCATCTTGGGCAGGATCAGGCGCAGGCTGTCCTGCGCCGCCGCCGGCAGTGCCAGCAGCAGAAGCGCCAGCAGGGGGACCAGGAATAAGGGCGGGCGCCTTACCATGGCTCGCCCTCGGCCGGGCGGATCAGGCCCAGGGCGGCGCGGCGGTCGTATTCCGCCTTCAGCCGCAGCTTCAGGAATTCGCCCGGATCGTCGGGGATGGTGGCCAGCCAGGCGTCGCTGGCGGCGATGCCCCTTGCATCGACGTCCCGCTTCCAGTGGATGGCAAGGGTGCCGGCGGTGGTGGCCGCGGTCTCCTCGCCCGGGCCGAGGCCGCCGGCCCCGGCGATGCGGCCGGGCGCGATGCTGTCGCCGGTTTCGGGCGGCACCATGGCGGCGACCAGGTCGCGGTTGCGCCGCGCCTCGGCATCGGCGGGGTTCGAGAACAGCACGGCGTCGAAATAGGCCTGCGACAACAGGTAATCGCCGGTCGCCGCCAGACTCAGGCCGCGATTGTAGGTCTGGGTCCGCCCCGCATCGGCAAAGGCCGCATCGGCCGCCGCGAAATCGCCGGCACGATACAGGGCCACGCCCCGCTCGGCCGGGTCGGAGAGCAGCGGCGCGGCCAGCCGCGGCAGGCAGGCCGCCAGCGCCAGCCGCCCCAGCGCCTGCGGCCCCGCCAGCGCCAGGCAGCCAAGCGCCAGGGTCAGGATCAGCCACGGCTTCATGACTGCCTCCGGAAGCGGATGAGCAGCGGCAGCAGCGCCAGCGCCGCGACCAGCGGCCCGAGATCGCGGTAGCGCAGCCCCGCCAGCATCGGATCGGCGGCCAGACCCGAGCGGCCCAGCCCGGCGATGACCGCCCGGGGGTCGGTGGCGGGCGCCAGCCTCTCGGGGGCCAGGGCTTGCAACCCGTCCAGATCGGTGCCGCGTTCGCCCCGCAGCGTCAATGCCCAAAGGCCGATGCCCGAGGCGCGCAGCCGTTCCGCCTCGGCCAGCGCCGCAGGGTCGCCCGCCCCGCCGCCATCCGAGACCAGCACCAGGTCGGCGCGTTCCGTCCCGGCCAGCATCTGCCCGGCCAGCGCCATGGCGGCGGCGGGGTTGCTGCCCTTGTCGGGCAGGGTCTGCGGGTCCAGCACCGCGATCAGGCTTTCCAGCACCTGCGGATCGGTGGTCGGCGCGGCGGCGGCATAGGCCTCGCGCGCATAGAGGATCAACCCGACCGGCCGGCCGGCAAGCCCGGCGATCAGCTGCGCGGCGGCGGCCTGCGCGTCCTTCAACCCCTGCGCCTGCGCGCCCCCGGCGACCGAGGCCGACAGGTCCAGCGCCAGCAGCACCGCATCGCTTTGCGCAAAGACCGGCGCGTCGTCGCGCGGCAGCGCCGGGCCCGACAGGCCCAGCACCAGTGCCG
>NZ_JBHRXE010000035.1:0-1943 GCF_042648325.1 Paracoccus simplex | reverse complement strand
GCCAGCCGCCCGCCCGCGTCCAGCCAGCCAAGCGCGGCCAATCCCGCCAGCATCGGCGCCGGCAGCACCGTCTGCCAGCCGCCGGCCTCGGGCCCGCGCCGCCACAGCCAGGCGGCGGCCAGCGCAAGCAGCGGCAGCGCCGCCAGCCACCAGGGGCGCAGCAGGATCATGGCCGCCCCCTGCCGCCGGGCCCTGCGCCGGTCCACACGCCCCTGCCGGCCATGGCCAGCAGCGCCGCCAGCGCCAGCAGGGCAGGCCAGATCCACAGCGATTGCCAGTAGCGCAGCGGCGGGCGGTCCGAGGGGTTGGGCTCCAGCGCGTCCAGCGTCGCGGCCATCCGGGCCAGGTCCGTCATGCCGCGCACGCGGAAGCTGGTGCCGCCGGCGGCCTCGGCGACTTCGCGCAGGGTGCGGGCATCCACGGCGTCGCGGGCTTTGGGCCGGGTTTCCAGATCGTCGGGGCCAAGCGCGATGGTGTGGATGCGGATGCCGTGCCGTGCCGCCAGCCGCGCCGCATCCACCGCGCCCACTTGCCCCGAGGTGTCGATGCCGTCCGACAGCAGCACCACGATCCGCGTCGGCGCGCGGCTTTGCGCCAGCCGCCGCAGGGCCAGGCCCAGCCCGTCCGAGATCGCGGTGGCCTTGCCGGAAATGCCGATCTGCGCCTCGTCGATGGCCTGGGCCACGGCGGCGACGTCGAAGGTGATCGGTTGGGCGAAATAGGCGCGCTCGCCGAAGATCACCAGCCCGATCCGGTCGCCCTTGCGGGCCGCGACAAAGCGCGAGGCCACGCGCTTGACCGCATCGAGGCGCGAGATCGGCTGGCCGTCCAGCGCGAAATCCTGCTTGGCCATGCTGCCCGACAGGTCCAGCGCCAGCACGATATCGCGGCCCGAGGCGGGCAGCATCGGGCTTTGCCGGCTGATGCCCGGCCCGGCCAGCGCCACCACCAGCGCCACCCAGGCCAGCACCGCCAGCACCAGGCCCGAGCGGCCGGCGCTTCGGTCGCCGACGCTGGCGAAGACATGGCCCGGCACCCGCAATCCACCCCGCGCGCCCAGCGGTGGCAGCAGCCGGACCAGCAGCGGCAGCGGCAGCAGCAGCAGCGCCAAGGGAAAGGCCAGGGTCATCGGACCCGTCCGCGGCGCAGGGCGATGCGCTCGATCTCGGCCTCGTCGGGGACGGGAGCGGCGCCGTAGGCGGCGGGGCGCAGCGGTTCGGGCAGCCGGCCCAGGATGCGGGCGATGGCCAGCAGCCGGTCCTGCGGGGGCATGCCGCGGGTGGCGCGGATGCGGGCCCGGCGCGAGACGCGGCGCACCAGCAGCGGCGAAAGCAGGGCGGCGAGCAGCAGCGCCAGCAGCAGCCCCAGCCCGAACAGGGCGAGGAATTCGCGCCAGCCGGGGTTCAGCAGGGTCGCCGGCAGCCGGCTGGGGGCCAGGACGGCGATCAGCTCATCCTGCGTCATCGGGCGGGACCAGATGCGGGCTGGCGCCGAGCTGCCGCAGATGCGCCAGCAGCGGTTGCGGGTCGAAGGGCGCCAGCCGGCCGAAGCGGCTGGCCGCGCCATCGCTGACCGCCAGCGCCGGGCGCGGCGGCGCGGTTTCCAGCGGGTCAAGCAGCAGGTGGATCTCGACCCGGCGGCCTTGCGCCAGACGGGTCAGCGCCGCCTCGGTGCCAAGAAGGCCATCCGGGCCGGTCGCCAGGTGCACGCGCCCGCCGGCCGGGACCAGCCGCAGGGCGCGGGCGAGCACCGGCGCCAGCGGGGTCGGATCATGGCCCGCCGCCGTCCGCAGCAGCGCGGCATCGTGGCAGCGCGCCAGCAGCCCGGCCACGGCCTGCATCTGTGCGCTGCCGGTCGCCGGGGCCAGGCTGGCCGGCGCCTCGTCCCCCGCGACCAGCAGGCCCAGCGAGCCGCCGCGGGCGACGGCACGCCAGCCCAGCACC
>NZ_JBHRXE010000034.1:0-24601 GCF_042648325.1 Paracoccus simplex | reverse complement strand
TCCCAGCTACCACCCTGGATTCGCGAGATGAATCCCTCACGCGATTTGTGCAACAGAGCCGGATGGCCTGATAAATCGCAACATCGCTGCGCACGGAGCATTCTTCTTGAATAATGGAAAAATCCAGGTTGAGCATTATTGGCAAGACTATGAGAGTCGGCAATGGCTTCACGTCGGACAGCCAGTTTCAAAGCGTTTGATCGAGGATGCTATCGCAGAAGCAGACTACTTGCTTCGCGAGGCTGTTATGATCCGAGACCGACTTCCCGGCGGGGATAGCCCAGCCGATGCTTACTGTAGCACCGAAGGCTTTAGAAAGTTGGCGCCTTGAATAGATCGGGCCGGGCGCGCAGATCCCCTGCGCCATCCCGGCCCTGGCCCCAGACGCGGGGCTGGCACATGCACGTGCCGCGTTGGCAGGCCCCGGTGTGACGCCGTGCCTGCCCGCGCCGCGCCCTCGGAGAAAGGGACTAAGGGCCGCGCCTTGACGGGGTTCTCGGCTGTCGGAGCCGGGCACTCGCCGTCTAATCCCAGATGCTTCGCGGTGAACAGATCACAAGCCCGCAGGCGCACCCCGCCTTATCTTGTCATTCCGCCCAGTCGATGAATTGCAGCGCGTCCTTGACGGTGGCCGCGTCCAGCCCGGCCTCTTTCGCCTGGGCCATGGCTTGCAGCATGGTCGCGACAGCCCGGGCCTTGCCGCCATGGTCATAGGCCTGCATCGGCCGCACCACGTCGATGGCGACGGTCGCGCCCAGCTTCTCGGCCGCTTCCTCGGCCATCAGGTTGGCGATGGGTTGCAGCACCAGCTGCGCCAGGTGGCGCTGCGCCTCGCGCACCAAGGGGCCGGTGGTGGCCGGGTTGGTCAGGCCGGGCAGGATGCCGAACACGTTGTAGATCTCGCCCTTGGCCTCGGTCAGCAGCTTGTCGGCCAGCGTCTTGTCGATCTGCGGGGAAAGCTGGTCTGGGGACTGGCCGATGTTCGGGTTCATGCCCGCCGCCGTCGCCTGCGCCACGCCCTCGATGACCAGCGCCGCGCCCCGGTTGCCCCGGAAGCTGCGCCGCATCAGCGCCATATCCTCGGCAGCACCCTCGGGGACGGGCACGATCTGCGAACCGATGGGCGCATCGCGGAACACATCGCGCAGGGCGGTGGTGATTTCGTCCAGGAGCGATGCCGACAGCTTCGCCCTTGCCAAGGGAGCAGTCCCGGCCCACGGGGTCACAGCATCGCAGCCGATGCGGAAGTGCAGCACCTCGCCCGCCAGCACGGTTTCCGAGCGCCCGCCGCCGACTTCGGGCAGGCCCACGCGATAGGCGCGGGGTTGGCCGTAGCGGGTGCTAATGTCCCAATCGGTGGCCGGGATCAGCCGGTCACGGATCAGGAACAGGCATTCGCCCCGCAGCGCCAGAGCGCGCGCGCAGAGCGCCATGGAGCGGCGATCCAGCAGATCGGTGCCGGTCACGTCCGCCAGCGACAGGCCGCTTTCCCAGAGGCTCACAGAGGCTTGCACGGCCCCGGTCAGTTCGGCCAGCCCCGAGCCGCCGCTGATCCACGCCTCGCGCGCCGCCATGAGCGCGCTTGTGTATCCGGGCTGCACAGCGCGGGTTTCGACAGGATCAGTTTTCCGCGTGAAAAATGACAGCAGGCCCATGTCACGCCCTCCAACGGTTGAGGGGGTGAACAGCACCCCTATAGGGTTGCCGGTCCTGATGGGTTTCCCATGCCCGCGCCTCGATCTGCGCCGAGGGATAGGCGGGCCGGGTGACTGCCGACAGCTCGAACAGCGCCGCGCGCGTGATGGTGCGCAGGATGCCCGCGCCGCGCCGCTCGATCCGCTCGCCGCCCTGATCCACGCGGAAACCCGGCGACAACCCACGGATCAACCCGCCTGCATGAGCCGCCAGAAAGTCCCGTGCCCATGTCGTGCCGTCCGCAATGCGCGCCTCGATCAGCAAGGCGTCGTCACCATCGGTCAGGGTCAGGTTGCCAGCAGATCTGCTGGCTAGCGGCCGGTTGTAATCGTGACCGGACAGCAGATGGATATCCTCGCCCGCCTCGATCCGGTCAGCGAAAGCCCGAGGGGCGATAACCTCGCGCCGCCCCGGTGCCAGCTCGGTTTGCGCACCATAGGGAAAGCGGGCGGTCAGGCGGGTTTCCCCGCCCTCGGCCCGGATCTCAAGCGCCCCGAGATTACCGCCCCAGAGCATCAGGGTTCCCCGATGCCGGTCAGGATGCGGGTTTGCAGGCCACGCGGCACGGTGAAATCGGCCGTGACCAGCGCGGTCAGGACCAGTTGGCCCGAGGCCGCTTTGGTGTAGGGGTCGCGGATCAGATCCACGCCGCCGTAGATGCCGAGATAGCCCGGTGCGATGCCCTGCACGGTCGCGGTCAGGATCGCGGTTTCGGCGGGGATGACATTGCTGATCGCCGGGCTGCCGATGTGCTTGGTCAGGCGGTCCCATTCCGAGACAGCGGTGCCGGTGATAAGCGCATCGTCCAGCTCGGCCCAGATCGACGGGCCAAAGCCCAGATTGACCTGGCTGGCCGAGGTGATCGCATTGGCCTGCATGAACGCCACGACCTGCGCCCGGAACGCCGCCCAGGACGCCGCTGCGCCAACGGGGGTCGAGGTGATGCCATAGGTCGCGGCGCCGGGGATGATGCCCAGAGGCTGGCCAGCCGCGCCGGTGCCGTTGATGACAACCCGGTCAAGCTCGGTTCCGATCACCGCGTTCAGGTCGCGCCGGATGGCCGATTCCAGCCCTTCGCCCGCCTGTTTCAGCGCCTTGCGGCTGATGACCATTTGCGCGCCGCCGGTCTGGTCGGGGTTCAGGCTGCGTTCGGTGGTCTGATAGGCCGAGGCCGCGCCGACATTGGCAAGCTCGGTGGTCTGCCAGCCGAACACGGCACCAGCGGTCGCCACCGGAAATTCCAGCTCGCCCGAGGTGATGTTGATGGACTGGACGCCGAGGCGCGATGCCACCGAAGCCGGAAACAGCCGGTCGATGACCGGGCGGATCGTCTTGGGGTTGATCTGGTCAGCCGCGACGGTTTCGCCAGCACGGGTTTCCAGAGCCGCCAGCGGCACCGGGACGCCCTGATAGCCGCCCTTGCTGCGCAGCTCGTCCACGACTTCCTTGGTCGCGCCCGACAGCGCCTTTCCCTCGTCCAGAGCCAGCGCCACCTGGCGCAGCTCGAACCGGCCCAGCAGCTCGGCATATTCACGATCCGAGCGGGTTTCCAGATCCGCCCCGGCCTCGCGCCGTTCGGTGTCCTCGGCAATCAGCGCCGCGCGGTAGCGGGTTTCGTTGGTGCGATATTCCTGATCCATGGTTTCCATGGAGCGGGTTTCGTCCTCGGTCGGGTTTTCCTTGCCGACCAGACCCGCCAGAGCCTGCCGGATTTCCGACTGGCGACGGGCGATTTTCACAGAATCCAGCATGTGATACCTCATGTTGCCGGGTTGGGATTTGTCGCCAGATCGGCAACAGCTTTCGCCCAGGCGGATCGCTCGGGCGTGATGATCGGCGCGGGGTGCCCGCACTCGATCCGGGTTTTCTTGGTGTGGCAGGAACTGCACCGGGTGGCGCAATTCGCCGGGTCAAAGGCCAGCTCGGGATTGCTGCGAACCGGCTTTACATGGTCGATTTCCAGCCGGCCGCGCCTGGTGCCGCAATCGACACAAGCCCAGCCGTCGCGTTCCAGCACGATCTGCCGCAGCACCTGCCAGCGTTTGGTTTTCAGGACGGGCCGAGAGAACCGCCGCCAATCGTCGCGCGTCACGCCCATTGCAGCCTCGCCTTGCGGATCGGTGCCGCCTTCATGCGCTGCCCCTGCGCCACCGCCAGCACGGTCGCCGCCGCAGCGTCGATGCGCCCAAGGCTGCGGCCCTTCGCCAGCTTGGCGTTCATGGCCGGGTCCAGCAGCACGATTGCGTCGGAGAAGGCCGAGCGCAGCAGCAGGGACGCCGTGCACTTCACCTCGCCGTCGAACAGCGCGCGCCGGAACCGCTCGATGTCCTCGGAGCCGTCTTTCCAGCCGAAGCCCCGCCAGATGAACGGGACGCGGGCCAGCCCGGCCTTTTCCATCGCCTCGATGAACTCGGCGTGGCGGAAGCGGTCGCCGCAGATGCAAGCCGGGGTGATGCCGTCCAGCTTCTTGACGATCTCGGCCAGCCACGGGCCGGGCGGAACCGTCGCATCGCCCATGACGGACAGCTCGCCGCGTTCCTGCATCTCGGTGTAGCGGTCGGAGACGCCATCAGCGGCCCCACGGTCGGCCAGAGACGGCGCGGCGGGGAAAGTGCCCAGAGCCTCAAGACGGCCTGTTTCCGGCCAGTAGAACGCAGCTGCCGACATGGAGCGAGAGCCGCCCAGATCCACGCCGAGGATGCACGGCCCTTCGCGCGGGGGAAGCTGGTCGGGGTTCACCTCGGCAGACAGCCATTCGTCCACCGTCACCAGGACGGAGCGATCTTCGCTAGAGCAACGCTCATTCCTGTTGAGATTGCGAAAGGACGTAAGCGCAGAGCCGCCCCGCGCGATTGCCCGCTTGGCTTGGGCCACCAGCCATTCGGGGGTGGAGCCGATGCCCTCGGGCGCGCCGGGGTTGGCTTGCAGCAGGCTTTCCAGATCGTCGGCAGGCAGGCCAAAGGCTGGCCGATGTTCCTGCACATAGGTGCCGGGCGGTGGTTCATCCAGCCAGCGGGAAAAGGTGTTCGCGTCGTCAGGTGCCGAGGTCGAGATAATCAGCGCCCGCCCGTCGCGCTTGCCGAGGCCCGAGAGGATCGCGTTTTCGAGGTTGTCGCCCTTCTCGCGTTCCCAAGCCGCCCGTTCGTCCATCAGGGCCAGCGTCGGAGCGCCGCCGAGAATGGACTTGCCATCTGCCGCGATACAGCGCGCCAGCCCGCCGCCGTTGCCGCTGTATTCGACTTCCAGCTTGGAGCCGCGCCGGATCAGGAATTGCTCTTGCTCGTCCTCGGGCAGCCCCTCGATGAAGCCGACCAGGAACTGGAACGCGGTCTTGGCCTGATCGCGGTTCCGGGCGGCAAACAGGATCTCGCGCTTGGGCTGATCGTCCCAGATACCCTTGAGCGCGCCGAGCGCCAGCCCCGCCGACAGCGCGGTCTTGGCATTGCCCCGGCCAATGGAGAGGCAGGCCACCATGACGCCATCCGCCAGCGCGCCGCGCACGAAACGCCTCTGGAACTCGGCCAGCCGCAGCGGCTCACCGGCCTTTTTCCCTTCCGGAATTTTCAGGGTTTCCAGGAACTGGATCGCCAGATCGGCCTTTTCGGGGGTCGGGAAAGAGAGCGGAACACTCCGCCGCCGGTCCACCGTCCGAACCGAAGTCTCGGGATTGGGACCATCACAGAGGCCCACAGAGGCCGCAGGAGCCGCCTTCCGCTTGCCCTTGGGGGTGGATACCCTCGCGCCCTTGCGCCCGTCCTGCGTCATGCCACGGCCACCCTGCGGTGACGCGCTGCGATGCGGGACGCGGCCAGCGATAGCCCCTGCTTGCCATCCTCGGCCCCGCGCTGATCATAGAACGCCGCCGCCTGGTCGTTGATCGCGTGTTGCAGATCCTCGGGGATGCTGGCCGCAGCCGAGCCGAAGCCTGCCGGATAGGTCACGACAAGCGACGTGCCGTCCATGAACTGCCGATCGGTCAGGTGCAGCACGGGATAGCGCCCGGCATCCACCCACCAGCCTTGCGGCCAGGAGATAAGCGAACCATCCGCCTCACGGGTCTGCACGGTGATCGGGTGATCGTCCAGCGCCACCACGTCCAGCGGGCCAATGGGCAGAGGAACCACGCATCCCCATTCGGTCATGGTGACGGTGATGATCTGGGTCATCAGCGCCAGCGCGCAATGCGCCTCGATCTCGCGCGCCGCCGTCCGGGCCATCAGCACCAGATCCGGGTCGTCGTCATCGAACGACACGCGGGCGTGCAGCTTCACATCGTCCAGGATGAACGGATCGTCGGTCGAGAGGGGCGTGCGGGTGATGTGCATGGAAACAGTATATCCTAGTTGCGAATCATTCTCAACTGAAGCTCTCATGTCCATGCCTCCGGGTGGAAGGCGTCGGGATCAGGCAGCCGAGAAGCTGGGCTATGTTCCTGTCCGGGGTCTGCGTTCCCTGCGTTCCCGCTCTTATAGAGCGCGGGAACGGTGGGAACGGTGGCTTGACCTGCGTTCCCGGTGTTCCGGGGAACGGTCTGGGAACGGTGGGAACGCTCGTCGCCAGCAACGACACGCCAGGCATAGCCGTCCACAATCCGCACCTGTTCCTTGTCTTGCAGGCGGGTCTTGGCCTTGTGGAACGCGGTCCTCTTGCTCGTCGGGCTATCACCAGCGGAAAGCGAATGGCGGTCGCACATCTCGCGCCAGTTCTCCAGCGACACGACCTCCCGGTTGGCCGGGAACATATCGCTGAGCATCACCTTGCCGTGCAGCGCGATTGCGTCGGACAGGGCTTGCAGGGCGATCTTGTCGGAGCCGGTCAGCTTCACGCGCTTGGCCGGGGCCTCGGTCGCCTCCACCACGGCGGACGTCACCTTGTCGCCGTCCTCGTCATGGCCGAGGAACACGCCCTTGAGCCGATAGGCGAACACGCCGTCACAAGGCATATCCCGCTGCTTGCGCGCCTCGGCCGTCACCACGTCGTCGGTGCGGGTCAGCTCGATCTCGGTATCGACAGCGGCCCGCAGGCTGCCAGAGCCTCGCGCGCCCTTGCTGGCGTCCTTGCCGCTGTGGTGAATCACCATGATATGCGCCCCGGTCGCCTCGCGCAGCAGGTCAATACTCTTGATGAACATGCCCATGTCCTTGGCGGTGTTCTCGTCACCCGCCCCCATCGTGCGGGCCAGCGTGTCCACCACGATCAGGCTGGGCATCTGGTCGAAGTCCTCGCGGATCGCGTCGATCAGATAGCTGGCATCCTCGGACGTGCAGAGATCCAGCGGTGCCGACAGCAGGCAGAAATCGCCGTTTTCCTCGATCCGCTCCATCAGTTCGGGCTTGGCCCGGCGCATGGCCTCGATCCGGTTGTTGATCCCGCTGCCACCCTCGCAGGCGACATAGATCACCGGCCCGGCCCACTTCTCGCCGGTCGGAACGCGGCTGCCGTGCCATTCCTCGCCCGCTGCGACATGCAAGGCCAGGTCCAGGGCAAAGAACGTCTTGCCGACGTTGCTTTCGCCGTAGATCACGCTGGATGCGCCACGGTCGAGCCAGCCCTTGACCAGATAGCGGGATTTCAGCACCGGCTTGATCTTGTGCAGCGGGCGAATTGCGCCCGACAGATCCAGCGCGCGGCCAGCCAGGTTAGGGTTGAAGCGCGGCCCGGCCGCCTGCATGTGCTTGCGGTCCAAGTTGGCCATCTCCGAGAAATCGTTGCGCTGCATCACCGTCATGCCGCAGCCCTCCCGGTGATGTAGGTCAGGAACGCCTCTTTGTCGGTGCGCGACAGGCGACGATAGCAGGCCAGCATGTAAGCCTTGCGCTCGGGCGTCGTGGCGCCGTCGGCCCACCAGCCCGCTTCCTCCATCACGTCGATGTTGAACGACTTGGGCCAGCCGGGGCGGATCTGGTCGAGGATGGTTTCGAGGAACAGCACCCGGTCCTCGGGGTCACAGGACAGCACCGCCTCGATGATACGGCTTGCGCCGGCCTGGCGCTTTACGTTAGAATCGAACCATTCCCAAAAGTTTTCGACTTTGACCTCGGTTGCGCCCGCCAGCGCACCGGGGTTTTCTTTTGCAGCCGCCGCGTTCGACGGAATGGCAGGGGTATCAGGTTCACGGGGTGTTCCCGGTTTGTCTTGATACTTTTTTCGATCTAACGCGCTGCTTTCGCTGCAGAGTCGATTGGATTGAAAATCCGCGTGTCGGCGGTTCAAATCCGTCTCCGGGCACCATTTATCAGCATTATTCACTGCTTTCCTTGCTGTTTACCAGCTAGGCCCAGGCACTTTCGGTCGCATTGATCGAAGATGTTGCCGTGCCCCGGCGCTGTCGTGGGCCAGCTTTGGCAGAACATCGCACGAGCTTCGGCACGAAAATTTCGGCGTGGCTGTCAGTAGCGGTTTCGGCTCCGATGTCTCCGCCGCAGACCAGCACGGGCTGGAGGTCACAGCCTTGCCGCAGCCGGCATGAAGCTGCCCGACCAGGACGATCCGGCCAGAGCTGTCATCGACCCCGGGTTGCTGGGTTTGGACCCGAGGTCAGCCGGCCAATTCACCGAGAGCTTCGAATCGCGGCTGGCGGGCTATGCTGTCAGCGCTGGCCGATCCGGGTGGAGTGCACCGTCCGGCCGCATCAGGGCCCATCGGGCCGGCTTTTTTCCGCAGCCTGTCAATGCCCACCTAGCCGATTTCCCGGCGGGTCGGCTGGCTTGGCGGCCTGGCACGAGCCCTGCCGCATCGCGGCACGAAGGAAATAGAAACGACAGAAAATTACAATTTCTGTTCAATGGATGTTGCATTATTGCGCGTAGATTCGTAAAACCAGCCACACAACCCGCGCTGATTCTGCGCCGCGGCGGAGGCCTCGGTTCAAGGAAGCGGCAAGAAAGGACTCTGAGATGGCCCTGGACCAACCGACCCCGATCGCGCCCTATGACGCACCGGAAAAGGACCTTTACGAGATCGGCGAGATGCCGCCCCTGGGCTATGTGCCCAAGCAGATGTACGCTTGGGCCATCCGCCGCGAACGCCATGGCGAACCCGACAAGGCCATGCAGATCGAGGTGGTCGAGACCCCGCCGATCGACAGCAACGAGGTGCTGGTGCTGGTGATGGCGGCCGGCGTCAACTACAACGGCATCTGGGCCGGCCTCGGCGTGCCGATCAGCCCCTTCGACGGCCACGGCGCCCCTTATCACATCGCGGGCTCCGACGCCTCGGGCATCGTCTGGGCGGTGGGCGACAAGGTCAAGAACTGGAAGGTCGGGGATGAGGTCGTCATCCATTGCAACCAGGACGACGGCAACGACGAGGAATGCAACGGCGGCGACCCGATGTATTCGCCCAGCCAGCGCATCTGGGGCTACGAAACGCCGGATGGCAGCTTCGCCCAGTTCACCCGGGTGCAGGCCCAGCAGCTGATGAAGCGGCCGCGCCACCTGACCTGGGAGGAATCGGCCTGCTACACGCTGACGCTGGCCACCGCCTATCGCATGCTGTTCGGGCACGAGCCGCATGAGCTGAAGCCGGGCATGAACGTGCTGGTCTGGGGCGCCTCGGGCGGCTTGGGCAGCTTCGCCATCCAGCTGATCAACGCGGCGGGCGCGAACGCCATCGGCGTCATCAGCGACGAGGACAAGCGCGAATTCGTCATGTCGCTGGGCGCCAAGGGCGTGATCAACCGCAAGGACTTCAAGTGCTGGGGGCAGCTGCCCACGGTGAACACCCCCGAATACAAGGAGTGGTTCGCCGAGGCGCGCAAGTTCGGCAAGGCGATCTGGGACATCACCGGCAAGGGCAACAACGTGGATATCGTCTTCGAGCATCCCGGCGAGGCGACCTTCCCGGTCTCGACCCTGGTCTGCAAGAAGGGCGGCATGGTGGTGATCTGCGCCGGCACCTCGGGCTTCAACTGCACCTTCGACGTGCGCTACATGTGGATGCACCAGAAGCGCCTGCAAGGCAGCCATTTCGCGCATCTGAAGCAGGCGAGCGCCGCGAACAAGCTGATGCTGGAACGCCGCATCGACCCTTGCATGTCCGAGGTCTTCCCCTGGGCGGAGATCCCGCAGGCGCATCTGAAAATGCTGCGCAACCAGCACAAGCCCGGCAACATGGCGGTGCTGGTGCAGTCGCCGGTCACCGGCCTGCGCACCTTTGAGGACGCGCTGGAGACGGGGCGCCGCTGACCCCGGCCCCCGGCGCATATGGGCCGCCCGGCGCGAGGAGGCGTCGGGCGGTCCTTTCGTCTGCGCAAAGGCCGGAAAAGCCTGCTGCTCTGTCAACAGGCAGAATAAAATTGCCTTAGCACTTGATGTTCTTGGATTTCCGGCAGCGCCAGCAAAGCATTCCGCCGAAAACATCGGCATTTTGCCCAAATATTACCCTGACCCCATTCAAAATGCCTGAACCTTGGGCTAAGGAGCCCTCCGACCCCAAGGGAAGGATTCCGCGACATGCCGCAGATCGATGACAAGCTGGCCCCCATCTATGAGGAAGTGGTCCGCCGCAACGCCGGCGAGCCCGAGTTTCATCAGGCCGTCCGCGAAGTGCTGGAAAGCCTGGGCCGGGTGGTCGCCAAGCGCCCGGACTATCTCGAAGACGCGCTGATCGAGCGCATCTGCGAGCCCGAGCGCCAGATCATCTTCCGCGTGCCGTGGACCGATGACAAGGGCCGGGTGCAGATCAATCGCGGCTTCCGGGTGCAGTTCTCCTCGGCCATGGGCCCTTACAAGGGTGGGCTGCGCTTCCACCCTTCGGTGAATGTCGGGATCATCAAGTTCCTCGGCTTCGAGCAGATCTTCAAGAACGCGCTGACCGGCCTGCCCATCGGCGGCGGCAAGGGCGGCTCGGACTTCGATCCCAAAGGGCGCTCGGACGGCGAGATCATGCGCTTCTGCCAAAGCTTCATGACCGAGCTTTACCGCCATCTGGGCGAATATACCGACGTGCCGGCGGGCGATATCGGCGTCGGCGCGCGCGAGATCGGTTACATGTTCGGCCAGTACAAGCGCCTGACCAACCGCTACGAGGCCGGCGTGCTGACCGGCAAGGGGCTGTTCTATGGCGGCTCGCTGGCCCGGAAAGAGGCGACCGGCTACGGCAACACCTATTTCACCCAGGCCATGCTGCAGACCGGCGGCAGCGATTTCGACGGCAAGCGCGTCGTCGTCTCGGGCTCGGGCAATGTCGCCGTCTACACCATCGAGAAGGTGCAGGAATTCGGCGGCAAGGTGCTGGCCTGCTCGGACAGCTCGGGCTATGTCGTGGACGAGGGCGGCATCGACCTTGATCTCCTCAAGGAAATCAAGGAGGTGCGGCGCGGCCGCATCTCGCAATACCTGCGGATGAAGGGCGAGGGCAACGGCGCCTATTTCGTGAAGTCCGGCGAAGGCTCGATCTGGGACGTGGCCTGCGACGTCGCCATGCCCTCGGCCACCCAGAACGAGCTGACCGGCAAGGATGCCAAGAAGCTGGTGGCGAACGGCGTGACGGCAGTCGGCGAGGGCGCGAACATGCCCTGCACCCCCGAGGCTATCCGCGCCTTCCAGCAGGCCGGCGTCAAGTTCGGCCCCGGCAAGGCGGCGAATGCCGGCGGCGTCGCCACCTCGGCGCTGGAGATGCAGCAGAACGCCTCGCGCGACCGCTGGTCCTTCGAGAAGACCGAGGCGAAGCTGGCCGAGATCATGCGCGACATCCATGACAGCTGCTACAGCACCGCCGAGGAATTCGGCGCCCCCGGCGATTACGTGATCGGCGCCAATATCGCCGGCTTCATCCGCGTCGCCGAGCCGATGCGCGCCTTCGGCGTGATCTGAGCCCTGCGCGGGCCGGCGATCCCGGCCCGCCTTGCCAGTCCCGGACCGGACCGCTAAGGCGCGGGGATGGTTTTCACGGGTCGTCCTGCATGCTGATCTTCGTCAAGCCCCGCATCGTGCTGCTGTCGGTTCCCAAGACCGGCACCACCGCACTGGAAGAAGCGCTTTCGCCGCAGGCCGAGATCGCCTTTCGCGCGCGGGCCGAGATCAAGCACCTGAACCTGCGGCAGTATCTCAACCGCATCCGGCCGCTGCTGTCCCCGCTGGGCGGGCCGGAGTTCCAGACCGTGGCGGTGGTGCGCGAGCCGCTGGACTGGCTGCGCAGCTGGTATCGCTTCCGCGCCCGCGATCGCCTGATCGGCCATGCCAACAGCACCGCCCATGTCAGCTTCGAAACCTTCGTCCGGAACTACCTGCGCCCGGGCGACCGGCCCGATTATGCCCGGCTGGGCCGACAGTCGGAATTCCTGACCGACAACGCGGGCGGCATCGCCGTCGACCATGTCTTCCGCTACGAGGCGATGCCGGCGCTGGTCGCCTTCCTGTCGGAACGGCTGGGCAGCGCCGTCGACCTGCCGCGCCGCAACGTCTCGCCGCAGGCCGCGACCGACCTTGCGCCCGAGACCGAGACGCGGCTGCGCGCGGAACTGGCGCCGGAATACGCGATCTGGCAGGCGGCGCGTCAGGCGCCGTAAAGCGCGCGGGCCCGATCCTCGAAGGCGCGGACGATGCGCGACATGGCCTCGCCGAACACCACGCCGATCACCTTGCCCAGAATGGCGTTTCGGAACTCGAAATCCACGAAGAACTCGACCCTGCAGCCGCCTTCCGGCAGGTCGGCGAAGCTCCAGCCGCTGCGCAGATACTTGAACGGCCCGTCGAGATATTCGGTGTCGATCCGCTTCGTCTCGGGCCACAGCGTCACGCGCGAGCCGAAGCGCTCGCGGAAGACCTTGAAGCTGATGACCAGGTCCGCCTCGACCACCTCGCTGCCCGACGCGCCGGGCCGGCGCGACCGGATGCGGGCGGCGGTGTTCCAGGGCAGGAACTGGGGATAGCTTTCAATATCCGCCACCAACGCATACATCTGGTCGGCGGTATAGGGCAGGATGCGGCTGTCGCTGTGCTGGGGCAAGGAATCGTCCGGGGCCGTTCGTTTCGGGCAGCACTAGCAAAGGAAAGGGGCGATGAACAACCTCATCTGGCTGATCCGGGCTTCGCGCTGGGCCCGCAACCCGCCGAAGGCCCGCACCGTCAAGCTGGTGCTGGCGGTGATCGCGCTGGGTCTGCTGCTGGCCGGGCTCGAGCATTTCGGATTCTGGCCGGACTGGGCGACCATGGACCGGCCGCGCGGTCTGCACCTGCAGCGCCCGTAAGACCGCCCGCCGCCCCTTCACCGTTTCCCAAATACCCCCGCAACCGCGCCATCAGGCGCAGCGGCCAGGCTGCTTCGTTCCGCACGCACTCATGCGGCCGCGCCATCCGCGCCGTCGCGGCCGGCCTAGATCCCGGCCGCCTTGAACGTGTCGCATTGCCCCATCTGCCCCGAGGAAAAGCCGCGCTTGAACCAGGTCTGCCGCTCGGCGGCCGAGCCATGGGTGAAGGCGTCCGGCATCGGCGCACGGCCGGCCTTTTCCATCAGCGTGTCGTCACCCACCGCGGCGGCGGCATTGATCGCCTCGTCGATGTCGCCATCGTCGATGCTGTTGAACTGCTGGCTGGCATGGCGGGCCCAGACGCCGGCGAAGCAGTCAGCCTGCAGCTCGGTCAGCACCGAGATGCGGTTCGCCGTCACCTGGTCGCTTTGCTGACGGGCCTGCATGGTCTGGCCCAGGATCCCCAGCAGGTTCTGCACATGGTGCCCGACCTCATGCGCGATGACATAGGCAAAGGCGAAATCGCCGCCCGCGCCCATTCGCCCGCTCATGGTGCGGAAGAAATCGGTGTCCAGATAGACGGCGCGGTCGTTCGGGCAATAGAACGGCCCCATGGCCGATTGCGCCGTGCCGCAGGCCGAGCTGTCGATGCCGGAAAACATCACCAGCGTCGGATCGGCGTAATCCACCCCGGCCTGCTCGGGCAGGACGCCGGCCCAGACCTCCTCGGTATCGGCCAGCACCACCGAGACGAACTGGCCGATCTCCTGCTCTTCCTGGGTCAGCTCGCGCGGCTGGCCCTGCTGCTGGCCGCCATTGTCGATGGTCCCGACCAGGGGCGAGATATCGATGCCGAAGAAATAGCCCACCGCCAGCACCACCAGCACGCCGACGATCCCCATGCCGCCCGCACCCGCCCGGCCGATGCCGCGCCGGTCCTCGACGTTCCTGCTGCCGCGTCTGCCCCGCCATTCCATCGCCACCTCCCCCGCCGGCAACCGCGTCGGCCCGGCCCTCATGCCAGATTTATCCAAAGCCCGGCCCGGCGCAACACCGACGGAGGCTTGACAGTTCCGGTCCCAGCCCGCAGCACGGGCCGAAACGATGGGGGCAGGCATGTTCGACTGGGTGGTTTCGACGATCGAAAGCTGGGGCTATCTCGGCGTGCTGATGCTGATGGTGGCCGAGAACGTCTTTCCGCCCATCCCGTCCGAGGTCATCATGCCGCTGGCCGGCTTCCTGGCCGGCAGCGGCCGCTTGTCGCTGACCATGACCATTCTCGTCGGCACGCTGGGCTCGGTGCTGGGCACGCTGATGTGGTATTACATCGGCCTCTGGTTCGGCGAGGAGCGGCTGAAACGCTTCGCCGCCCGCCATGGCCGGCTGCTGACGCTCTCGCCCTCGGATATCGACGCGGCGCATGACTGGTTCCAGCGTCACGGCGCCATGGCGGTTTTCTTCGGCCGCATGATCCCGGCGATCCGCACGCTGATCTCGGTTCCCGCCGGGCTGGCGCGCATGCCGATGTGGAAATTCCTGCTCTATACCGTGATCGGCAGCGCGCTCTGGACCGGGGTGCTGACCTTCGCCGGGTTGCTGCTGCATGAAAACTACGCGCTGGTCGCGGATTGGGTCGATCCGCTGTCCAAGCTGGTGGTGATCGCCGTGGTGGCGATCTATCTTTACCGCGTCGTCACCTGGAAGCCGCATTGAGTTCACGCGATTGGCACTTGCCGGCCGCCGCACGCGGCCCTAACCGGAGGCCCATGAACGGATTTTCGAGCAAGCACATCGCCGTGACCGCCGCCGCGGGCTCCGCCGCGCTGCTGGCCGCGGCGCTGATCTTCCAGAGCCTCGGCTATGCGCCCTGCGAGCTCTGCATCCTGCAACGCTGGCCGCATCTGGCCGCCGCCGTCATCGGCGGGCTGATCTGGTTCTTCGGCTGGAAGCGCTGGCTGGCGGCGCTGGGGCTGATCGCGGCGCTTTGCGCCACCGGCCTTGCCATCTATCACGCCGGCGTCGAACTGAAGCTGTGGTTGGGGCCGCAGCATTGCTCGGGCGGCGTGTCGGGGCTGGCCGCCATGTCCACGCAGGATCTGATGGCCGCGCTGGAACAGGCCCCGGTGGTCCGCTGCGACGAGGTGGCCTGGAGCCTGTTCGGCATCTCGATGGCGGGCTGGAACGCCATCCTGTCGGCCGGGCTTGCGGCGCTGTGGCTCGCCTCGGTCCGCGGCCGCCGGCGCGAGGCCGGGCTGGCCTGAGGACGGATTTCCCGCCACGCCCCGGCCCGTCAAGATTGCACCCAAGGCGGGTATGGGATAGACCCATGCCCAACAAGATCTTGAGGTTTCCCCCGTGGCTGACATCCCTGAAAACGACGACGATACCCCCGAGAACGGCGGATCGGAGCGCGCCGTGATGCATCACGACGGCCCGGTGATCGACATCTCGCACGAGATGCGTTCCTCCTATCTCGACTATGCCATGTCGGTCATCGTCAGCCGGGCGATTCCCGACCTGCGCGACGGGCTGAAGCCGGTGCATCGCCGCGTGCTCTTTGCCATGCACGAGACCGGCAACACCCATGACAAGCCATATCGCAAATCGGCCCGCCCGGTCGGCGACACCATGGGTAAATATCACCCGCATGGCGACGCCTCGATCTACGACGCGCTGGTGCGGATGGCGCAGCCCTTCTCGATGTCGCTGCCGCTGCTGGACGGCCAGGGCAACTTCGGCAGCATGGACGGCGACAACCCGGCGGCCATGCGCTACACCGAGGTGCGGATGGACAAGCCCTCGGCCTATCTGCTGATGGATATCGACAAGGACACCGTCGATTTCCAGGACAACTATGACGGCAAGGACCGCGAGCCGACCGTCCTGCCGGCCCGCTTCCCGAACATGCTGGTCAACGGCGCCGGCGGCATCGCCGTCGGCATGGCCACCAATATTCCGCCGCACAATCTGGGCGAGGTGGTGGACGCCACGCTGGCACTGATCGACAACCCGGACCTGCCGACCGAGCGGCTGCTGGAGATCGTGCCTGGCCCGGACTTCCCGACCGGCGGCATCATCCTGGGCCGCTCGGGCGCCCGCAAGGCCTATCTGGAAGGGCGCGGCAGCATCATCGTGCGCGCCAAGACCCGGATCGAGGAGACCCGCGCCGGCCGCCAGGCGATCATCCTGGACGAGATCCCCTATCAGGTGAACAAGGCCAGCCTGATCGAGAAGATCGCCGAGCTTGCCAAGGAAAAGCGCATCGAGGGCATCGCCCATGTGCAGGACGAATCCGACCGCGTCGGCGTGCGGGTGGTGATCGAGCTGAAGCGCGACGCCACCGCCGAGGTGGTGCTGAACCAGCTGTTCCGCTTTACCCCCATGCAGACTAGCTTCGGCGCCAACATGCTGGCGTTGAACGGCGGTCGGCCCGAACAGTTGACGCTGCGCGACTTCCTGACGCATTTCATCGCCTTCCGCGAGGAGGTCGTCGCCCGCCGCACCGCCTATGAGTTGCGCAAGGCACGCGAACGCGCGCATGTGCTCTGCGGCCTCGCCGTGGCCGTCTCGAACGTGGACGAGGTGGTGGCGACGATCCGCAGCTCGGCCGACGCCGCCGAGGCGCGGGCGCGGCTGATGGAGCGGCGCTGGCCGGCGCATGAGATCGTCGAATACCTGCGGCTGATTGACGACCCGCTGCACCCGGTCAACGAGGACGGCACCTACAACCTGTCCGAGACCCAGGCCCGCGCCATCCTGGAACTGCGCCTGCAGCGCCTGACCCAACTGGGCGTGCAAGAGGTCACCGACGAGCTCAAGACGCTGGCCGATGCCATCCGCGAATTCCTGGCCATCCTCGCCTCGCGCGAACGGATCATGGGCATCATCTCGAACGAGCTGACCGAGGTGAGAACCCAGTTCGCCGTGCCGCGCCGGACCGAGATCACCGATTGGGCCGGCGATCTGGATGACGAGGACCTGATCGAGCGCGAGGACATGGTGGTCACCATCACCTCGGGCGGCTATATCAAGCGCACCGCGCTGGCCGAGTTCCGGTCGCAGCGCCGCGGCGGCAAGGGCCTGTCCGGCATGGCGACCAAAGAGGACGACGTGGTGACGACCCTGTTCGTCGCCAACACCCATACCGAGCTGCTGTTCTTCACCACCGACGGCATGGTCTATCGGATGAAGACCTGGCGGCTGCCCCTGGGCGGGCGCACCGCCAAGGGCAAGGCCATCGTCAACATCCTGCCGATCCATCCCGGCGTTTCCATCGCCGCGCTGATGCCGGTCGATGCGCCGCAAAGCGAATGGGACGACTACCAGGTGGTCTTTGCAACCTCGGAAGGCGACGTGCGCCGCAACGCGCTCTCGGATTTCGCCAATGTCATGCGCAACGGCAAGATCGCCATGAAGCTGCCTGAAGGGGTCGAGCTGATCGGCGCCCGCATGGCGACCGGGAATGACGACGTGATGCTGGTCACCGCCGCCGGCCGGGCGATCCGCTTCCCGACCACCGACGTGCGGGTGTTCAAGGGCCGCGATTCGACCGGGGTGCGCGGCATCCGGCTGGTGAACGACGGCGACAAGGTGGTCAGCATGTCGGTGATCCGGCATTTCGAGGCCGGGTCCGAGGAACGCGCCGCCTATCTGAAGATGCGCCGCGCCGTGGCCGGCGCGCTGGATGACGGCGCCGAGGAGGACGAGGACGAGGATGCCGTGGCCGAAACCGCGATCTCGCAGGAGCGCTATGCCGAGATGTCGGCGGCCGAGGAGCTGATCCTGACCATCACCGCCAAGGGTGCCGGCAAGATCAGCTCCAGCTTCGACTATCCGTTGCGCGGCCGCGGCGGCCAGGGCGTCATGGCCATGGACAAGGCGATGCGCGGCGGACCGCTGGTCGCCAGCTTCCCGGTCGAGGGCGACGACCAGATCATGCTGGCGACCTCGACCGGCCAGTCGATCCGGGTGCCGGTGGACGGCATCAGCTTCCGCTCGCGCTCGGCCGGCGGGGTGCGGGTCTTCCACACCGCGCCCGGCGAGGAAGTGGTTTCTGTTGCCCGCATCGCCGAGAATGGCGAGGATGAGGCCGAGGAATGAGCCGCCGGGGCACCCTGCCCCGGCCGCGCCTTGCCGGCAAACCGAGGGGATGTGATTGAACAGCCATGACTCGCAGCTGAGCGAGCGGTTGCGGACCGGCTTCCTGGGCGTCATCGCCTTCGGCCTGATCCTGTTCCTGCTGGTTCAGGCCCGTTTCATCCTGATCTGTCTGGCCTTCGCCATCATCATCTTCTCGCTGACCAGCGATGCGATCTCGGCCTTTGCGCGGCTCAAGGTGCCGAACTGGCTGGCGACGACGCTGGCGCTGATCGCCATCGCCATCGGCCTGCTCTGGGCGGCAACGGCGGTAGTGGCGCAGGTGAACGAGGTGGTCTCGACCGCCATCGCCTATGCCGACCGGGCGCAGGCGGTGCTGTCCAGCCTCAGCCAGCGCTGGGGCCCCGGCGCGCAAGAGGCCATCGCCACCTTCACGGGCAATATCGACGTCGCCGGCTGGCTGCGCTCGGCCGCGGCGCAGGCCTCGAACCTGATCTCGGGCTCGGTGCTGATCCTGACCTTCGTCGGCTTCATGTTCAGCGAGCGGATCTGGTTCCCGGTCAAGATCGAGCGGTTGACCGGCGACCCCGACCGCGCCCGGCAGGTGCTGGGCACGGTGCATGTCATCATGCGCCGGGTGAACCGCTATCTGGTGGTCAAGGCCGGGATCAGCGCCGTCACCGCCGCGCTGATCTGGGCGATCTTCCGGCTGGCCGGGCTGGAGCTGGCCGGGGCGATCGCCATGCTGACCTTCATTCTGAATTTCATCCCGACGCTGGGCTCGATCATCGCCACGGTCATCGCCATCGTCCTGGTTCTGGCGCAGACCGGCGATCCGACGCTGACGCTGACCTTGGGCGGTTTGATCACGGCGGTGCAGTTCGTGGTCGGCAATGTCTTCGACCCGATGCTGCTGGGCCAGACGCTGCGGCTGTCCTCGTTCGGGATCGTGTTGTCGCTGGCCTTCTGGGGCGTGGTCTGGGGCATCGCCGGCACCTTTCTGGCGGTGCCGATCATGGTGGCGGTGATGATCGTCTGCGCGCAGATCCCCTGGTTGCGCCCGGTCGCCATCCTGCTGTCGCAGGAGGGCCTGCCAGAGCAGGAACCGTCCAGCGGGTTGCGCCGCTAGCCGCCGCTTGCCTCAGGCCTGATGCGGCGGCACGGGCCGGGGGGCGGCCTCGGGCGCGGTTTCGTCCTCGCCCTCACCCTCACCCACGGTCTTGTCCTCGCCCTCGCTCTTGTGCAGGAAGATGTCCTGTGCGATGCGCACACTGCCGGGCAGCACGATCCCCGCCGCCGCGAAGCGTTCAAGGATCTGGTGGTTGATCTCGGACACCACCGAGGCGCCGCCGTTGATGTCCGACAGCATGGCGCGCAGTTCGAAATTCTGGCCGGTCGGGGCAATGCTGCGCAGCAGCACCGCGGGGGCGGGGTTGACCAGCACCGTCGGCTGATCCTCGGCGATTTCGCGCAGCAGATCGCTGACCAGCCGGCTGTCGGTCGCCACGGTTACCGTCACCGGCACGATGATCCGCCCGACCAGGCTGCCGCGCGTCCAGTTGGTCACCGGCTGGGTGATCAGGTTCGAGTTCGGAACGATCACCTGGGTGCGGTCGAAGGTCTCGATCTGGGTGGCGCGCACCGCCATCTTGCGCACCGTGCCCTGCTGGCCGCCGACCTCGATCCAGTCGCCGACCGCGATCGGCCGCTCGACCAGCAGGATGATGCCCGAGACGAAGTTCGACACCACCTGCTGCATGCCGAAACCGATGCCGACCGACAGCGCACCCGCGACGAAGGCCAGCGAGGTCAGGTCGATCCCCGCCGAGGTGACGGCAAAGACCGCCGCCAGCGCCACCCCGACATAGCCGATCATCGACGAGACCGCATTCTGCCCGCCCGCATCCATCCGGGTCTTGGGCAGGATCGAGCTGCGGAAGGCGCCCTGCACGAAACTGGTCAGAGAATAGCCGACCGCGAAGACGATCAGGAAGGTCAGGATGGCCATGGGCGACAGCCGCACGCCGCCGAAGGCAAAGCCCTGCTGCGCCTTGGTCCAGGCCTCGGCCAGGTCGCTGACCCGCGCGCCCCAGATCAGCGCGAACAGCGGCAGCGACAGCAAGATCAGCGCGAAGCCGACCAGCACCGGCATCAGCGCGTCCCGCGCCGACTGGTCGCCGCCCTTGGCCATGGCATAGAAATCGGCGATGAAATCCTGCAGGATGATCAGTAGCCCGACCAGCGCCAGCGTCAGAACCGCGGCCCAAAGCAGCGCATTCCCCGCCGTCACATAGCCCGCCGCCGCCAGAACCGGCGTCACCAGCGCCAGAAGCCGGCCGGCCATGGCCAGAAAGTTCACCACGCGGATGCGGTAATCCGGCGTCTCGGAAGCCTCGTTCGGGCGCAGGCCGCGCAGCACGTTGCAAAGCTGGAACAGGCAGAAGGCGCCGAACAGCACCAGCAGGAGGTGCCAGACCCCGGCCGAGGCCTCGCTGAGCCTTTCGGGGACGGTGCCGGTGTCGTTCTGGCTGTGAAAGCCGGACAGCGGCAGGATGGTGCGGGCGAAAAGCTGGTGCAGCGCCAGGGCCGAGGCCAGCAGCGTGGCGCGGAACTGCGCCTTGGCGCGGCGCTCGGCGCTCATCGGCAGGGGCGGCTGCACGCCGGTGTCGGGGGCCGGGAACAGCCCGCGCGCCAGCCAGATGCCGCCGAAGAAGGACAGCCCCGCCGCCGGCACCGAGCGCAAGAGCGGCAGGCCCCAGTCGTCGAACAGGTCGGTCGCGCCCAAGGCCGCCGCGAACAGGATCACCCCGATCAGCGGAATGGCGATCTGGCCCAGCGAGACCCCGAAGATCAGCGCCGCCCGCGACCGCTCGCTGGCCCGCGCCGACAGCCGCGACGGCAACGAGTCGATCCAGTGCCGACCGCGCGACAGCAGCAGCAGCGCCACCAGCAGGAAGCCCGCGATGGCCGGCAGCCGCGCGGTGAAGCCAGTCATGCCGCCGGTGCTGTCCCAGCGGTCACGCGCCTCGGCATAGATCTTGCCGGCGACCTGGCCGGCCTCGGCCATGGCCGGCGGCCAGTTCGCCGGATTCAGCGGCGAGGGCGTCTTGCGGATCAGCGCAAAGGTCTGGCGGGCGCGCAGTGTCTGGTCGATCTGGGTGACGATGCCATCGGCGCGGCCATGCGATTCCACCGCCTGCAGCCCCGGCGCCTGCAGGGTCGAGAGTTGTTCGTTCAACTCCTTGCGACGGGCGGCGATGTCTTCGGATTCCGTCTGCCCCTCGGTCGGCGCCGGGCCAAGTGCGGCGATCTGGTCCTTGAGCGTGGCGATGCGGGTGGCGTTGATGCCCTGCGCCTCCTTGAAGCGCTCGCGCCATTTCACCACCTCGTCGCGGATGGTCTGCAGCCGCGCATCATTGGCCGAGCCGGATTCCAGGATCTGCTCGGCCTGTTCGGCCAGCTTGTTCCAGGCGTCGTAATCCGGTGCCTGCGGATCCTGGGCCAGGGCCGGCCGCGCCAGCCCCAGCGACAAGGCCAGCAGCAGCACGACGGCGACCGTCGCGAAGCGGGACAGCAGGGCATGGCGGGGCGCGCGGCGGGCCTGGGGCCGGGGCGGGGCAGAAGGCATGGGCCGGTTCAGTCCTCGTAGACTTCGGGCAGATCGGCAGGCTTGCGGGCCAGCCATTCCGGCACCGGCAGGCCCTTGGCCCGCAGGAATTCCGGGTTGAAGAGCTTGGTCTGGTAACGCGTGCCATAATCGCAAAGCACCGTCACGATGGTGTGACCGGGGCCCATGTCCTTGGCCATGCGGATGGCGCCGGCGACGTTCACCCCCGACGAGCCGCCCAGGCAAAGCCCTTCCCGCTCCAGCAGGTCGAAGATCACCGGCAGCGCCTCGGCATCCGGGATGCGATAGGCGAAATCCGGCGTGAAGCCTTCCAGGTTGGCGGTGATCCGACCCTGGCCGATGCCCTCGGTGATCGACGAGCCGGGGCTGTCGAAGACGCCCTCGGTATAGAAGCTGTAAAGCGCCGCGCCCTCCGGGTCGGCCAGGCCGATCTTGACGCCCTTGGGTTGCAGCGCCATGGCGACCCCCGCCAGCGTCCCGCCCGAGCCGACCGCGCAGACGAAGCCGTCCACCCGGCCGCCGGTCTGTTCCCAGATCTCGGGGCCGGTGGTCTCCAGATGCGCCTGCCGGTTGGCGACATTGTCGAACTGGTTGGCCCAGATGGCGCCGTTCGGCTCGGTCCGCGCCAGTTCCTCGGCCAGGCGGCCGGAATAGCGCACGTAATTGTTGGGGTTCTTGTAGGGCTGCGCGGGCACCTCGACCAGCTCGGCGCCGGCCAGCCGCAGCATATCCTTTTTTTCCTGGCTCTGCGTCTCGGGAATGACGATGACCGAGCGGAAGCCCATCGAGGCGCCGACCAGTGCCAGGCCGATGCCGGTATTGCCGGCCGTGCCCTCGACGATGGTGCCGCCGGGCTTCAGCTCGCCCCGTTCCACCGCGTCCTTGATGATGTAGAGCGCGGCCCGGTCCTTGACCGATTGGCCCGGATTCATGAACTCGGCCTTGCCCAGGATCTCGCAGCCGGTTTCTTCCGAGGCCCGGCGCAGCCGGATCAGAGGGGTGTTTCCGATGGCAGAGGCAAGATCGGGGCAGATGCGCATGGGCTTGGCCTTTCGCAGGATGTTCCCGCCCGGTTTACACGCCGCCGGTCGACGGCGGCAACCCCGGACGGTCCAACCGGCCCGGATCCGCCGCGCCGGGCATCGCCGCGTCCAGGCTCTGCCGGATCTCGGCATGTCGCAGCTCCAGCCACAACGCCAGGTTCAACAGCGGGCCGTTGCGGATCTCGCCCGCCAGCGCCATCCGCGTCAGCTCGGCCCGCGGGATCAGGTGCGAGCGGATGTCCTCGTCCTCGGTCGCGAGCCCGCCGAGGCCGGCGCTGTCGTCGGGCAGATCGGCGATGCCGACATAAAGATAGAGGTATTCCGCCATCGCCCCGGGGCTGGGATAGTTGTGCGGTGCCGGGATCAGCCGCGTCAGAGCGATGCCCGTCTCCTCGACCGCCTCGCGCCGGGCGGCCTGTTCCGGGGTCTCGCCGGCATCGACGCGGCCGGCCACCGTCTCGTAGAGCCAGGGCTGGGCATCGCCGCGCGCCAGCGGCCCGGCGCGCAGCTGGTCGATCAGCATGACCCGGTCGCGCACCGGATCCCAGGGCAGCACCACCGTCGCATCGCCCGAGACGAAGACGGCGCGCAACAGCGGCGGGGTCCAATCGCCGTCGTTGCGGCGCTGGCTCAGCCGGATCTCCTCCATCGAGAAATACGCGGAATAGGGCTCCTCGACCGAATCGATGCGGGTACGAGGCGAGCCGGCCGGCCCGACATGCGGCAGGCCGGGATTTTCGCCCGCGGCACGCTGGCGCGAGGCGACCCAGGTGGCGATCATCGGCAAGCGCCGGCGCAGATCCCCGGCAGGGCGCGATGCAGGCAGGCGCAGCAGCCATGCCGCCAGCGCCGCGGCCAGCGCCGGCTGCCATTCGTCCGCCTCCGCGGCGGGTTCGCCCAGGCCCAGCAGCGCCCGGCCATCATGGTCCTGCGGCTCCAGGCCGAAGATCTCGGCATAGCGGCGCAGCGCCGGGGTCCAGCCGGTCTGCCAGACCGGCAGCATCCGGTCGCCGGCCAGCAACCGCGGCCAGCCCTGCGGGGCGATGCCCGCCATCCCGCCGCCCTGCAGCGCGCCCAGGACCGGCGCGGCCTCGACGGCCTGCGGGGCGAGTTGGGCGCGCATCAGCGGATGGGCGATGGGCCCGATCAGCAGGGGCATGACGGCGCCCCCTGCCCCCGGTTTTGCGCGCCTGCTGCCATGATCCACCTCGCAAGAAAATTTTCGCGGTTTTCGCGCGAAGCCCCTTGCGCTTCAACCCCCGCCCGTCTAAATCCCCGCCACCACCCAGAAAGCGCGGAGAGGTGCCGGAGTGGTCGAACGGGGCGGTCTCGAAAACCGTTGAGCCTTCACGGGTTCCGTGGGTTCGAATCCCACCCTCTCCGCCACTTACCATTGATTTCATTGAATAACTTGGCGATTTCAGCAGTCTTTGCATGTTGTTTTGCATGTCTGGGAAACGGCTAGAAACGCCCGCTGCGACCGGCTGAACGCTCACGAAACTGTGAACACTGACGGCTGCATGCGCGGTCATCCAGTCGCTCATTGGACAGCATTTGGGTGGGCTGGACATACCTTCCAAGTCCAACCATCTTAGCCTTAACACGGCGCTAATGAGAAATTGGCATTGCGCGGCCAGAGGAGAAACATATGGGGCTGCTGAGAGACCTACAAAAGTCGCTTATGAATGGCGAAGATATTGGCCCAATTCTGCTAAAACTACGATACTTGGCGTCAAGATTAGGCAGCGACCCTCTTGCTGAATGGGTTAAATACGAATCCGAAGGATACCCGAATAGCGCTGAAATTCCTGACTATAGAGTTATCGGCGTTTCTTACCAAGGAACTTTTAGCGGCCCATTCGGTAGCGGAATTAGGTCATGTTGACAAATGGCGGATCCAGAGGCGGATCGATGTGATGTCGATGAAGCCCAAGAAGCTCTCCGCGG